>NZ_JBHWFF010000021.1:71597-170269 GCF_042733785.1 Streptomyces sp. NPDC059695 | reverse complement strand
CCGGGAGTGCTCCCGGTGGCGGGCCGACGTCGTGGTCGGGCGGGTCCCCTACGAGGCCATCACCAGGTCGACCGAGTCGCCGAAGGTGAGGCGGCAGGTGTCGGCGCGGTAGGTGGCCACGGAGACGGCGGCGGTGCGCCCGTCGGAGAGGTAGCGGGTCGTCACGACGAGGACGGGCGCGCCCGGCAGCCGGTCGAGCTCCTTGGCGTCGTCGGCGCGGGCGGATCCGAGCTCCACGGCGCGGTCCTGGCCGTCGAGAGCGAGGTGCTGGAGCTCGCGGAGCACGGCGCGGGCGCGGGCGGGCCCGGGCGGGGCGTCGATGGCGCTGAGGGCCGGGACGGAGCCGGCGGGCACGTAGAGCAGCTCCGCGGCGACCGCCTGGCCCTGGCTGACGCGGAGGCGGCGGACGACGTGCACCTGCTCGTCGGGTCCGGTCTCCAGGACCCGCGCGACGGCGGCCGGGGCGACGTCGGCCGCCGAGTCCTGGGGCAGCCAGGCGTCGTCGCCGACACCGGGCCAGGCGTGCTGGGTGGTGGAGACGTCGACGCCGACGCGCGGCGGCGCGACCGTGGTGCCGACGCCGCGGCGTCGCTGCAGGCGGCCTTCCAGCTCCAGCTGCTCCAGGGCCTGGCGGAGCGTGGCGCGGGCCACGCCGAAGCGTGCCGCGAGCTCGCGCTCGTTGGGCAGGATCTCGCCGACGGCGAAGTCCGAGTCGAGCGCTTCACCGATGACTGTCTTGAGGTGCTGGTACTTCGGCTCCGGTACCGATGCCAGCTGCGTGGTCCCCACCCTGATCCTCCGCAATTCGCCGTGTCCCGCGGCGTTTTTCCGCGCCCTTGTTTATTAAAGGTTCCTGCACTAACTCTGCGACCATAAGGCGAGCCACCCCCTTGGTCAAGACCAATCCTCCGTCGAACGACCCTGAATGTGACCCTCTGACCTAGATCGTTCACAGGACGTTCGCGCCCCCGTGAGCCCCGCGCAGCAAAACGCCCCGCGTCCCGGGCGGGAGACGGGGCGAGATCGCGCCGCATGGCGTGATCGGGGTCAGGCGTCGGCGGCGTCCACGAGGCCCCGGAGCTTGTCGGGGTTGCGGATGATGTAGACGCACCGGACGAGTCCCTCGCACGTCTCGACCTGGAAGACGGAGTCGGGCTTCCCGTCGGCGAGGACGAGCACGGCCGGGGCGCCGTTGAGCTCCAGGAAGCGCACCTCGTAGAGTGCGTCCCCGCCCTGGGCGACGGCGGCGAGGAAGCGGCCGACCTTGTCGGCGCTCTCGATGATCCGCAGCGGCGCCTTGGACTTGCCGCCGCTGTCGCCGACGAGTCGCACGTCCGGCGCGAGGAGCGCGAGGAGCTCGCCGAGATCGCCGCCGGCGGCGGCGGAGAGGAAGCGCTCGGTGAGGTCGCGGCGCTCGGCCGGGTCGACGTCGTAGCGCGGTCTGCCCTCGTCGACGTGACGCCGGGCGCGTCCGGCGAGCTGCCGCACGGCCGCCTCGGAGCGGTCGAGGGCGGTGGCGATCTCCCCGAACGGGAAGCCGAAGGCCTCGCGCAGCACGAAGACGGCCCGCTCCAGCGGGGAGAGCGATTCGAGCACCACGAGGACGGCGAGCGAGACCGAGTCGGCGAGCAGCGCGCGCTCGGCGGTGTCGGGGGCGGCGGGGCCGAAGTCGGTGACGAGCGGTTCGGGGAGCCAGGGTCCGACGTAGGCCTCGCGGCGCGCCTGCGCCTGGCGGAGCCGGTCGAGGGCGAGCCGGGTGGTGATGCGTACGAGGAAGGCGCGGGGCTCGCGGACGGCTGCGCGGTCCGCGGCGGTCCAGCGCAGCCAGGCCTCCTGGACGACGTCCTCGGCGTCGGCGGTGCGGCCGAGCATCCGGTAGGCGACGCCGAGGAGCATCGGGCGGTGCGCCTCGAAGAGTTCGGTGAGCGTGTCGGTGTCGGTGGGCACCCGTCCATCCCAGCCCACGCCACCGGCCCTGTCCAGTTTCCGGCTCCCGTCTTGAACTCGGGCCTACCGAACGGTAATCCTTACTGACGAGACGTCTAAAAGCTGGCGCCCGCCGGTGTTCACGAAGCGCCGCACGAGGAACCGAGGAGCCCGCATGCCCGCACGGACCGCGTTCACGATCGAGACCCCGGCGGGTCCCCGCACGACGTCCCTGACGTACGAGCGGCGGGGCTCGGGCGAACCCCTGCTGCTGCTCCACGGCATCGGGCACCACTGGCAGGCCTGGGAACCCGTCCTCGACGTCCTCGCCGCCGAACGCGACGTGATCGCCGTCGACCTACCCGGCTTCGGGGCCTCCGAGGGGCTGCCGGACGGCGTCCCGTACGACCTGTCCACGGTCGTCCCCGTGCTCGGCGCCTTCTGCCGGGCGGTCGGCCTCGACCGGCCGCACGTCGCGGGGAACTCGCTGGGCGGGCTGCTCGCCCTGGAGCTGGGCCGGGAGAAGCGGGTGCGCTCGGTCACCGCCCTCTCCCCCGCCGGCTTCTGGTCCGAGGGCGAGCGGCGGTACGCCTTCGGGACGCTGCGGGCCATGCGCGGCGCCGCCCTGTCGCTGCCCGTCCCGGTGATCGAACGCCTCGCGCGCACGGCCGCCGGGCGCACCGCGCTCACCAGCACCATCTACGCGCGGCCCGGCCGCCGGTCACCCGAGGCCGTCGTCGCCGAGACGCTCGCGCTGCGGGAGGCCACCGGCTTCCACCAGACCCTCGCCGCGGGCCGGACCGCCCTCTTCCGCGACGACGTCCCGGCGGTGCCCGTCACCGTCGCCTGGGGCACCCGCGACCGGCTGCTGCTGCGCCGCCAGGGCGTCCGCGCCAAGCACACCCTGCCCGGCGCGCGCCTGGTCCGCCTGCCCGGCTGCGGCCACGTGCCGATGAACGACGATCCGGCCCTGGTCGCGCGCGTGATCCTGGACGGCGGCCGCCGCATCCCGGCGGCGTGAGAAGAGGCCGGTGCCCAGGGCGGCGCCCGCGCCCACCAGGAGACTGCCGGCCGCCTGCGGGAGGCCGAAGGCGGCGCCTCCGACCAGGGCGGCGCTGAGCGCGGCGGCGATCGGGATGGCCCCGGTGTAGAGCGTGGCCCTCTCCATGCCGACGCGCTGGACACCCATGTAGAAGAGGACGAACCCGACGACCGTGGCCAGGGCGGCCTGCCAGACCAGGGCGCCCGCCTCGACGGCCGTCGGCATCCGGACGAGCCCGGCGCCGTCCACCACGAGGCCGACGAGAGCCGCCTCGGCCGCGCCGATCCCGCACACGGCGGCCGTCAGCAGCTTCGGCCCGAGCAGCCGCAGGACCGGGACCGCGAGGACGGTGAAGCCCACCTCGCCCGCGAGCGCCGCCACCGACCAGCCGATCCCGGCCGGGTCCGTACGCCCCCAGCCCTGGACGGTGAAGGCACCGGCCGCGACGAGCAGCGCCCCGTACAGCACGGCGGGGGCGGGCCTGCGGCCTTCCGTCAGCGGGACGAGGACGGCGACGACGACCGGGGCGCAGCCGACCAGGACGCCGGGGACGGCGGGCTCCGCGGTCCGTTCCGCGGCCAGGACGGCGAGGTTGAAGCCGACCATGCCGACGGCCGCGAGGGCCGCGAGCCGCAGCCAGTGGCGGGGGGTCAGGACCCGCAGCGGGGCGAGCCCGCCGCGGCCGAGCAGGGGAAGCAGGAGCAGGCAGGCGGCGCCGTAGCGGAGCGCCTGGCCGCCCGCGTACGGATAGGCGCCGAGCAGGCTGTTGGCGGTGAAGGAGGCGCCGACGAGGGCGTAGGCGAGGGTCACCAGGAGGACCCCGCGCAGGGCGTTCGCGTTCATGCCCCCGACGTTAGGAAGCGGGGCGGCCCGGGTTGAGGTCCACTTCCGTCACGTCATCGGGGACCACTTCGCCGCGCCCGGGGCGGGGCGGGCGCGGAGGGCGCCCGGGGCACGTCGGCCGTGCGGGTGCGGAAGGTGCGGCGGTAGGTGTCCGGGGGCACGCCGACCGTGCGGTGGAAGTGCCGGCGGAGGGTCGTGGCCGTGCCCATGCCGGTCGCCTCGGCGATGGCGTCGACGCTGTCGTCGGTGGCCTCCAGAAGCTCCTGGGCACGGCGGATCCGCTGCGTGAGCAGCCATTGGAGCGGGGTGGTGCCGGTCGCCGCCCGGAAGTGGCGGCCGAGGTGGCGCGAGCTCATCCGGGCCCGGCGGGCCAGGTCCTCCACGGTCAGCGGCTCGCCGAGCCGTTCGACGGCCCAGGGCAGCAGCTCGGTGAGCGGGTGGTCCTCGCGGACGGGCACGGGGGCGGTGACGAACTGGGCCTGGCCGCCGTCGCGGTGCGGCGGCACGACCAGGCGGCGGGCGACCGCGTTGGCGACCGCCGAGCCGTGGTCGAGGCGGACGAGGTGCAGACAGAGGTCCATCGCGGCGGCCTTGCCGGCGGAGGTGAGCACCTGGCCGTCGTCCACGTAGAGGACGTCGGGATCGACCTCGACCCGGGGGTACCGCCGGGCGAGCGCTTCGGTGTGCGCCCAGTGCGTGGTGGCGCGCCGGCCGTCGAGGAGTCCGGCGGCGGCCAGGACGAACGCTCCCGTGCAGAGGGATGCCACGCGCGCGCCCGCGTCGTGGGCCGCGCGGACCGCGTCGACCAGCTCGGCGGACGGTTCCGCGTCGATGTCGGCCCAGCCGGGGACGATCACCGTGTCCGCGTGGCGGAGCCGGTCGAGCCCGTGGTCGGGTTCGAGGCGGAACCGCTCGACGCGCGCGGGGCCGGGACCGCAGAGGGTCACGTCGTACCAGGGGACGTCCACGGCGTCCGGGGCGGAGCCGAACACCTCTTGGGCGAGCGAGAGTTCGAAGTGCAGCATGCCGTCGGTGACGGCCAGTGCGAGCGTACGCATGTCCGTAATTGTACGGGGGATGTCGTTCCGGACTCTGGCGAGCCGCCGCACCGGCCGCCAGGATGAAGGTAGTTCAACATTCGACAACCGGGCGCCTTCGGGTGACCGGGAACGGCGGGAGAAGTCATGGGATCGGGTCAGAAGGTCGTGGTGTTCGGCGCCTACGGTCACACCGGGCGCTTCGTGGTGGCGGAGCTCCTCGACCGGGGCTTCGCGCCGGTGCTCTCCGGGCGCGACGCCGACAGGCTGGACTCGCTCGCCGCGCGCCACGAGGGGCTCGTCGTCCGCCCGGCGTCGGCCGACGACCCCGCCTCGCTCGACCGGGCGCTCGACGGCGCCGCGGCCGTGATCAACTGCGCCGGGCCGTTCGCCGTGACCGGCGCGCCCGTGATCGAGGCCGCCCTGCGCGCCGGGATCCCGTACGTGGACGTGGCGGCCGAGATCGAGGCGAACGCCGACACCTTCGCGCGCTTCGCGGACCGGGCCCGCGCCGCGGGAACGGCGATCGTCCCCGCGATGGCCTTCTACGGCGGCCTCGGGGACCTCCTCGCCACCACGGCCATGGGCGACTGGACCGCGGCCGACGAGGTGCACGTCGCGTACGGGCTGAGCAGCTGGCACCCCACGGCGGGTACCCTCGCGGCGGGCAAGGTCTCCCGGGAACGGCGGGACGGCCGGCACGTCCGCTACGCAGGCGGCCGGCTGGAGTACCACGACGACGCGTTCTCCGTCGTGGAGTGGCCGTTCCCCGCGCCCCTGGGGACCCGGCCCGTCATCGGCGAGTTCACGATGGCCGACGTCGTGACCGTACCCAGCCATCTGAAGGTTCCCGAGGTGCGCACGTACATGGCGGTCGACGCGGCCCGGGACCTGTCGGCGCCGGAAGCGGCGGCACCGACGGCCGTCGACGCGCGCGGGCGGTCCGCGCAGACCTTCCTCGTGGACGTCGTCGTGCGCTCCGGCGGCAGGGAACGCCGGGCCGTCGCCGCGGGGCAGGACATCTACGCGGTCACCGCGCCGCTCGCGGTGGAGGCGGTCCACCGGATCCTCACGGGCCGGACCCGCACGACGGGCGTCGCCTCGGCCGGAGCGATGTTCGACGCGCCGGACTTCCTCCACGCCCTGTCGGGGCACCTGTCCCTGGACGTGCGGCACGAACCCGCGGACGGGCTCGGCATCATGGTCCCCGAACGGGACTGATCGACGCGCCTTCCGCACGGGGACCGCGGGACGCGTCTCCCCCGCACCGAGCCGGCCTGCGAACTCCCGTACCGGCGGAGCGAGAAGGGCCAGACGACATGACGAGCCAGGGACAGGCGGCCTGGGAGCTGCTCCTGCCGGCCGCCGGCGCTCCGGCGCGGCGGCGCGGGCGGGCGTTGCAGGAGGCCTTGCGGGAGGCGGTGCGCGCCGGGCGGCTGGCGGCCGGGACGCGGCTGCCGTCGAGCCGGGCGCTCGCGGCCGACCTCGGCGTCTCGCGGGGACTCGTCACCGAGGCGTACGAGCAGCTGACGGCCGAGGGGTACCTGCGCAGCGACCGGGGTGCGGGGACCTGGGTGAGCGGGGCGGCCCGGGCTGCCGTGCGCGGGGCCCGCGACCTGACCGCCGGGGCGCCCGGGGTGCGGGTGGACTTCCGCCCGGGGACCCCTGACCTGTCGCTGTTCCCGCGCGGCGCGTGGGCGGCCGTGCAGCGGTCCGTGCTCGCCCGGCTCCCCCACCCCGTGCTCGGCTACCCGGATCCGCGCGGGCTGCCCGCGCTGCGCGAGGCACTCGCCGCGCTGCTGGCACGGCGGCGGGGCGTGGTCGCCGATCCCGAGCGGCTCGTGGTCTGTTCGGGTGTCGCCCAGGCGTCGACGCTGCTCGGATTCGTGCTGCACGCGCGCGGGCTGCGCCGGATCGGGATCGAGGATCCCGGCAGCCCCGAGCACGGGCGGCTGTTCGCCTCGACCGGCATGGAGACGGTGTGGCTGCCGGTGGACGAGGAGGGCCTGCGCCCAGGGCCGCTCGCCCGTTCCGGGGTACGGGCGGTCGTCGTGACGCCCTCGCACCAGTTCCCCTCGGGCATCAGCTGGTCGGCGGAGCGCCGCGCCGCGCTCCTGGACTGGGCGCGCACGGTCGACGGCTATGTCCTGGAGGACGACTACGACGGCGACTTCCGCTACGACCGGGCGCCCGTCGGCGCGCTCCAGGGCCTCGACCCGGAGCGGGTCGCGTACGCGGGCTCGGTGAGCAAGTCGCTGGCCCCGGGGATGCGGCTCGGCTGGATGCTGGTACCGGAGGCACTGCTCGACGAGGTCGTCGAACGCAAGCGGACGATGGACCTCGGCAATCCCGTACTCGACCAGGCCGTCCTCGCGGAGTTCGTGGCGCGCGGCGGCTACGACCGGCAGCTGCGCCGCTGCCAACGCGCCTACCGGGAGCGGCGGGACGCGCTGCTCGCCGCGCTCGCGGAGCACCTGCCCGGCACCCGGGTGAGCGGGATCGCGGCCGGGCTCCACGTCATCGCGCGCGTACCGGCGCGGTTCGGGCCGCCGGAGCGGTTCCTGGCGCGGGCGGCGGAGGCCGGGGTGGCCCTGCGGTCCCTGGACGAGTACGGCACGGCCCGGCCGGCCGACGGCGACGTCCGGCTCGTCGTCGGGTACGCGCACCTGACGCCCTCGGCCGTCATGACGGGGATCCGGCTCGTGGCGGAGGCGCTCGGGCGGGAGTGACGCGCGGCCGGACGGGCGATCTGTTCACGCGGGGTTCGCGCGGGCGCCGCACCCGGCCGCTAGGCATGGGGCGGCGCACCCGGCCGTCAGGCCCGGGCGGCGCACCGACGACGACCTGAACGACCCGACCCCGGAGGTCCTTTCATGTCCCTTCCCGTGCCCGGCTCCTCCCCCTCCCCCGCGCGGCGCAGCGTCCTGCGCGGCTCGCTGGCCGCGTCGGCGGCGCTCACCCTCGGCGGCACCGGCCTCGCCGCCCCGGCGTTCGCGCTCTCGGGACGGCCCCGGGCCGGGTGGGGTGTGCAGGCGGGTGACGTCACGGCCTCGTCCGGTCTCGTGTGGGTGCGCGCGGACCGCCCGGCGCGGATGCTCGTCGAGACCTCGGCGACCGAGTCCTTCCGCCGCGCGCGCCGCCACCTCGGGCCGCTGATCGGCGCGGGCACGGACTTCACCGGCACCACCGCCCTGCGCGGCCTGCCCGCCGGCGAGCAGGTCCACTACCGGGTCACACTCGTCGACCCGGACGATCCGCGCCGGACGGGCGAGCCGGTCACCGGCACCTTCCGCACGGCCCCGGACCGGCGCCGGGACGGCGTCCGCTTCCTGTGGTCCGGGGACATCGCGGGGCAGGGCTGGGGCATCAACCCGGATATCGGGGGCTTTCGGGCGTACGAGGAGATGCGCCGGCTCGACCCGGACTTCTTCCTGTGCAGCGGCGACACGATCTACGCCGACGGGGTCATCCAGCCGAGCGTGACCCTGCCGGACGGGCGGATCTGGCGGAACGTCACGACGCCGGAGAAGGCGAAGGTCGCCGAGACCCTCGACGAGTACCGGGGCAACTTCCGCTACAACCTCCTCGACCACAACGTGCGCGCGTTCAACGCGCAGGTGCCGTCGGTGGTGCAGTGGGACGACCACGAGGTGCGGAACAACTGGTACCCCGGGCAGATCCTGGACGATCCCCGCTACACGGAGAAGGACGTGGACGTCCTCGCGGCCCGCGCGTCGCGCGCGTTCGGCGAGTACTTCCCGGTCTCCACGCTCCACGCGCGCGGTGACGGGCACGAGCGGCGGATGCACCGGGTGGTGCGGTACGGGCCGCTGCTCGACGTGTTCGTGCTCGACATGCGTTCGTACCGGAACGCCAACTCGCCCGGCCGGCAGGCCGACGACACCACCGGCATCCTCGGCGCCGAGCAGCTCGCGTGGCTGAAGCGGGAGCTGGCCGCGTCCCGGGCGGTGTGGAAGGTGCTCGCGGCGGACATGCCCATCGGTCTGGTCGTCCCGGACGGGGCCGCGAACTTCGAGGCGATCGCGCAGGGCGACCCGGGTGTCCCGCTGGGCCGGGAACTCCAGATCGCGGAGCTGCTGCGGTTCGTGAAGCACCGGCGGATCACCGGCACCGTGTGGCTGACGGCCGACGTCCACTACACGTCGGCGCAGCACTACGCGCCGGAGCGGGCGGCCTTCCAGGACTTCGCCCCCTTCTGGGAGTTCGTGTCCGGCCCGCTGGCGGCGGGCGGTTTCCCGGCGAACGCGCTGGACGCGACCTTCGGTCCCGAGCGGGTGTTCGTGCGGGCGCCGGAGCGGGCGAACCTGTCGCCGATGGAGAGCCCGCAGTACTTCGGCGAGGTCGACATCGACGGCCACAGCGGCGAGCTGACCGTACGGCTGCGGGCCGAGGGCGGGACGGTGCTGTTCAGCAAGGTGCTCCAGCCGGGGAGGGTCGGGCAGTGACCCCGGGTCAGGTCCGGTGCGCCGACCGGAATCCGGTGATTGTCAGTGGGGCGGCCTAACGTCGTTCCCGTGACGTGATCCGTACGGGCGCGCCCTCCGCCACCGGCCTCACCGGCCGGTGGCGGAGGGAAAACCAGCGCCCGGAGATCGGGATGGGGGACGGTATGGGGATGAGGACCGGGACGGACAGCGGTGCCGGCACCGCACCCGTCGGCGTGGGGCCCGGCTCCCGCGTCGACGTGCTGCTCGCGGCCGTGCTCGCCGGTGAGACCGGCGAGGTGCCGGCGCTCCTCGCGCTGCTCGACGCCGCCGGGCGCAAGGCCGCGCTCACCCGTCTGAAGGCGCTGCGCGCCGAGGTGCGCGACGGGAAGTGGGCCGAACCGCCCCACGTACCGGACCGCATCCGGAGCGCGCTGTGCGTGGCGGGCGCCGGCTGTGTCACGACGCCCGCGGCGGCGGCGAGCTGGCTCGAGGCACGGGACCTCGCGGTCCGGGAGGAGGACGGGCCCCTGGCGCTCGCGGCGCTCGGCGATCCCGCCCCGGAGTGGGCGGCGGAGCTGGCCCGGCGCCTGTCGCGGCGCCGGGCCGTGGCGGCGGAGAGCTACCCGCTGCTCCACGGCCTCGTGGTCCGCTCCGGGTACACGGTCCCCCCGACCGACGGCTACGTCACCGGCTGGACCCGGCACCTCACCGGTGACCGGCTCGTGGAGCGGCTCCGGGAGGATCCGCAGACGCCGGTCCTGGTGGCGCACGTCCTCGCGATGGCCGAGCCCCCGGAGCGGCTGACCGGACCGATCGGCCGCAGGACGGAGGGACGCTGGCCCCCGGCGCTGCGGACGCTCGTCGAGGCAGGGGTCCTGGACCGCGCCCAGGTCATGGACACGTGCGTGTCCCGGCTGCTGCGCGGCGGCCCCCTCCGGAGCCTGCGCCTCACCCTGGAGACGGTGCGGCTGCTCGCCCCGGACGCGGAGGAGCTGCGGTCGCGGGCCCCGGACTGGGTCGGCATCGCGGCCGACGCCCCGTCGCCGGTCGCCGGATACGCCCAGGACGTCCTGGCGGAGCTCGCCTCGGCGGGGGCGCTGCCCGTCGGGGCGCTGGCGGAGATGACGTCCGGAGTGCTGCTCCGCACCGAGAAGAAGCTCGTACGGGCCCAGTTGGCACTGGTCGGCCAGGTGCTGGCGCGGGAGCCCGGCGCGGCCGGGGAGCTGCTGCCCGCCCTGGCGGAGGCCTTCGGGAGCGAGGACACCGGGATACAGGAGCGGGCCCTCGGGCTGGCCGGCCGTCATCTGGCCGCCGTGTCCCCCGAGGTGCGGCGCGAGCTGGGCGAGGCCGCCGCGCTGCTGGGCCCGGTGCACCGGCGGGCCGCCGAGGAGCTGTTCGGCGCGGACCTCGTGCGGGAGGCGGTGCTTCCGTACGAGGAGATCCTGCCGCCGGTGCCGGAGGCGCAGCGACCGGCGCCCCCGGCGGCGACCGTCGAGGAGCTTGTGGCGGAGCTGGTGGGGAAGCGGCTCCCGGAGGATCCCGTCGCGTTCGAGCGGGCGCTCGACGGGCTGGTGCGGCACGCCCACCGGGACCGGGCGGCCGTCGTGGAGGCGGTGCGGGAGGCGTTCCCGCCGCACCGGTGGGAGCAGCAGACCCACTACTTCACCCATGAGGCGCACGGGATCCATGTGGTGCTGGCGGGGCTCCTCGGTGTGCTGAACCCGACGCTCGCCGACTTCCACCGTTCCAAGGGGCACGCCGCGGACCTCTGTCTGCATCAGGTTCTTTCGGGCGTCCTCGACGCCCGGTTGTGGGAGGCCGCCGTTCTGGCCGGCACGGACGCGCTGCCGTTCCTGCTCGCCGCGCCGACCCGGCTCACGGGGGCGATCGATCCGCCGGTCCTGGTGGAGCGGCTGCGGGAGTACCGGGACGCGGGTGTCGAGCCCGCTCCGGCCGATCTCGCCCAGGCCCTGGTCCGGGTGCTGCGGGCAGGCCCGTCGGCGGTGCGGGCCGCCGAGGACGCGGAGGCGCTCGGCACTCCGGCCGGCGTCCGGCTCGCCTCCTGGCTGCGGGAGGAGGCGGCCGTGGGGGCGACCGTGCGGCTTCTCCGGCGGGACGACGACAAGACCCTGCGGCGGTACGAGCTGATGGACCGGCTCGTGGTGGACCTCGGCGACCACCCAGCGGTGCGCGCGGAGTTCCCGCCGGCGTTCCAGTGGCTCGGCGGCGCCCTGGGGGCGACGCCCCGCCGCTGTCACCACGGGATCGAGGACCGTACCCCGTGGGCCGCGGTGCTGCCGGCCGACCGTGAGCTGCTCGCCGCGTGTCTCCTGCCGACGCTCGCGCACGGCGTGGACGGGGACGCGCGCGGTGCGACCGAGCCGCTGACCGCGCTGGTGGAGGCCGACGGCCAGGTGGGGCGGGCGGTGCTGCTGGCGCTGGCCTTCGGTCTCGGTGGTGTGGACGCGGACGACCGGCTGCGTGCGGTGGACGCCGTGCTCGTCCTGGCGGCGCGGCGCGAGCTGAACACCCGGCGACTCGGCGAGGAGCTGGCGTGGCTGGTCGCGGAGGGCTCGGTCAAGCCGAACCGGCTGGCGGACGCGGCTCGGACGGCGGCCGCCACGGGGGCGTACGGGACGGTGTGGGCGATCCTCTCGGCGATGCTCCCGCACCTGCTCGGCGCGACGGACACGACGGACACGACAGAGGCGACGGGGGCGACGGACACGGCGGAGGTGCCGGAGGCGACGGGCGAGGCGATGCCGCCCACGAAGGCGACGGTGCCGGTGAGACCGGTGCGGGGCCTCGGTGAGGTCCTCGCGGTCGCGGCCGACTGCGTGGAGCGCTGCGGCGCCCGGGGCGGGGTCGCCGGGCTCGACGCGCTCGCCTCGGAGCGGTCGTCCACGCAGCTGGTGGTGCAGGCCGGACGGCTGCTGAACGTACTCCGCCAGGGGGTCGATCACCCTCCGACACAAACGGTCTGAATCGGTCGCTAAGCCACCAGATCGGCGCTTAACCCGTCAGTCACAAAGCGTTCGTGATCACGCAACACCACTGGGTCACAGTGAAGCCATGACCGATGTGACGTCTTCGAAGAGCACCCGCCGTCCGCACCACTGGCGGCACGACCTGATCGAGCTCGCCGCCCTGTTCACCGCCGTGGTGGTGGCCGACACGATCGCCAAGACCGTCGTCAAGGGCCACGACGGACCCTACCTGCTGGTCTTCTCGGCGATCGCGCTGGTCGCCACCGTCACGTTCCACACCTGGTGGGCGCGGAGGCACAGCCATGCCGGCCACGCACCACCCGCCGGTGATCCCGGCGGGCACCCCGCCCCGGAACCCGCGGCCGTGACGGCAGCCCCACGGGACGAGTCCGCGCCGCCCGCCGAGACGACGCTGTGGCGGATGCGGACCACCGTCGCCGACACCCCGGGCAGCCTCGCCGCGCTGTGCACGGCCCTGGCCCGTCTCGGCGTCGACATCCTCACCCTCCAGACGCACCCGCTCGGCGACGGCACCGTCGACGAGTTCCTGCTGCGCGCCCCGGCCGACCTGTCCGCGCGGGCCCTCGCCCGCGAGACCGCGGCGGCGGGCGGCCGCGACACCTGGACCGAGCGCGCCGACGCCCACGACCTGGTGGACACCCCCACCCGCGTCCTCGGCCTCGCCACCCGTACGGCGCTCGACGCGGCCGAACTGCCCCTCGCGCTGCGCCGGCTCCTGGGCCGGTGCACGCTCCACTCCGTGCCGGCCGTCTCCCTCACCGGACGCCCCACCGGCGAACAGACCCCGGTCGAAGGCGTCCTGGAGGAGACCGTGATGCGGCTGCGCGACCCGCACGGCGGCACCCTGATCATCGAGCGCCCGTACCTGCCCTTCACGCCGACCGAGTTCGCCCGGGCCCACGCCCTCGTCGAGCTCGACGCCCGGCTCGGCCCGCGCGTCCCGCGCGGCCAGGCCGTGCTGACCCTGCCCGAGGGCAACGAGATCACCGTCCGCCGCGCCGACCAGCGCGACCTGCCGGCGGCGCGCGCCATGCACGACCGCTGCTCGCCCCGCACCCTCGGCCTGCGCTACCACGGCCCGGTCGGCGACGCCGACCGCTACCTCGACCATCTGCTCAGCCCCCGCTTCGGCCGCACCCTGGCCGTCGAGACGGCCTCCGGCCGGCTCGTCGCCCTCGGCCATCTGCTGTGGGACGGCGACGAGACGGAGGTCGCCCTCATGGTCGAGGACGACTGGCAGCGGCGCGGGATCGGCTCCGAGCTCCTCGGCCGTCTCGTGGTGATGGCCGAGGAGACCGGCTGCGACAGCGTGTACGCCGTGACGCAGTCCTCCAACACCGGGATGGTGGCCGCGATGCGGGCGCTGAACCTCCCCCTCGACTACCAGATCGAGGAAGGCACCCTGGTCATCACCGCCCGACTGGACCGGGCACCGCGGCCGGCCGACCGGGCGCGGGAGCAGTCGCCCGGAGGGGCCCGGCGGGCGGAGCGCTGAGCGCCTCCGTCAGGTCGCGCCACAGGTCCTCGACGTCCTCCAGACCGACGGACATCCGGAGCAGCCGGTCGCTGACGCCCGCCGAGCGCCGGTCGCCCTCGGCCACGATCCGGTGGCTGATGGAGGCCGGGTGCTGGATGAGGGTGTCGACGCTGCCGAGACTGACCGCGGGGGTGATCAGGCGCACCCCGGAGATCACGTCGTGCGGGTCCCCGTAGACCTCGAAGGCGATCATCGCGCCGCCGATCCGCGGGTAGTGGACGCGGGCGATGCGGGGGTCGGTGGCGAGCCGCCGGACCAGCTCAGCGGCCGTCGAGGACGCCGCCCTGACCCGTACGGGAAGGGTGGAGAGACCGCGCAGGAGCAGATATCCGGCGAGCGGGTGGAGCACCCCGCCGGTGGCGAAGCGGACCTGCCGCAGCGTACGGGCGAACTCCTCGTCGCAGGCGACGACCCCGCCCATGACGTCGCCGTGACCGCCCAGGTACTTGGTCGCGCTGTGCAGCACGATGCGGGCGCCCTGCTCGACGGGGCGCTGGAGCACGGGCGTCGCGAAGGTGTTGTCGACCAGCAGCGGGACGGAGCCGCAGGAGTGGGCGATCGCCCGGATGTCGGCCTCGGCGAGCGTCGGGTTGGCGGGCGACTCGACCATCACGAGCCCGGTGTCGGGGCGTATCGCGTCGGCGATGCCCGCCGGGTCGGTCCAGGTGACCTCGGTGCCGAGCAGACCGGCGTCGAGGAGGTGGTCGCTGCAGCCGTAGAGCGGGCGGACCGCGACGACGTGGCGCAGGCCCTGGCTCGCCCGGGCGAGGAGCACGGCGGTGAAGGCGGCCATCCCGCTGGCGAAGGCGACGGCGGCCTCGGCGCCCTCCAGGCGGGCGAGGGCCTCCTCGAAGCGGGCCACGGTCGGGTTGTCGAGCCGGGCGTAGACGGGCGGGCCGTCGAGGCGGGCGCCGGTGGTGGCGAACTCGTCGATCCGGGCGGCCTCGGCCCGGGCGTCGTACGAGGGGTAGGTGGTGGACAGGTCGAGCGGCGGGGCGTGCAGACCGAGTCCGGCGAGGTCTTCGCGGCCGGCGTGCACGGCTTCGGTGGCGAGGGCCCTCGGGGTGACCGAGAGGCCGTGATCCATGGCGTCCATGGCGGCACTGTGAACGGATACCGGGAAGTAGCGGGAAATCGCCGTGCTACGTTCGCCGGATGGCCGATTCTGTCGTACTGGACACGGTCGATCTGCACATTCTTCGCCTCTTGCAGAACGACGCCCGGAGCACGTACCGCGAACTCGCCGCCGAGGTCGGCGTCGCACCCTCCACCTGCCTCGACCGGGTGGCGCGGCTGCGCCGCACGGGCGTGATCCTCGGACACCAGCTCCGACTGGATCCGGCCAAACTCGGGCGGGGGCTCGAAGCGCTGCTTCTCGTCCAGGTCCGCCCCCATCGGCGTGAACTGATCGGTCCCTTCGTCGACCGGATCCGGGCCCTGCCCGAGTCCCGGGCGCTCTTCCACCTGACGGGTCCGGACGACTACCTGGTGCACGTGGCCGTGGCGGACCCCGCCGACCTGCAGCGTCTCGTCCTCGACGAGTTCACCTCGCGCCGTGAGGTGGCCCGCGTGGAGACCCGGCTGATCTTCCAGCAGTGGGAGTGCGGCCCTCTTCTTCCGCCTTCCCCCGGCCCTTCCTTGTCAGCCGACTGAGCCCCGACGAGGGTGACGCGGGCCCGCCGGAGGCGCCAGGATGACACCCATGCCAGACACATCCAGCAGCCCGCTGCCCCGCCAGGTCGCCGACGACCACGTCGACGCACTCATCGCCCTCGACCCGATCACCGGTACGTACCTGGGAGTCAAGGAGAGCGCCGGACGGCTGCCGGACTTCTCGCCCGCCGGGCAGCGCGCGGTGGCCGATCTCGCCCGCCGCACGCTCGCCCGGCTGGACGCGGCGGAGCGGGTCCCGGGTGCGGACAGCGACGCCGAGCGGCGCTGCGCGCGGCTGCTGCGGGAGCGGCTGACGGCGGAACTCGCCATGCACGAGGCCGAGGAGAACCTCTGCACGGTGAGCAACATGCGCTCGCCCGCGCACTCCGTCCGCATCGTGTTCACCGTGATGCCGACGGAGACCGAGGAGGACTGGACGGCGGTCGCCGCCCGGCTGCGCGCGGTCCCCGCGGCGTTCGAGGGGTACCGTGCCGCGCTCGCGCTGGGCCTGGAGCGCAAGCTCTTCGCCGGGCCCCGCCCGACCGCCACCTTCGTCGAACAGCTCACCGAGTGGGCGGGCGGGGAGAGCGGGAAGCCGGGCTGGTTCGAGGAGTTCGCCGCCGCCGGCCCCGGCACGCTGCCCCGGGAGCTGCGGGCCGAACTCGCGGCGGCGGCCCGGGGTGCCACCGCGGCCGTCGAGTCGCTGCGGGACTGGATGCGGGACGTGTACGCCCCGGCCGTCGCGGGCGCGCCGAACACCGTGGGCCGCGAGCGCTACCAGCGCTGGACCCGCTTCTTCAACGGCACGGACCTGGACCTCGACCAGGCCTACGCGTACGGCTGGGCCGAGTACCACCGGCTCCTGGCCGAGATGCGGTCCGAGGCCGAGCGGATCCTGCCGGGCGCGGGCCCCTGGGAGGCGCTCGCCCACCTCGACGAGCACGGCACGCACATCGAGGGCGTGGAGGCGGTCCGGGTCTGGCTCCAGGAGCTCATGGACGAGGCCATCGAGGCGCTCGACGGCCATCACTTCGAACTCGCCGACCGCGTACGGCGGGTGGAGTCCCGGATCGCTCCGCCGGGCGGCGCGGCCGCGCCGTACTACACCGGTCCGTCCGAGGACTTCTCGCGCCCCGGCCGCACCTGGCTGCCCGTCGACGGCACCACCCGCTTCCCGGTGTACGACCTGGTGTCGACCTGGTACCACGAGGGCGTGCCCGGCCATCACCTCCAGCTCGCGCAGTGGGTGCACGTCGCCGACCGGCTCTCCCGCTACCAGGCGACCATCGGCAAGGTCAGCGCGAACTCGGAGGGCTGGGCGCTCTACGCCGAGCGCCTGATGGACGAACTCGGCTTCCTGCCCGACGCGGAGCGCCGCCTCGGCTACCTCGACGGCCAGATGATGCGCGCGTGCCGGGTGATCGTGGACATCGGCATGCACCTCGGCCTGGAGATCCCCGCGGAGTCCCCCTTCCACCCGGGCGAGCGGTGGACGCCGGAGCTGGCCCAGGAGTTCTTCCAGCTGCACAGCAGCCGTCCGCCGTCGTTCGTGGAGAGCGAGATGACCCGCTACCTGTCGATGCCGGGCCAGGCGATCGGCTACAAGCTGGGCGAGCGCGCCTGGCTGCTCGGCCGGGCCAACGCGCGGGCCGCGCACGGCGAGGCGTTCGACGCGAAGGCCTGGCACATGGCGGCCCTGTCCCAGGGCCCGCTGGGGCTGGACGACCTGGTGGACGAGATCTCCCGCCTCTGAACCGTTCGGGTGGCGAGAATCCCCGGCCGTTCACTTGATCGGCCGGGGATTCCCCGTCAGGCTCTCCCTCATGAGCAGTGAATACACTCCCGACGCCACCGACTGGCGCATCCTCGAAGCGCTCCAGGCCGAGGGCCGCGCCAGCTTCGCCGACCTCGCCCGCGCGGTGTCGATGTCGCCGTCCGCGGTGACCGAGCGGGTGCGGCGCCTGGAGGACGCCGGGGTGATCAGCGGGTACACGGCGATCGTCGACCAGGACCGGCTCGGCCTGCCCATCCTCGCCTTCGTACGGCTGCGCTACCCGCACGGCAACTACAAGCCGTTCCACGACCTGCTCGACACGACGCCGGAGGTCCTGGAGGCGCACCACGTCACGGGGGACGACTGCTTCGTGCTCAAGGTCGCCGCCCGCTCCATGAAGCACCTGGAGGGGATCACCGGCAAGATCGCCTCGCTCGGCGCCGTGACGACCAGCGTCGTCTACTCCTCGCCCCTGCCCCGGCGCTCCCTCAGCCGCTGAGCGCGTCGCCCCCGGTGCGCAGCCGCACCGCCGAGCCCTGCCGGGCCTTGACGACCTCCAGCTGGGCCGGGATGCGGCGGCGCAGGTCGCCGACGTGGCTGACGATGCCGACGCTGCGGTCCCGCTCGCGCAGGGAGTCCAGGACGTCGAGGACCTCGTCGAGCGTCTGCTCGTCGAGGCTGCCGAAGCCCTCGTCGATGAAGAGGGTGTCGAGCCTGACCCCGCCCGCCTCGTCGGTGACGACGTCGGCGAGGCCGAGGGCGAGCGCGAGCGAGGCGAAGAACGTCTCGCCGCCGGAGAGGGTCGCCGTGTCGCGCTCGTTGCCGGTCCAGGCGTCGACGACGTGCAGGCCGAGTCCGGACCGCTTGCCGCCGGAGCGTGCGTCGGAGTGGACGAGGGTGTAGCGGCCGGAGGACATCCGCTGGAGGCGGGCGCTCGCCGCGGCCGCGACCTGTTCGAGCCGGGCGGCGAGCACGTACGACTCCAGGCGCATCCGGCGCTCGTTCTCCGCGGAGGTGCCGGCGGTGAGGGCGGCGAGGCGGGCCACCCGGTCGTACTCCTCGCGCAGCGGCCCGAGGCGGCGGACCTCGACGGCGGCCTGCCGGGACAGTCCGGCGAGTCCGGCGGTCCGCTCCCGGGCGGCGGCGAGGGCCGTGTCGGCCTCGCGGAGGGTGCGTTCCGCCGCCGTGTGCGCGGCGTGCGCCCCGGTGGGGTCGGCCGGCGGCAGCGCGGCGGCCTCGGCCGTGCCGGGCTCGGCGAGCCGGTCGGCGACGGCGGCGGCCTCGGCCCGCCAGGCGTCCACGCGCTGCTGGAGGGAGCGTCGTTCGCCCTCGCCGAGGAGGGCACCGGCGGCCTCGGCGGGGGTGCTGAAGCCCGCCCGGTAGGCGGCGTCGGCGAGCCGGTCGTCGGCCTCCTTGAGGCGCTGGGCGGCGAGTTCGGCGGTGCGTGCGGTCCCGGCGGCGTCGACCAGCAGGGCGATCCGCCGCTCCAGGAGGCTGGCGTGTTCGGCCACGGTGGCGAACGCGCCGCGGCCCCGGGCGAGTTCCTCGTCGAGTGCGGCCCGCTCCCGCTCCAGGGCCTCCCGCCGCGAGGTGCGCGCCGCGACCCGCCGCTCGGCGGCGTGCTGCGCGGCCGCACGTTCCTCGTGCTCGCGCTCGGCCCGTGCGAGCGCCTCCCGGGCGCTGTGCGTCTGCCCGGCGAGCGCGTGCGCCTCGGCGTGGAGCCGGGTCAGCTCTTCGACCTCCGAGGCGAGTTCACCGACGGTGGGCTCGGGGCCGGTCTCGTCCGGTTCCCGCCCGGTCCGCACCTCCGCGCGCGCCGCGGACCACGACTCGCCGGTGACGGCCAGTTCCCGCTCGGCGGCGGTGCGGTTCTCCTCGGCGCGCGTGTAGGCCGCGTAGGCGGCGTCCTCGGCGGCGCGGTCCACGTGGTCGGCGGTGGTGCGGGCGGGGGCCGGGTGGGCGGTGGAGCCGCAGACCTGGCAGGGGTCGCCCGGGGCGAGGGTGACGGCGAGTTCGGCGGCGATGCCCTCCAGGCGGCGGGACTTGACGTCGAGCCAGCTCTCGTGGGCGTCGTTGCGGCGCTCGCGGGCCTCCGCGAGGCGGGTCTCGGCGAGGCGGGCGTCCTCGGCGAGGGAATCGCGCCGACGGGCCGCGGTCAGCCGGCGGCGGGCGGGCTCCAGGCGGCCCGCGAGGTGCTCGGCGCGGGCGGCGGCGTCGCGGGCCGCCTCGACGCGTTCGGTGAGGGCGGCGCGGCGCGGCTCCCAGCCGGCGAGCCAGTCGGCCGTGTCGCGGAGGGCGTCCTCGTCGGCGCGCGCCTCGCGGGCGAGTACGGCGCGCTCCTCGGCGACGGCGGCGGCGCGGTGCTCGGCGCGGCGGGCCGCCTCGAGTCCGCCGAGCTCCTCGCGCAGCCGGTGTTCGAGGGTGGAGAGGTGTTCGGCGCCCGCGTCGGCGAGCTCGGGGGGCAGCTGGGCGCGGGCCCGCTCCCGTGCCGTGTGCGCGGCGCCGTGCTCACGCTCGGCGTCCCGGCGCAGTCCGAGCGCGGGGGCGACCCGGTCGGCCTTGAGGCTCCGGTCGAGGGAGTCCTGGAGGCGGTCGCGCTCGGGGGCCTGCTCGGTGAGCCGCTCGCGGCGCCGGAGGGCGTCGGCGTGCCGGGACTGGCGGGCGGCGAGGTCGTTCTGGGCGTCGAGCGCGGCGCGCGCGGCGGCCCGGCCGTCCTCGGCCGCGGCGCGCCGCACGTCCGCGATGTCGAGGGCCTCGCGGGCCTCGGTGCGGGCGACGGCGGCCCAGGTGAGGACGGATGCGGCGAGCCCGGGGTCGCCGGGGCGGCCCTCCACGGGGGTGCGGGCGGCGGCGAGGCCGCCGGCGGCCTGGGTCATGCGGTGGGCGAGGGTGAGCAGCCGCGCGTCCCCGTCCTCGACCTCCTGCTGCGCGGTGCGGCGCAGCTCGGCCAGGCGGTCCTCGACGGCGGCGAAGCGGCGGGTGTCGAAGAGCCGTCCGAGGAGCTTGCCCCGGGCTTCGGCGTCGGCGCGCAGGAAGCGGGCGAAGTCGCCCTGCGGAAGGAGGACGACCTGGCAGAACTGCTCGCGGCTCATGCCGACGAGCTGGGTGATCTCCTCCCCGATCTCCTGGTGGGAGCGGCTGAGTCCGGCCCACTCGCCGGTGGCGGGGTCGTACGCGCGCAGCCAGGTCTGGGCCTTCTCGGTGGTGAAGCCGCCGCCGCGCTTCTTGGGCCGCTGCTGGGCGGGTCGGCGGGTGATCTCCAACCGCCTTTCCCCCACGGTCAGTTCGAGGAGGACCTCGGTGTACGTGCCGACGGGGGCGTGGTCGCTGCGCAGGGACGTGCCGGGGTTCTGGCGGACGCCGGGCACGCTTCCGTACAGCGCGAAGCAGACGGCGTCGAGGACGGAGGTCTTGCCGGCGCCGGTCGGCCCGTGGAGGAGGAAGAGCCCGGCGGCGGAGAGGGCGTCGAAGTCGACCGTCTGCGGGGTGCCGAAGGGTCCGAAGGCGGTGATCTCCAGGCGGTGCAGCCTCACCGGCCCACCTCGCGCTCGGCCGTGTCGACGCGGACGTCGTCGAAGGCGCCGTACAGGACGGCCCGTTCGTCGCCGTCGAGGGCGGCTCCGCCGCGGACGTGGGCCACGAAGTCCTCCGCGATCTGCTGGTCGCTGCGGTCCCGGAGCCGCTGGGCGTAGGAGGCGCCGGGGTCGTCCCCGGTCCGCTCGGGGTCGAAGACCAGGTGCAGGGTGTGCGGGAAGCGTTCGGTGAGGCGGGCCATGGGCTCGGCGGGCCGCGCGGGGTCGGTGAGGGTGGCCTCCACCCAGGACTGTTCGTGCGGGGTGAGCGCCGGGTCGGCGAGGAGGTCGTCGAGCCGGCCCCTGACGCGGGCGAGGGGGCGCGGGACGGGGCAGTCGAGGCGGACGTCGCCGGTGATCGCCCCGTCGGGACCGCTGGGGCCCAGGTCGATCAGCCACATGGTCTTGCGGTGGTCGGCCTCGGAGAAGGAGTAGGCGAGGGGGGAGCCGGAGTAGCGGACGCGGGGGGTGAGGGTCTGGCTGCCGTGGAGGTGGCCGAGGGCGACGTAGTCGACGCCGTCGAAGATCCCGGCGGGGACGGCGGAGACGCCGCCGACCGTGATGTCCCGTTCGCTGTCGCTGGGGGCGCCGCCCGCGACGAAGGCGTGGGCGAGGACGACGGAGCGGGTCCCGGCGGGCCGGCGGGCGAGGTCGGCGCGGACCCGGTCCATGGCGGCGGCGAGGACGGCCTCGTGTCCGGCCTTCCCGGCGCCGAGGCGCTCGCGGACGAGCGCGGGTTCGAGGTAGGGCAGCCCGTAGAGCGCGACCTCGCCGTGGGCGTCGGAGAGGACGACGGGCGTCCCGATGCCGTCGGGGTCGGTACGGAGGTGGATGCCGGCCCGCTCGATGAGTCCGGCGCCGACGCCGAGGCGGCGCGCCGAGTCGTGGTTGCCGGAGATCATGACGGTCGGCACCCCGGCCTCGGCGAGGCGGTGGAGGGCGGTGTCGAAGAGCTCGACGGCGGGCAGCGGGGGCACGGCCCGGTCGTAGACGTCGCCGGCGACGAGGACGGCGTCCACGTCGTGCGCGTGGACCGTCGCCACGAGGTGGTCGAGGAAGGCGGCCTGGGCGTCGAGGAGGCCGACCCGGTGGAAGGACCGGCCGAGATGCCAGTCCGAGGTGTGCAGGAGCCTCACGATGCCGTCCCACCCCGCATGTGTCCCGCTCCTCGCCGCCGGTTCCCGTCGCTTTGCGCCCACCACGCTATCCCGAGCGGCGGGGTCGGCGGGGCGGGTCCGCACGCGCGGGGAGCGGTCCCCCGGTGGTGACGCGGCCCCCGGCACGTCGGGTGTGACGCATCACGCGTCGCCGTACGCCTCGCCGTGGGCGCGGCAGCCCGCGCACCGGCGCGGACGCATCGCCCGGCCGCTCACGCGTCGCCGTACGCCTCGCCGCCGAGTTCGAACGAGGCCGTGCCCGCGGTCGCGTCGGCGAGCCAGCCGCGGAAGGCGGGGACGTCCGCGTCCGGGAGGCCGATCTCGAAGGTGACGGCGTCGGCGTACCGCACGTCGCGGACGGTGCGGCCGGTGGCCCGCAGGTCGTTCTCCAGCTTGCCCGCGCGCTGGTGGTCGACGGTGACCGTGGCGAGCCGGAAGCGTTGCCGGGTGAGGGTGCCGAGCGCGTCGAGCGCCTCGCCGACGACCCCTCCGTAGGCCCGGATCAGGCCGCCGGCGCCGAGTTTCACGCCGCCGTAGTAGCGGGTGACGACGGCGACGACGTAGCGCATCTCGCGCCGCAGCAGCATCTGGAGCATCGGGACGCCCGCCGTGCCGCCGGGTTCGCCGTCGTCGCTCGCCTTCTGCACGGAGGCGTCGGCGCCGAGGACGTACGCGAAGCAGTTGTGGGAGGCGGTCGGGTGCTCCCTGCGGATCCGCGCGACGAACTCCTGCGCCTCCCGCTCGTCGGCGACGGGGGCGAGCGCGCAGAGGAAGCGCGAGCGGTTGATCTCGGTCTCGTGCACGCCCTCGCGGGCGAGCGTGCGGTACTGCTCCTGCATCCGACCAGCCTACGTTCCCTCCGGACCGGCCTTCCCCGGCGGCCTCTCCCGGCGCCTCACGCCCCGTCGGCATCACGCCGGGTCGGCATCACGCCGGGTCGGCATCACGCCGGGTCGGTCTCACGACGGTCGTCGGTCTCACCCCCGTCGGTCTCACGACGGTCGTCGGTCTCACCCCCGTCGGTCTCACGCTCCGTCGGTCTCACCCCCCGTCGGTCTCACGCTCCCCGGCGGCGGGCGCGGGCCCCGCGGCCGGTTCCGGTCCGGGCGCCCCGGGTCCGGTGAACGGGAGGGCGCGCAGCGCCAGGGCCCAGCCGAGGCGGGCCTCGCCGGATTCGGCCGAGCGGCCGGTGAGCTCGGCGACCCGGCCGATCCGGTTCAGCACGGTGTTGCGGTGGCAGTAGAGCCGCTCGGCGGCCCGGGAGGCCGAGCAGCCGTGGTCCAGCCAGGCCCGGAGGGTCGTGAGCAGGGCGTCCCGCTCGCCGCCGGTGGCGAGCACCGGCCCGAGGTGGACGGCCACGATCCGCTCGGCGATGTCGGTGCGCCCGCTGAGCAGCACCTCGGCGAGCCGCTCGTCGAAGACCGCTGCCTCGCCGCTGCCGGCGGGCAGGGTCCGGAGGGTCTGCTCGGCGAGCCGCAGGGCGCGCCCGGCCTGCGAGAGGTGTTCGAACTCCGGGGAGAGTCCGGCGGTGGCGCCGGTGCGCTCCCGGAGGGCGGCGAGGAGGGTCCGTACGGCCGGGTCGGCGCCGCCGCCGGTCGCGCTCGGCGCCCGTCCGGCGGGGGTGACGCGGCAGGGCAGCCGGACGATCCCGGCGTAGCGCCCGGAGCGGGGCCGCCAGAAGGACCACAGGCCCTGGGCCTCCAGGGCGGGCGCGAGGTGCGGCGGGGCGGCCGGGTCCTGGGCGGCGACCACGACGACGTACCGGTCGACGGCGGGGACGCCGAGCGCCGCCGCCGCGGCGGAGGCGACGGCCGGGTCGTCGGCGCGGCCGTCGAGCAGGGCCTCGAAGAGGGCGACCCGCCGGGTGTCCTGGCGGCTCTGCAGCTCCAGCTGGGCGATCCGGTAGGCGTCGGCCATCGCGACGGAGAAGTGGTCGATGGTCTCCCAGACACCGCCCGCCATGTCGAGTTCGAGGTCGCGGCTGTCGGTCGCCCGCCCGGCCCGGGCTCGGAGGTGCTCGGCCATGACCTGCCACAGCACCCGGCCGCCGCGCCGGTAGGCCTGGAGCACGGTGTCGAGGGGGACGCCCTGCTCGGCGCGGCGGCGTCCGGTCTGGCGAGCCGCCCACTCGAAGTCGCCGCCGGTCGGGACGAGGCCGCCGAAGTCCTCCAGGGCGCGCACCAGGTTGTCCCGGCAGATCTCCCAGAGGTCCTCACGCGTGACGGGGGCCCCGGAGGCGTACGTACCGGAGTGGGCGCGGATGTCGTCGACGGCGCGGTCCGTGAGCCGGTCGACGTCCGCGAGCATGGCCGTGGCGAGGGTGCGGCGGAGCGCCCCCGAACCGACGGCGCCGCTCAGGGGCGTGCGGGTGCCGCCGGGGCGTGCCCCGCCGGGCTCGCCGGCCGTGGCAGAGCTGTGCGTCATGGCTCGCACGGTAACGCCGGGATTTGGCGATTGCCACGGGGCGGGCGCGACGGCGGGGCCGCTGCCCAGCTCGGCCGCGCACACGGTGGGCAGCTGCACATGGCGTCCGGACGTCCCGGCGCAGGATTCTGTGCGGTGTCAGCCGATCGTCGACAGCGCCGTTGCCTCCGCTGTCGTCCCCGCGTGTCCCTGGAGCGTGTCATGTCACTGAGCGTCGCCGGCGTGCTGGGCGAGTCCGCCCGCCACTTCCCCGACCGGATCGCGGTCGTCGAGGGCGCGACCCGGCTCACCTACCGGGAGCTGTGGACGGAGGCGCTCCGCTGCGCGGCCGGGCTGCGCGAGGCCGGGGTGCGGCCGGGCGACCGGCTGGCGGTGCTGCTGCCGAACACCACCGAGTTCCTGTACGTGTACTACGGGGCGCTCGCGGCCGGCGCGACGGTCGTGCCGGTGCACGCGCTGCTGGTCGCCGACGAGGTGCGGTTCGTCCTGGAGCACAGCGGCGCGGTCGGCATCGTGAGCGGCGGGCCGCTGTGGGCGGTGGCCGACGAGGCGGCGCGCGCCGCCGGGGTGCGCGCCTTCCAGGGGGCGCCGTCGGCCGCCGCGCCGCTGGCCGCGCCGGAGCCGGCCGAGCCCTCGGACACGGCCGTCATCCTCTACACGAGCGGGACGACGGGCCGCCCCAAGGGCGCCCTCCTGACCCATCTCAACATCGTCATGAACGCCTCGGTGACCTCCCAGGACCTGCTGGGCCTCGGCACGGGCGACGTGGTCCTCGGCTGTCTGCCGCTCTTCCACAGCTACGGCCAGACCTGCGCGATGAACGGGACGCTCCGCCAGGGTGCGACGCTCGTCCTGATGCCCCGGTTCAGCGGTCCCGCGGCCCTCCGGGTGCTCGTCGACGAGGGCGTGACCGTCTTCATGGGCGTGCCGACGATGTACCACGCCCTGGTGGAGGCGGCTTCGGCCGCCGCGCCGCGTCCCGGGGCGCTGCGGGCCGCCGTGTCGGGCGGCGCGGCGCTGCCGGTCGCCGTCCTGGAGCGCTTCGAGGAGACCTTCCGCACCCAGGTCCTGGAGGGGTACGGCCTGACGGAGACCTCGCCGGTCGCCACGTTCAACCAGCCGCACATCGGCCGCCGGCCGGGGACGGTCGGGCACCCGGTGTGGGGCGTCGAGGTGGGCATCGCGGACGCGGCCGTCGAGGACGGGATCCGGCTGCTCGCGGACGGAGAGGTCGGGGAGGTGGTGGTGCGCGGGCACAACGTCTTCGCCGGCTACCTGGACGACCCCGCGGCGACGGCCGCGGCGGTCGTGGACGGCTGGTTCCGCACGGGTGACCTGGGGGTCCGGGACGAGGACGGCTTCCTGCGGATCGTCGACCGGAAGAAGGACCTGGTGATCCGGGGCGGCTACAACATCTACCCGCGCGAGGTCGAGGAGGTCCTGGTGCGGCACCCGTCGGTCTCGGAGGTCGCGGTGATCGGAGTCCCCGACGAGCGGAGGGGCGAGGAGGTCTGCGCGGTGGTGGTGCGCCGGGAGGGCACCGCCCCGCTCTCCGAGGAGGAGCTCGTGGACTGGTCGCGGGAGCGGCTGGGCCGCCACAAGTACCCCCGGATCGTGCGTTTCGTCGAGGAGCTGCCGCTCGGCCCGACGGGCAAGGTCCTCAAGCGCGCGCTGACGGCGGAGGCCTGAGGAGTGCGGTGTCCTGTCGACCCGGGAAGGTGCTGAACGGATGACGGAGTACGCGGCGGAGACCCGCACGCGGTACGGCGTGCTGCGCGGCGCCCTGAAGGACGGGGTGGCCTCCTTCCTCGGCGTCCCCTACGCGCGGGCCCCCGTGGGGCCGCTGCGGTTCCGGGCGCCGGAACCGGCCGAACCCTGGGAGGGGGTGCGGGAGGCCACCGCCTTCGGGCCGACGGCGCCGAAGCGGCCGTACGCCCCGCCGCTGGCCGCGCTCCTCCCGGACCCCGAGGTCGCGGGCGACGCCTGCCTGAACCTGAACGTGTGGGCGCCGTGGGGCGCCGGCCCGGGGCCGGGCGAGGGGGGCGCGGCCGTCGGACCGGGCGGGGGTACCGCCCACGGGCCCGGCGAGGGCGGGCGGCCCGTCATGGTGTGGATCCACGGCGGCTCGCTGCTCCACGGCTCCTCGGCCGTCCCCGTCTACGACGGCACCGCCTTCGCCCGGGACGGGGTCGTGCTCGTCTCGGTCAACTACCGGCTCGGCGTGGAGGGGTTCGGGGTCTTCCCCGACGCCCCGGGGAACCTGGGGCTGCGCGACCAGATCGCCGCGCTCACCTGGGTCCGCGACACCGTCGCGGCCTTCGGCGGCGACCCGGAGCGCGTGACGGTCTTCGGCGAGTCGGCGGGGGCGATGTCGATCGCCGCCCTGCTGACCTCGCCGCTCGCGAAAGGCCTGTTCCGGCGGGCCGTCCTGCAGAGCGGGCCGCCGTCCGCGCTTCCGCCGGGCGGCGCCGGCCGCACCACGGAGGCGGTGGCCGCGCGCCTGGGGGTGCCGGCGACGGCGGAGGCCTTCGCGCGCGTGGACCGGGAACGGCTGCTCGCGGCGCAGACGGAGGTGACCGCGAAGGGCTCGCCCCTGACGGGCGGTCACTCCTTCCAGATCGTGGTGGACGGCGAGGTGGTTCCGCGCGATCCGGTGGAGGCGCTCGACGCCGGCGCCTCGGCGGAGCTCGACCTGCTGATGGGCACGACCTCGGAGGAGTACCGGCTGTGGTTCGTGCCGGGCGGCCTGACCGACCGGATCGGCCACCTCGCGCAGCGGCTCGTGCTGTGGAGGGCGAAGGTGCCGGCGCGCACGGCCCGGGTGTACCGCGCGGGGCGGCCCGGGGAGAGGCCGGGCGAGGTGCTCGGCGCGATCGCCACCGACCGGCTGCTGCGGCTCCCGCTGTACCGGGTCGCGGACGCCCGGCGGCGCGCGGCGGCCCGGGGAGGGACGTACCTGTACGAGTTCGGCTGGCCCTCCCCCGTCCTCGATCTCCGCGCCTGCCACGCGCTCGAGCTCGGCTTCGTCTTCGACACGCTCGACGTGCCGGAGACGCGCGCGCTGACGGGCCCGGATGCTCCGCAGGCCCTGGCCACGGCCATGCACGCGGCCTGGGTGGCCTTCGCGAGGACCGGCGACCCGGGCTGGCGTCCGTGGGACGCGGCCCGTCCGGTGATGACCTTCGGCCCCGGGACGCCGTCCCTGGTCGAGGCGCCGCGGGAGGCCGAACGGCGGGCCTGGGAGGGCTGATCCCCCGGGGGAGCGCCGATCTCCCCGTTCGGGAATCACGGCCCGGCGCGGCTCGTTCACAGGGAGGACGGGCCGCGCCGACGAGAGGCAGCAGAAGCGATGAGCACAGACACCACGACCACGGACCCCGCCGCGTACTCCGCGTCGGAGGCGGTGCGGCGGATCCTGACGTCCACGGGCGACACCTGGGCGGTGGTCGGCCTCTCCTCCAACGAGTCCCGCGCCGCGTACGGGGTGGCGGCGGTGCTCCAGCGGTTCGGCAAGCGGATCGTCCCGGTCCACCCGAAGGCGGAGACGGTGCACGGCGAGCGGGGTTACGCGTCGCTGGCCGACATCCCGTTCCCGGTCGACGTCGTGGACGTCTTCGTGAACAGCGGCCTGGCGGGCGCCGTCGCCGACGAGGCGGTCGCGATCGGCGCGAAGGCGGTCTGGTTCCAGCTGGACGTCATCGACGAGGACGCGTTCGCCCGCACCCGCGAGGCGGGCCTCGACATGGTCATGGACCGCTGCCCCGCCATCGAGATCCCGCGCCTGGGCTGAGGCCGGGGAGGGTCAGCCGACGGGGACGCCGAGGCCGTCCAGGACGACGGCGCCGGGGAGTTGGGCGAAGGCCTTGCCGGGGACGATGAGCTTGCCCCGGCGGCGGCCGCTGCCGACGAGGACCCACTCGGTGTCGACGACCGCGGCGTCGACGAGCAGGGGCCAGCCGGCCGGGAGGCCGACGGGGGTGATCCCGCCGTACTCCATGCCGGTCTCGCCGGTCGCGGTGTCCATCGGGGCGAACGAGGCCTTGCGGGCGCCGAGGTGCTTGCGGACGACGCCGTTGACGTCGACGCGGGTCGCCGACTTCACGAGGCACGCGGCGAGCGTCGTCGCCTCCCCGCGCCTGCCCGCGACGACCACGCAGTTGGCCGAGGCGTCGAGCAGCGCGGGCCCGTGGTGCTCCACGAACACGGCGGTGTCGGCGATGGCCGGGTCGGTGTCCACGTACACCAGCCGGTCGGCCGGGACGGGGCCCGTCCAGGCGCGGACGGCGGCCGCGACGGGGCCGGTCAGCAGGTCGAGGCAGTCGGGGGCGGGCCGGGCGTCGTCGAAGTCTCCGATGGGTGCGCGCATGCGCCCGACGCTAGCAATCCCGACCGGAGTGCGGACGCTCGTCTCAGCGTACGGGCGGGATGGAGACGGCCATCGTCATCTCGGCCGGCTCGTCGCCGTCGTTGCGGTACGCGTGGGCGACGTTGGCCTCGAAGACGGCGGAGGTGCCGGCGGGCAGGGGGTGGTCCTCGCCGTCCACGACCAGGGTGAGCGTCCCGGCGGTGACGTGCAGCAGCTCGACCGTGCCCTCCGGGTGCGGGTCGGAGTCGCTGCCCTCGCCCGGCATGAGGCTCCAGGACCAGAGCTCCAGCGGGCCGCGGGCCTCGGTGCCGACGAGGAGGGTGGTGTGGCTGCCGGTGGAGGTGGACCACATGCGGACGGCCTGGCCGGGCGGGACGAGCCGGACCTGGGGGCCCTGCTCGTAGTCGAGGAGGGTCGTGATGGAGACGCCCAGGGCGTCGGCCAGCTTCACGGTGGTGCCGACGCTGGGGTTGGTCCGGGCCTGCTCGATCTGGATGATCATGCCGCGGCTGACGCCCGCACGCGCCGCGAGCGCGTCCAGGGTGAATCCCCGCTCCTTGCGCCAGCGCTTCAGGTTCCGGGCGAGCGACTGCGTGAGCTGGTCGAGGTCCGACACATTCCGTCCAATATTCTGGATGACAGAGTCCAATGCACTGAACTACGGTGAGGTGCACCCGATGGTTCACTGCACTGTACTGCCGCACGCCCCTGCGAGGATCACATGACCGCCCTGTTCGCCCTGGCCACCAGCCTTCTGTGGGGCCTCGCCGACTTCGGCGGCGGGCTTCTCACGCGGCGGATCCCCGCCCTCACCGTGGTCGTGGTCTCCCAGACCCTCGCGGTCCTCGTCCTCGGCACGGTCGTCCTCGCGACCGGCGCCTGGACCGAGGCGGGGCCCCAGCTCTGGTACGCGGTCGGGGCGGGCGTCGTCGGGCCTGCGGCCATGCTCGCCTTCTACAAGGCGCTCGCGCTCGGCCCGATGGGCGTCGTCTCACCCCTCGGCTCGCTCGGCGTCGTCGTCCCCGTCTCCGTCGGCCTCCTCGTCGGGGACCGGCCGGGTCTGCTCCAGTTCGCCGGGATCGGCGTGGCGGTCCTGGGCGTGGTGCTCGCGGGCGGACCCGAGCTGCGCGGGGCGCCCGTCCAGCGCCAGGCGGTCCTGCTGACCCTGGTCGCGGCCTTCGGATTCGGCTCGGTGATGGCGCTCATCGCCGAGGCCTCCACGACCGTCACCGGCCTGTTCCTCGCCCTGTTCGTCCAGCGCGTCACCAACGTCCTGGTCGGCGGCGGCGCCCTGTACGCCTCGGTGCGGCGCGGAGGCCGCGCGCTCCCGGAGGGCGGCCCCGCGGTCGTCCGCGCCGCACTCCCGGCCCTCGCCTTCGTGGGCCTCGCGGACGTCGCCGCCAACGGCACGTACGCGATCGCCGCACAGCAGGGCCCGGTCACCGTCGCCGCCGTCCTCGCCAGCCTCTACCCGGTCGTCACGGCCCTCGCGGCCCGCGGCGTCCTGAAGGAACGGCTCCGCGCCGTCCAGGCGGCGGGCGCGGGCCTCGCCCTGGTGGGCACGGTCCTCCTGGCGACCGGCTAGGCCGTCTCCTTCGGATCAGGCCGGATCAGGACGGTACGGACTCGGAGCTTCCGGCGCGCTGTGCCTCCCAGGCCGCGAGCGCGGCCAGTTGCTCCGGCGTGACGTGTTCCGGGATCGGGACCGGGGCGGGAGTGCGCAGGGGCGGCTGCCAGCCGGTCTCCCGGGTCCAGCTGCGGACGACCTTCGCGGGCGCGCCCGCCACGACGGAGTGGTCCGGGACCTCGCCGCGCACCACCGCGCCCGCCGCCACCACGACGTTCCGGCCGAGGCGCGCGCCGGGCAGGACCACCGCGCCGGTCCCGAGCCAGCAACCGGGTCCGATGGAGACGGGCTCCGAGCGGGGCCACTGGCGGCCGACGGGCTCGTCCGGGTCGTCGTAACTGTGGTTCGTCGAGGTGATGTAGACGTACGGACCGCAGTACGTGTCGGAGCCGATCGTCACCCGGGCGTCGGCGATGACGTGGCTGCCCCGCCCGAGGACGACCCCGTCCCCGAGGGTGAGGACCGTCTCCGTCCCGAGGTCGAGGTCCGGCAGCATCCCCGCCGTCAGCGTGACCTGCTCGGCGATGATGCAGCACTCGCCGATCTCGATCCACGGCTCACCGAAGACCGTGCCCTGCGGGAAGGCCAGCCGGGTGCCCGCGCCGAGGCGGCGGAACCGCAGCTTCCCGGGGTGCTCGGCGGTGACGGAGCCGGCCTGCTGCACCCAGCGCCAGCCACCCTGCACCGCACGGGCGAGGACCCGGCGCCGCCAGGCGGCGAGGGACGAGAACGTGTTTCTGTTCCTGGGCACCCGGCCACCGTAGTCGGCGCCGTCGTGCCTGATCACCGTGGTGCGCTGTGATGTCCGTCATGAGCACGGCATAGGCTGCGCCCGGGGGCACCCCCGGGCGTGACACGACGGCAGACGATCAGGAGCGAACCATGACAGAGGCGTTGATCAAGGCAGTGGGCGGCAAGGAGCCGCACATCGATCCGACCGCCTTCACCGCCCCGACCTCCGTGGTGCTCGGCGAGGTCACGCTCGGAGCCCGCGCAAGCATCTGGTACCACGCGGTGCTGCGGGCGGACTGCGGTCCCATCGCGATCGGCGAGGACTCCAACATCCAGGACAACTGCACGGTCCACGTCGACCCCGGCTTCCCCGTCTCGATCGGCGACCGGGTGACGGTCGGCCACAACGCGACCGTGCACGGCTGCGTCATCGAGGACGACGTGCTCGTCGGCATGGGCGCGACGGTCCTCAACGGGGCCCGGATCGGCGCCGGCTCGCTCGTCGCGGCGCAGGCGCTGGTCCCCCAGGGGATGGAGATCCCGCCCGGCTCGCTGGTCGCCGGGGTGCCCGCGAAGGTGCGCCGCCCGCTGACCGACGAGGAGAAGGCGGGCATCCTGCTGAACGCCGAGATGTACCTGCTGCTCGCCAAGGGGCACGCCGAGGCCTTCGAGGACTGAGCCGTACGCGAGGAGGGCGGCGCCCGTCCCCCGGGTGCCGCCCTCCGTCACGTGCGTCCGCGCGCGCTCAGTCCGCCGCCGGGACCGGCTCGGGCTCCGGCGCCTCGGCGCGCTGTGCCGCCGCCTTCTTGGCGCGGTTCCTGACCACCAGCATCGAGGCGATGCCGATCAGTACGGCGAGGACCAGGCCGAGCCAGGAGAAGCGCTTGAGCCAGGCCTCGGCGACGACGCCGACGGTGTAGATGACGGCCGTGGTGCCGCCGGCCCACAGGATGCCGCCGAGGACGTTGGCGACGAGGAACTTCCAGTACGGCATCTTCAGCACGCCGGCGAGCGGCCCCGCGAAGATGCGGAGGAGGGCGATGAACCGGCCGAAGAAGACGGCCCACATGCCCCACTTCTGGAAGGAGCTCTCGGCGAGCCCGATGTTCGCCTCGCTGAAGTGCTTCGGGAACCTCCGGCCCAGCCAGGCGAGCAGCGGCCGTCCGCCCTTGCGCCCGATCGCGTAACCGATGGAGTCGCCGATGATCGCGCCGGCGGTGGCGCAGGCCCCGAGCACGTACGGATTGATGTCGCCGTGCTGCGAGGCGAGCAGCGCCGAGCTGACGAGCACGATCTCGCCGGGGAGCGGGATGCCCAGGCTCTCCAGCCCGATCACCACTCCGACGAGAAGGTAGACGGCGACCGCGGGGATCGTCTCCAGCCACTCCTGGACGTGCAACGCGGTTCCTCCCGTGTCGGCTGCTCAGCTGCTCGATGGCCCGGCACGCAGGTCGGCGGGCATGCCGGGGAAGCCTACCCGGTCGGCGTGGACGGACCGCGAATCCGCGGGGGCGCCCCCGGGGACGCGGCCGCCCCCGCACCCGGTGCGGGTGCGGGGGCGGTACGCGGCGTCCGGGGTCAGGAGTTCGGGCGCAGGGTCCACACGACGGTCATCTCGCCGGTCACGGCACCGTCCTCGCGGGTGATGTCGATCCGCACCGGGAACTCGGGGCGCTCCCCGGCGTCGAGTTCGGCGACGACCTCGGCGGCGGGGCGGCCGAGGGTGGCGGTGGCGGTGACGACGCCCATGGCCAGCTTCTTGTAGCCGATCTCGGCCTTGACGGCGAGCGGCACGGCGCGGCCCAGCTGGTCGCCGAAGGCGGCGAGCACGATGGCGCCGCTGGCGGACTCAGCCAGCGTGAACATCGCTCCGGCGTGCGGGCCGCCGAGGTGGTTGTGGTAGGCGGGCTGGTCCGGGAGGCGCACGACGGCGCGCTCGGCGGTGGTCTCCAGGAACTCCAGCTTCAGGGTCCCGGCCATGGGGACCGTGGCGGCGAGCATCTCGCCGACGGACATCTGGTCTGCGCTCATGGACCGTGATGTTACCCGCGAGTAGCAGCCTTGGCCATCCCCCGGTCGGGGGCGGGCGTGGTCGAGCGGCGCCCGCACCTCTATGGTTACTGGCCATGTGGCCAGGACAGCAGCCGCCCGGGGGCGAGCAGAACCCGCAGGACCAGAGTCAGAACCCCTACCAGCAGTCGGGGTACCAGCAGCCGAACCCGTATCAGCAGCCGCCGACCCAGCCCGGGTATCCGCAGCAGCCGCCGACACAGCCCGGCTACCCGCAGCAGCCCGCGCAGCCGGGCTACCCGCAGCAGCCGCCCGCGCAGCCCGGCTACCCGCAGCAGGGGTATGCCCAGCAGCCGGGCCAGCCGAACCCGTACCAGCAGCCGACCGTGCCGCAGCAGTACGCGGTGCCCGGCCCGGGACAGCCCGGCGGGCCCGGCGGCGGGAAGAAGAAGCAGACGACGCTCGTGGCGGTCGTCGCCGCCACCGCCGTGGTCGTCGCGGCCGGCGTCACCGGATTCCTGGTGCTCGGCAAGGACGACGACAAGAAGAACACCGCCGACGACTCCAAGCCGTCGGTCACGGCCACCGCCTCCGCGGACCCCTCGTCGGGCCCGGCGCCCGCCCCGAGCCAGTCCTCCGGGATCGCCAACCCGCGCGACGGCGCGGCGCAGCAGCCGACGGTCCCCGGCTGGAAGGTCGTCTACAACCCGAAGTACGGCACCCTCTTCGACGTACCACCGGAGTGGGACGTCCTGAAGCCGGGGTCGATCTACTTCTTCGAGGACGACAAGAAGGGCGACGGCAGCCCGCTCGTCACGATGTCCTCGCCCACGCGCCTGAAGAGCAACTGGTGCGCGTACGACGTCGACAAGAACGGCACCGAGGAGAAGTGGGACCTCGCCGCCGCGGGCACGAAGGGCGGCCAGGGCGCCAAGGACACCGCGTCCGCCGCGCGCGGCGAGGCGGGCACGTGGGTGTGGGGCGGCTACGCGCAGCACATGCCGCAGAGCACCATCAAGATCACCAAGCCCGTGCCGTACACGACGAAGTCCGGTCTCACCGGCAGCCTGGCGACCGCCACGGCGCCGGGCGTGAAGAAGCGCAACAAGTGCGAGACGGACGGCAAGTCCTACGCCTTCACCTTCAAGAACACCGCGGGCGACTTCTCGACCTGGGTGCTCTACGGGGCCGACGGCGTCAAGGACGAGCTCCCCGAGGCGACGATCCGGCAGATCCTCTCCACCGTCCGGCTCGCCCCCGCCGCCTGACCCGCCGCCCACCGGGCCCGGCCACGCCGGTCCCGGTGGTCCCGGTGCTCCCGTCCGTCCCGGGGTGCGGCGACCGCCCTGACGGACCGTCCGGATATCGGGTTGGCAGTACGGGGAGCGGCCAGGGATAGTCCCGGGGTGACCACACCCGCCGCCTCCCCCCGCCAGGCCCCGCTCCGCTCCCGCCGCCCCGAGTGGGCGGGCCGCAACTACGTCCTCCTCACCGCCGCCACCGTCGTGACCAACCTCGGCACGCACGGCGCGCTGATCGCCACCACCTGGGCGGTCTTCGACTCCGGGGGCGACGCGGGCGACGTGGGTCTCGTGGCCATGGCGCGGTTCCTGCCGCTGGTCCTCTTCCTGCTCATCGGCGGCGCGGTGGCCGACCGGGTCCCCCGGCACCGGGTCATGGTCGCGGCCAACGCCCTCAACTGCGTCTCGCAGGCCGCCTTCGCCGTCCTCGTGCTCTCGGGCGAGGCCCGCATCTGGCAGATGATGGTGCTCACCGCCCTCTGCGGCACCGGCCAGGCCTTCTTCAACCCGGCGGCCGAGGGCATGCTCATGGCCACCGTCAGCGGGGAACAGGCCGGCCGCGCCTTCGCCGTCTTCCGGATGGCGATGCACGGCGCCGCCATCGGCGGGGCCGCGCTGGGCGGCGCCCTCGTCGCCTTCGTCGGACCGGGCTGGGTCCTCGCGATCGACGCCGTCGCGTTCGCCGTCGCGGGCGGTCTGCGGGCCTTCCTCGACGTGAGCGGGATCCCGGACCGGGCTCCCGGCGGCGGGCTCTTCGCGGATCTGCGGGAGGGCTGGCAGGAGTTCGTCGGCCGGCCCTGGCTGTGGTCGATCGTCGCCCAGTTCTCGGTGGTGGTCGGGCTGATCGGCGCCGTCGAGGCGGTGTACGGACCGCTGGTCGCCCGGGACGAGCTGGGCGGCTCCCGTCCCTGGGGCATCGCGCTCGCCGCGTACGGGGCGGGGACGGTCGCGGGCGCGGTCCTGATGACCCGGTGGAAGCCGCGCCGGATGCTCTTCGTCGGGACCCTGTGCGTCTTCCCGATCGCGCTGCCCTCGGCGGCGCTGGCGGTGCCGCTGGACGCGGCGGGCCTGACGGCCGCGATGTTCGTCAGCGGCGTCGCGATCGAGGTCTTCGGCGTCTCGTGGATGACGACCATGCACCAGGAGATCCCGGAGGAGAAGCTGTCCCGGGTCTCCGCGTACGACTGGTTCGGGTCGACGGCCCTGCTGCCGCTGTCCACGGCCCTCGCGGGCCCGGCGGAGAGCGCCTTCGGCCGGAGCGAGGCGCTGTGGGGCGCGGCGGCGCTGATGGTGCTCGTCACCGCGCTCGTCCTGTTCGTGCCGGACGTACGGAACCTGACGCGGCGCCCGCACACCAAGGAGGTCGCGGGGGCCGCGGCCCCCTCAGCCGATGCCGAAGGCGCCCTCAGGGGGAACGGGTGACGGGACGGCCCCGGTGTCGAGGACGGGTTCCGCGGCGCCGGTGAAGCGGCCGAGCGTCTCCCCGTGCTCCACGCGCGCGGGGAAGGCGTCGGCGGCCGCGCGCCGCGCGAGGTGGGCGATGTCGATCTCCCGGCCGGAGGCGACGAGGACCGCGTTCCCGAAGCGCCGGCCGCGCAGCACGGCGGGCTCCGCGACGAGCGCCAGCTCCGGGAAGACGGCGGCGAAGGTGGCGAGCTGGGAGCGGAGGAAGGGGAACGGCGCCCCGTCGGCGAGATTGGCGGCGTAGAGCCCGCCGGGCCGCAGCACGCGCCGTACCTCGCGCGCGTACTCGACGGAGGTGAAGTGCGCGGGCACCCGCGAACCGCCGAAGACGTCGCCCACGATCACGTCGGCCGAGGCGTCCGGCGCGGCCTCCAGCCAGGCGCGGGCGTCGGCTCCGTGCACGGTGGTCCCCGATCCCTCGGGCAGCGGCAGGTGCTCCTCGACGAGGGCGAGCAGCCCCCGGTCGGCCTCGACGACGTCCTGACGGGAGCCGGGCCGGGTCACGGCGACGTACCGGGGCAGCGAGAGCGCGCCGCCGCCCAGGTGCAGGACGTCGAGGGGCTCCCCCGGCCGGGCGGCGCCGTCGACGACGTGGGCGAGGCGGCGCGCGTACTCGAACTCCAGGTACGCGGGATCGTCCAGGTCGACGTACGACTGGGGCGCGCCGTCGACCGTGAGCAGCCAGGCCCGCTCCCGGTCCACGTCGGGCATGAGGCGCGCGGTGCCCTGATCGACTTCGCGGATGACGGGGATGTGCTCGTTCACGCGTTCATTGTGCCGCCCCTCCCGCGGGCGACCGCCGGGGGATCCGCCCGAGGCCCGGCGCGGGTTCCGCCGGAGGCCCGGCGCGGGGAGCGGACCGTCAGTCCGTCCACACCGCGGCGACGGCCGCGGCGTGGACGGCGGCCTGGGCCCGCCCCGCGCGGGCGGCCGCCGCGCGGTGGGCCGGATCGAGGGCGTCGCGGCCCATCGCCCTGCGCGAGGCGGCGTCCGGGGTGATCACCTCGACCCGCGCCCCGCCGGCGGCGAGGTCCGCGCTCTGCCGGGCCGGCGAGGGCACGACCCTGCTCCCCCGCGCGCTGGGCGCGACGACGACGATCCGGTCGTACCCGGCGGCCAGGTGCGCGTTGGCCGTGGAGTGGATGCCGCCGTCGAGCCAGCGGCGTCCGCCGAGGGTCGCCGGGGGCCAGACACCGGGGATGGCGCAGCTCGCGGTGACGGCGTCGGCCAGCGGGACCCCGCTGTCCTCGTCGAAGGCGGTGAGCTCCCCGGTCGCGGCGTCCACCGCGGTGACCAGCAGCGGCCGGGCGGGCCAGGCGGCGGCGCCGCCGAGCCGCCGGGCGACGGTCGCGCGGCGGTCGGCCTCGGGGACGGTGGGCGCCGCCAGAGCGATCCGGCCGAGCCTGCGCCCGTACTCCTCGGGGGTACGGGACCGCAGGACGGCGACGGCGTAGCGGAGGATCGTCGGGACGCCGAGCCGCACGGCGGGCTCGGTGGCCTCCGGGTCGAGCTGCTCCTCGTAGAGCGCGTCGAGCCCGGCCCGTCCGGAGGCGATCCGCGCGCCGACGACCGCGCCGGCGGAGCTGCCGACGATCAGATCGGCGGTGGTCGGGTCGGTCCCCGCGTCGAGGAGCCCGCGCAGCACCCCCGCCTCCCACCCGGCTCCGACGAGCCCGCCGGATCCGAGCACCAGCGCCGTCCGCTTCCCCGCCCGCTTCCCCGTCTCCGTCATGTGCCGAGTCTGACAAAGCAGTTGGGCCGTCCGGTGCCCGGGGTGGGCACGGCACCCCGAGGCCCCCTAGAGGTTCTTGAGGGCCTCGCGGACCGAGAGGGGGGCGAGCCGGGAGCCGTGGGCGGCGACGAAGGCCCTGACCTCGGCGGGGGCGGTCTTGCCGTACTCGCGCAGGCTCCAGCCGATGGCCTTGCGGACGAAGAAGTCGGGGTGGGCCGACCGGCGCAGGCAGTAGGCGAAGAGCCGGTCGGCGTCGGTGGCGTCCTTGAAGCGGAGCTGGTGGAGGAGGGCGGTGCGGGCGACCCACAGGTCCTCGTCGTCGATCCACGCGTCCATCTCGCCGGCGAGGGCGGGGTCGGCCGCCACCAGGCCGCCGACGACGTGGGCGGCGAGGTGGTCGACCGTGTCCCACCAGGAGACGGTGGTGACGAGCCGGCGGGCGACCGGCAGGAAGCCGGACGAGCAGCTCCTGACGTGCCGGCGCAGGTAGTCGACGGCGAAGTAGTGGTACTCGCGCTCGGGGAGGGCGAAGCAGCGCAGCGCGATCGCCGCGCAGTCGGCCTCGCCGGGGCGCGGGGTGCCGTCGAGAACGGTCCGGGACAGGGCGCGGCGCTCGGGCGTGCGGATGCCGAGGAAGGGGGCCACGCCCTTCATGTACGCGACCATCTCCTGTGCCCGGAAGGGATTCCCGGCGGCCGGGTAGGCCGTGGTGAGGCGCGCCAGGACGGTGTCGGCGAGGGCGCTCGCGGGCGGCGCGGTGTCGGTCATGGGGCCCTCTCGGTCGCGGCGCGCCCCGGGTGCGCGCCCGGACGGACATGACGCACATTACGGCGCTCCTACGGACGCGTCCGTTACTCTCCCCGAATGCTCGCTCCCGCGCCCCGGCCGCCGGGCTCCCTCGCCGTCCGCTGCTCCCGGGCCCTGCTCTCCCCCCGCTCGCGGCTCTCGCTGCTCGCCGTCCTGCTGCTCTCGGCGGCCACCCTGGTGGTGCTGTACGAGCCGCAGCGGATGCTCGCGTCGGGCTGGCCGCCGCACACGAGCGGCGCCGGGGCGGTGCTGCTCTTCGGTCTCGCGTACGGGGTGTGCGCGGCGGCCTTCGTCCCGCGTCCGGTGCTCAATCTGGCGGCGGGCGCCCTCTTCGGCTCCGCGGCCGGTCTGACGGGCGCACTCGCGGGGACCGTGCTCGGCGCGGGCATCGCGTTCACCCTCGGCCGGTTCCTGGGGCAGGACGCGCTGCGGCCGCTGGTGCGGGGCCGCTGGCTGACGGCGGCGGACGGGCAGCTGAGCCGGCACGGGTTCCGCTCGATGCTGGCGATCCGGCTGTTCCCGGGGGTGCCGTTCGCGGCGGCCAACTACTGCGCGGCCGTCTCCCGGATGCGGTACGTGCCGTTCCTCGTGGCGACGGCGCTGGGTTCCCTGCCGAACACGGCGGCGTACGTGGTGGCGGGCGCGCAGGCCGGTGAGCCGGGCTCTCCGGCGTTCCTCCTCTCGGCGGGGTTCATCGTCCTGTCGGGCCTCGGCGCGGCGGTGGTGGCCTGGCGCAAGCGGCACGGGCTGCGGGCCGCGGGCCGGGCCGCGGCCCCGGAGCCCGAGCCGGTGCGGGAGCCGGCCCTTCCGTAGGGAGGGCCGCGGTCCTCGCCACGAGCACGTCATCTTCGGCATGTACTCTGCGCACGACCTTCTGACCGCACACGTACATAACGGGACGGCCCTAGCCCCATGAGTTGGTTCGAATCGTTCATCCTGGGACTCGTCCAGGGGCTGACGGAGTTCCTTCCCATCTCCTCCAGCGCGCACCTCCGCCTCACGGCGGCCTTCGCCGGCTGGGAGGACCCGGGTGCGGCCTTCACCGCCATCACGCAGATCGGCACGGAGACCGCGGTCCTGATCTACTTCCGCAAGGACATCGCGCGGATCGTCTCGGCCTGGTTCCGCTCGCTCACCGACCGGTCGATGCGGTCCGACCACGATGCCCAGATGGGCTGGCTGGTGATCGTCGGCTCCATCCCGATCGGTGTCCTCGGCGTCACGCTCAAGGACCAGATCGAGGGCCCCTTCCGCGACCTGCGGATCACGGCGGCCACCCTCATCGTGATGGGCATCGTCCTCGGCGTCGCCGACCGGATGGCCGCCCGGGACGAGGTCGGCGGCCGGCACCGCGCGATGCGCGAGCGCAAGACGCTCAAGGACCTGAGTGTGAAGGACGGCCTGATCTACGGCTTCTGCCAGGCGATGGCCCTGATCCCGGGCGTCTCCCGGTCCGGCGCGACGATCTCCGGCGGTCTGTTCATGGGCTACACCCGTGAGGCGGCGGCCCGGTACTCGTTCCTGCTCGCGATCCCGGCGGTGCTGGCCTCCGGCGTGTTCGAGCTGAAGGACGCGAGCGAGAGCGGCCACGTCTCCTGGGGCCCGACGCTCTTCGCCACGATCGTCGCCTTCGCCGTCGGTTACGCGGTGATCGCCTGGTTCATGAAGTTCATCACCACGAAGTCCTTCATGCCGTTCGTGATCTACCGGATCCTGCTCGGCATCCTGCTCATCGTGCTGGTCTCGGCCGGCGTGCTGAGCCCGCACGCCGGCGAGTCCGCGGGCTGACGCGGCTCAGCCCCGGTAGGGCACCCTGGCGATCTCCTCGATGCCGCCCAGGGTGCCCCACTCGTTCTTGCCGAGCCGGGTCAGCGGGCGCATCAGGGTCATCTCGGGGTGGCCGTCGACCATGACGGACTCGTCGACGGCGGCGTGCACGACCCGGCCGAAGACGACCGTGGAGTCGCCGATCCGCAGCGTGCTGTGCAGCGCGCACTCCAGGGCCACCGGGGACTGGGCGACCCGCGGCGGCTTCACCCGCAGGCTCGGCTCCCGCTCGATGCCGCACGCGTCGAACTCGCTCACTCCGCGCGGGAAGTCCGTCGCGGTGGCGTTGATCCGCTCGAAGAGTCCCTCGGGGGCGAGGTTCACCACGAACTCCCCCGTCTCCTCCACGTTGCGCAGGGAGTCCTTGCGCCCGACCGAGGTGAACTGGACGACCGGCGGGCTCACCGAGGAGATGGTGAAGAAGGAGTGCGGGGCGAGGTTGTCCGTCCCGTCGGCCGAGGTCGTGGACACCCAGGCGATGGGCCGGGGGACGACGGTGGCGGTCAGCAGCCGGTAGAAGGAGGTGCGGTCGGTCAGTTCGGGATCGATGTTCACGCGCATGGCGGCCAGTATGACCGGCGAACCGGGGGCCCCGGCACGGCGGCCGGCACGACCGGCCCTGGCGCTGGCTCTGGCTCTGGCACCGGCACCGGCCCTGGCACCCTGAAGAGCTCCCGCACGACGGCTGGTCCGACCCGGCGCCCCGACAGCCCTCCTCGCGCCCGTCCGCCCCGGGCCGCCCGCCGAACCCGCGCACATCCGGCGCGCACGGCCCTTGGCCCCTGGCGTCCGCTGGCCGACACTGAGCCGATGACGCAGCGCGTGGACCTCGCGACCGTGATGGACCGATTCGCCCTCGACGACCTGATCACCGGCTACGCGGCGGCCGTGGACGAGGGTGACTGGAGCGACTACCGGGGCCTGTTCACCCCGGACGGCAGGGCCGACTACCGCGGCTCGGGCGGGATCGAGGGGCCCGCGGCGGAGGTCGCGGAGTGGCTCGCCGCGACGCTGCCCCTCTTCCCCGTGCGCCAGCACCTCATCGTGAACCGGCGGGTGCGGTTCCGGGAGCCGGGAGGCTACCCGGAGACCGGGGACCGGGCGGACGTCGGCGCCGACTACGTCAACCCGATGCGGTTCACCTCCGGCGAGGACTTCGTCTGCGGCGGGCGCTACGCGTTCGCGGCGCGCCGCACCGCGGACGGCTGGCGGCTCACCTCGGTCGTCGTCGACGAACGCTGGCGCCGCACCTGACCGCCGGTCAGCCCGCCTGGAGCAGCGCCTCGCGGACGACGCGCTCGCAGAGCTCGTGGGTGAGCAGGGCGTCGCGGGCGCTGAGCACCCGGCCCTCCCGTACCGCGTCGAGGAAGGCGAGGACCGCCTGCTCGATGCCCCGCTGCCGGGCCACGGGGACCCAGTCGCCGCGCCGGCGCACGGTCGGCTGCCCCTTGTGGTCGACGACCTCGGCGAGGTTGAGGACCTGGCGCTTGGCGTCCTGGCCGGAGACCTCCAGGATCTCCTCGGTGGATCCGTTCATCCGGTTCATCATGCCGATGGCGGTGAAGCCGTCGCCGGAGAGCTGGAGCACCACGTGGTGCATGAGCCCCTCGCGGATCCGGGCCCGCACGTCGACGTGCTCGATCTCGCCGGGGAGCAGGAAGCGCAGGGTGTCGACGACGTGGATGAAGTCGTCGAGGACGAAGGTGCGGGGGTCCTCGGGCAGCCCGATCCGGTTCTTCTGGAGGAGGATCAGCTCGCGCGGGTGCTCGGCGCACTGGGCGTAGCCGGGCGCGAGGCGCCGGTTGAAGCCGACGGCGAGGCTGACGGCACGCTTCTCGGCGAGCTCCACGATCCGCTCGGAGTCGGCGTACTCGTACGCGAGGGGCTTGTCGACGTACGTGGGGACGCCGGCGTCGAGGAGCCGGCCGGCGATCTCGGCGTGGGCGGCGGTGGAGGCGTGGACGAAGGCCGCGTCGAGGCCGGCGGAGAGCAGCGAGTCGAGGTCGGTGTGGCGCCGGCCGGCGGGCAGGTGGAGGGTGTCGGCGACCCGCTCCAGGGTCGCGGGGGTGCGGGTCTGGAGGTGCAGCTCGACCCCGGGAAGGGTACTGAGGACGGGGAGGTAGGCCTTCTGGGCGATGTCGCCGAGTCCGATGCAGCCAACCTTCACGGGGTCTCCCTTGTCGTCGTTCGCCGGCCCCGGCCGTCCGGGCCTCGCGCGCCGGTCAGCTTACGCGGGGTGGATCACGCGCCCGGCCGGAGGGACCGCGCCGACGGGCGGCCGCCAGTCGCAGATGCCGTCGAAGCCGCGCAGGGCGAGGCCGGGCCCGAAGCGGGAGACGGCGGTCACCGCGGCGTCGCGCAGGGCGACGGCGGGGCGGGCGGAGAGCATGGTGATGGCACCGGTGCGGGCGGCCCTGCGGACGATCGCGGTGGTGCGCGGCAGCCGGTCGGCGGTGTACGCGGCGAGCGCGCGGCCCGGCCGGAATCCGGCGGCGTCGCCGGCGTGGTGGGCGAGGACGACGGCGTCCTCGATCGCCTGGTTACCGCCCTGGCCGAGGCTCGGCATCATCGCGTGCGCGGCGTCACCGAGGAGGGCCACCCGGCCCCGGTGGAAGGCGGGCAGCGGGTCGGGCAGGTGGTGGACGTCGTGCCGCAGGATCCGGTCGGGGGTGACGGCGGCGAGGATCTCGGGGACGGGGTGGTGCCAGTCCCCGAAGAGCCGGAGGAGTTCGGCCTTCTCGTCGTCCGGCGCGTGGGCGCCGGCGGGGGCGAGGGCCATGGCGTACGCGTACACCCGGCCGTCCTTGAGGGGCTGACTGCCCCACAGCCGGCCGGCTCCCCAGGTCTCGTGCGGGGCGAAGGGCCGCGCGGGGGCGGGGACGACGACGCGCCAGCTGGTGCTGCCGGAGTAGCGGGGGCCGGGGTGGCCGGGGAAGAGCGTCCGGCGGGTGGCCGAGTGGATGCCGTCGGAGCCGAGGACGAGTGCGGCCTCCAGCTCGCCTCCGGCCGCGGTGTCCGCGCCGGTGACGGTGACGCGGGCGGGTCGGTCGTCGTCGCCGGGGTCGGTGACGGCGGCGGAGACGCCGGTGCGCACGGCGTCCTCGGGCAGGGCCGCGGTGAGGATCTCGACGAGCGTGGCGCGGTGCAGGAGCACGAGGGGTCCGCCGAAGCGGTGGGCGGCGGCCTCGGCGTCGGTGCGGGCGAGCCAGCGGCCGCCGGGGGTCCGCATGCCGCCGTCGCCCTGCCAGGCGGAGAGGTCGCGGACGCGGTCGCCAAGGCCGATGACGTCGAGGGCGCGCTGCGCGTTGGGGGCGAGGGCGATGCCGGCGCCGACGGGGGTGAGGTCGGCGGCTCGTTCGAGGACGGTGACCTGCCAGCCGCGCCGGTGCAGGGCGACGGCTGCGGCGAGTCCGCCGATGCCGGCTCCGACGACGACGGCGCGGTGCTGTTCCATGGCTGCTCCTCGGTCCGGGACGGTCGGATCGAACCACTCACTACAGCTGTAGTGAGGGCGACACCGCGACCGTACTACAGGTGTAGTCACCCCGGTAGGGGCCGGTAGTAGGTTGTCCCCCATGACCGCAGCCCCCGCCGGGACCCCGGCCCCGGAGTCCCTCCCGTCCCGCGCCGAGCGGATCGGTGACGCCGCCCTCGCCCTCCTGGCCGAGCGGGGGATGCGGGGCCTGACCCACCGCGCCGTCGACGAGTGCGCGGGGCTGCCGCAGGGCTCGACGTCCAACCACGCCCGGACGCGGCAGGCGCTCCTGGAGACGGCCGTGCGGCGCCTGGTCGAGCGGGAGGCCGCCGTCCTCACCCCGCACGAACTGCCCGGTCCGGAGCGCGGCGGCGAGGCGCTCGTGGACGCCCTCGCCCTCTCCCTGCACCGCTATCTGACCGACCACCGCCCGCTGCTCGTCTCCCGCTACGAGCTGGCCCTGGAGGCGACCCGCCGCCCCGAGCTCCGGAGCTTCTTCGACACGGCGGGCGCGGCCTTCCACACCCCGCTGATCGCGATGATGACGGCGGCCGGATCGCCGGAGCCGGAGCGGCACGCGCTCTCCCTCATCGCCTGGACCGAGGGGATGATGTTCTCCTGCGCCGCCGGCTCCTTCCACGCGGCCGTCCCGAGCCGCGCGGACCTGCGCACCGGCTTCGACGAACTGCTGCGCGGCATGCTGGGCCACCGGCCCTGAACCGGACGAGCCGCCCCCGGCCCGAGCGGCCGTCCCGGGGCCCGGGCCCCGGCCGAAACCCCTGGCGCCGCCCGCGATCATGGGGGACGATGCCGCCCATGACCACCGAGAAGACCGAATCCACCCCGCGCGTCGACCCGGGCACCCTCACGGGCGAGCGCGAGGCGCTGGAGCAGTGGCTCGACTTCCACCGTGCGACCCTCGCGATGAAGTGCGAGGGGCTCGACGACACCCAGCTGCGCACCCCGTCCGCCCCACCGTCGGACCTCAACCTCCTCGGCCTGGTACGGCACATGGCCGAGGTCGAGCGCGGCTGGTTCCGCCGCGTCCTGGCCGGCGAGGAGGCGCCGTGGATCTACTCGACGCCGGAGGACCACGACCGGGACATCCACGTCACGGACGAGGACACCTACGCGGAGGCCCACGCCACCTGGCAGGCCGAGATCGGGCACGCGCGCACGCTGGCCGCCGGGCGTGACCTGGACGTCCTGGGCGCGGGCGACCACCGCAGCGGCGAACGCTTCAACCTCCGCTGGATCTATCTCCACATGATCGAGGAGTACGCCCGCCACAACGGCCACGCGGACCTCATCCGCGAGCGGATCGACGGCGCGACCGGCGACTGACCCGCCGCCGGGCGGAGCGGCTCCGCCCGGCCCCCCGGTCAAGAGCGGAGCGCACCTCACCCGTGCGGGGCATTCCCCGCCGGTAGGGGCGCGAAGACCGCCGGCGGAACAGCAGAGTTGCGCGGGTGCATGGAACCCGAACAACAGCGAAGATCCTGGTCGGGGCGGCGGTGGCCGCCCTGGCGGGCTGCGTCTCGGTGGACGCCCCGCCGTCGGTGCCCACCCCGTCCCCCGCGCCCGCGCCCGACACCGTGCGTCCCGCGCGGGACGCGGCGCCGCAGATCGTCGAGGGCCCGGCCCGCGAGGCCCTCGAAGCGGCGCTCCCCACGGGCCCGCCGTCCCCCGCGCCCCGCGCGACGCCCCCCTCGGGGCAGCACCGGCGGACGGCCGTGCCGCCCCGCGCGCAGGCCCCGCACCCCGCGTCCGTACCGGAGCGGCGCGAGCGGCCGCGTCCGGCGGCCCGGCCGGACCCGCCGGGGCTTCCGCGGCTCACGGGGCTGCCGGGGCACCCGGCCGTCACCCACGTCGACGTCTGCGACCTGGGCGAGCGGTACGGGGGCTGGGCCCCGGGCAGCGACCAGGCGAGGATCTGCCAGGGGGCCTACGGCCGGTGAGCCCCTCCCGGAGCGGCGGTCCGGGTCACGCGTCCCTGAGCCGCAGCTCCAGGCGCTCGATCGCGGCCCGCACCCCGTTCCCGTAGCCGTCGTCGTCGAGGTGGTCCGAGGCCGCGCGCGCCCGGTCCAGATGGACCCGCGCGGCGTCGGGGCGCTGGAGCTTGACGTAGTCGGCGGCCAGGTTCAGCTGGAGCGAGGGGTACAGTGCCCGCAGGGCGGCCGCCGAGTCGTGCGCGGCGAGCCGCTCCTCGGCGAGGCCCTCGGCCGCGCTGAGCGCCCGCAGGTCCCAGGCCAGCTCGGTGTCGGGATCGTCCTGGGCGTCCGCCATGTAGTGCGCGAGGGTGCAGCGGTGCAGCGGGTCGCCGTCCGGGCCGATCTGCTGCCACAGCACGCCGAAGCGGTTCCTGGCCTCCTCGCGGTCGCCACCGTGCAGCAGCATCATGGCCTGCCCGATCCTGGTCATGACACCGTCGTCCGACACCTGCTGCTGCTCGGTCACCGCGATCTCCACCCGCTCACCCACTGGGATTGACGACGCTAGCCGCACCCGGCCCGGATCGGGCCGAGGCTCAGCCGAGGTCCGGGATGCGCCAGTCGATCGGCTCGTGCCCCTGGGCGGCGACGGCCTCGTCGATCTGGGTGAACGGCCGCGATCCGAAGAACTTCTTCGCCGACAGCGGCGAGGGGTGCGCGCCCTTCACCACCACGTGCCGCTCCTCGTCGATGAGCGGCAGCTTCTTCTGCGCGTAGTTGCCCCACAGGACGAAGACGGCGGGGTCGGGCCGGGAGGCGACGGCGGTGATGACCGCGTCCGTGAACTTCTCCCAGCCCTTGCCCTTGTGCGAGTTCGCCTCGCCGGAGCGGACCGTCAGGACGGCGTTGAGCAGGAGGACGCCCTGCTCGGCCCACGGCATCAGGTAGCCGTTGTCCGGGACAGGGTGGCCGAGCTCCGCCTGCATCTCCTTGTAGATGTTGCGCAGGGAGGGCGGGGTCTTCACTCCGGGGCGGACGGAGAAGCAGAGGCCGTGGCCCTGCCCCTCGCCGTGGTACGGGTCCTGACCGAGGATCAGGACCTTCACCTTGTCGTACGGGGTGGCGTCGAGGGCGGCGAAGACCTCGTCCTTCGGCGGGAAGACCGGCCCCCTCGCGCGCTCCTCCTCGACGAACTCGGCGAGCTGGGCGAAGTACGGCTTCTGCAGCTCCTCGCCGAGGACACCCCGCCAGGACTCGGGCAGCATGCTGGTGTCGGTCACGGTCACAACCTCCGGTGGACGTTCCTGTTTCTCCGTCCGAGAACCTATCGGGGGCCACTGACAGTGGCCCCCGCAGGTCTCCTACCAGCTGGCCCGGCGGCTCAGCTCCCACATCTGCATGACCGTCTGCGGGTCGAGCGCGCGCTCGCCGCCGCCGATGTCCTCGCCGGCCGCGATGTACAGCTTGCCCTGCCACAGGGGCAGCAGCCGCACGTCCTGGACCATGATCTCCTGGGCCTCCACGAACTCGTCCGTGACGGTCCCCCGGTCGCTCTCGCGCCGGGACTTGGGCAGGAGCTCCTTGGTGATCCGGGGGCTCTCGTACGGGGTGCCGAGGACGTTCTCCTTGCCCACGAAGGGGGCGACGAAGTTGTCCGGGTCCGGGAAGTCGGGGAACCAGCCGCGGCCGAAGACCGGGTACTCGCCCTTCTGGTAGCCCGCCTGGAACTCCTTCCACGGCTTGCCGTGCAGGGTGACCTTGAAGAGTCCGGACTCCTCCAGCTGGCGCTTGAGCTCGGCGAACTCGGCGGCCGTCGCGGAGCCGTACCGGTCGGTCGTGTACCAGAAGTCCAGCTCGACGGGCTCGGTGATGCCGGCGGTGCGGAGGATCCGCTCCGCCTTCGCCTTGCTCGGCGTGCCGAAGCGGTCGAAGAACTTGGTGGTGTGAGCCGCGATGCCCTTGGGCACCATGGAGTACAGGGGCTCGGCGGTGCCCTGGTAGACCTTGTTGACCAGTTCGTCGCGGTCGACGAGCTGGGCGATGGCCTTGCGGACGGGAAGCTTGGCGACGGACTCGTCCTGGGTGTTGAAGACCAGGTAGCGGATGTCGGCGCCGGTCGACTCGACGATCTGGAGGCCCTTGTTCTCCGGCGTGTCCTCCTGGAGGTTGACGACCTCCTCGGCGGTGAGGCCGCGGTAGGTGGCGTCGATCTCGTTCTTCCGGAGGGCCTTGACCATGGCCTCGGAGTCGTCGAAGTACTTGATGGTGACGCCGCCGTTCTTGCGGTCGGCGAAGCCCTTGTAGGTGGGGTTCTTCGTCAGCTCCGCCGTCTCGCGCTCGGTGTACGAGTCGAGGACGTACGGGCCCGAGCCCGTGATCTTGCCGTCCTTGCGGAGCCGGTCCTTCGGGTACTCGGCCGGGTCGACCAGCGACATGGCGGGGGTCGCCAGGACGAACGGGAACGTGGCGTCGGACTTGTTCAGCCGGAAGACGACGGTGCGGTCGCCGACGGTGTCGATCTTGTCGAGCGAGCCGAGCATCCCGTTGGGGCCGCCCTTGTGGTTGATCGTGCGGATGCGCTCGATCGAGTACTGCACGGCCTGGGCGTCCAGCTTGTGCCCGTTGGAGAAGGTCAGCCCCTCCACGAGCTTGCACTCGAAGACCCGGCTGGAGGTGTCCGTGAACTTGCAGTCGGCGGCGTCCGGCTGCGGGGTGGTGCTGCCCGTCGGGAAAGCCACCAGGGTCTGGAAGACATTCCGGAAGAGCTCCCAGGAATTGTCCCAGGCGGCGGCCGGATCAAGCGTGGTGGGAGAACTCATCGTGCCGACGACGATTCTCTGATCCCCGGCGGATTCACTGTCCGAGAAGACACCGCATCCGGTTACCAGGGATATGGACACAAGGGCTGCAGCGGCCTGCAGACTGGTCCGGTTGAACACGTGCACGCTCCTCGTTCAGCCATGGGTCGGCCGACGATACCGCAGCACCCCGTCAGGTCAATGTTCGAGTCTGACGGGGCACTTGAGGCATTCGATGTACAACCGGGCTCAATCCGGACAGCAAATCCGGAAAGTGTCCGATTATCGGTCAGCCGACTCCGGCGTTCAGGAAAATACCGCCGTCGACGACGAGCGTCTGGCCGGTGATCCACTCCGACTGGGACGAGGTCAGGAAGGCGGCGGCGCCGCCGATGTCCTCGGGCACGCCGAGCCGGCCCAGCGGATAGGCGGCGGCCGCCTCCGCCTCACGGCCCTCGTAGAGCGCCTGCGCGAATTTCGTCTTCACGACGGCGGGGGCGATCGCGTTGACCCGTACGACCGGAGCGAATTCATGCGCCAGCTGCAGGGTCAGATTCACCATGGCGGCCTTGCTCATGCCGTACGCGCCGATGAAAGGCGAGGCGGAGACGCCGGCGATCGAGGCGATGTTCACGATCGCCCCGCCGTGCTCCTTCTGCCAGGCGTGCCAGGTCCGCTGGGCGAAGCCGAGCGCGGAGATCACGTTCGTCTCGAAGACCTTGCGGGCCACCCCGAGGTCCAGGTCCGCGAGGGGCCCGAAGACGGGGTTCGTGCCGGCGTTGTTGACCAGGAAGTCCAGACGGCCGAAGCCGTCCATCGCGGCCTCGACGGCGGTGGCCTGGTGGGCCTCGTCGTGCGCCTTGCCGGGGACACCGATCGCCCGGTCGGCCCCGAGGCGCTCCACGGCCTCCTTGAGGGCCTCCTCGCCGCGCCCGGTGATGACGACCCGGTCGCCGCGGGCGACCAGGGCCTCCGCGATCCCGTAGCCGATGCCCCGGCTGGCGCCGGTGACGAGGGCGACCTTGCCGGACGGCTCCGGCCGTTCCTGAGCGCTCATGCGCGTCTCCTCCTCTTCGATGCCGGTCGTCGTCAGTTGAGCGGGCCGCCGGCCACGTACATGACCTGGCCGGACACGAAGCCCGCGTCGTCGCCGGTGAAGAAGGCGATGGCGTGGGCGACGTCCTCGGGGCGGCCGACCCGCTGCACCGGGATCATGGAGGCGGCGGCGGCCTGGAACTCCTCGAAGCCCATGCCGACGCGCTCGGCGGTCTGCGCGGTCATCTCGGTGACGATGAAGCCGGGCGCGACGGCGTTGGCGGTGACGCCGAACTTGCCGAGCTCCTTGGCGAGGGTCTTCGTGAAGCCCTGGAGACCCGCCTTGACGGCCGAGTAGTTGGCCTGGCCGCGGTTGCCGAGCGCCGAGGAGGAGGAGAGCGAGACGATCCGGCCGAAGCCCGCGTCCACCATGTGCTTCTGGACGGCCTTCGCCATCAGGAAGGCACCCTTGAGGTGGACGTTCATGACGAGGTCCCAGTCGGACTCGGACATCTTGAAGAGCAGGTTGTCGCGGAGCACGCCCGCGTTGTTCACGAGGATCGTCGGCGCGCCGAGCTCCGCGGCGATCCGCGCGACCGCGGCCTCCACCTGCGCGCCGTCCGAGACGTCGCAGCCGACGGCGAGAGCGGTGCCGCCCGCGGCGGTGATCTTCTCGACGGTGTCCTTGCAGGCCGCCTCGTCGAGGTCGAGTACGGCGACGGCGCGGCCCTCGGCCGCCAGGCGGAGCGCGGTGGCCGCGCCGATGCCCCGCGCGGCACCCGTGACGACGGCTACGCGCTGCTCGGTGGTGGACATGCTTGGTTCTCCTCGCCCTTGGATCGTCCCTGGTCGCGGGCGAACCTTCCGCCGCTCCTGCGTCCCGCACATGAGCGACCGCTTAGTATCGTCCGCAGACGAGACGCTAGAAGCCCTGGCACCCGGTGTCAACGGCCCACCGGGTGCACCAGGTCACTCCCCCGGCCGCTACCGGACGAGGAGGTCGAGCAGGCGTTCCACCTCGGCCTCGGGATCGGCGGTCAGGCCCGTGTGGACGGGCCCCGGCTGCACCACCGTGGAGCGCGGCGCGATCAGCCAGCGGAAGCGCCGCCCGGCGTCGTCGCGCGCTGCCTGGCCGGCCGCGTCGCCGCCCAGGCAGACCCCCTCGACGGCGCGCAGCGCGGCCCGGACCCCGGTCACGTCGGCGGCCGGGTCGAGGACCGTCAGCTTGGCCTCGTCCAGATGCGTACGGGCCGCCACGAAGGACCGGGCGCGGCAGTAGACGACCACCCCGGCGTTGAAGCACTCGCCGCGCTCCACCCGCGGCACGACGCGCAGCAGCGCGTACTCGAAGACATCGCGGTCGGTCACGTCGTGCTGTCCTTCTCGGTGGTGTGCGTCCGGGGCGCGAGGCGCTCGGCGAGCCAGCCGGGCGGCTGCTGCGGCCGGCTCTCGGTGCGGGGCCCGAGCGTGATCCGCTCGTGGATGGTGGCGGCGCGCGGCAGCAGCGCCGAGACGTACGCGGCGCGGACCTCGTCCGTGCTGTCGAAGCCGGGCTCGTCGACGAGCCACTCGTCGGGGACGTCGGCGGCGACCTCCTCCAGGAGTTCGCGGGTGACGAGCGGGGCGAGCTCGGCGGCCGCGGCGGCGATGTCGGGTCCGTAGGGGGCGAGCGCGTGGTCGGAGGCGTCGTACGGCTTCGCGGCGGAGGCCTGGGCGCCCGGCCAGTTGTGGTGCCAGATCATGGTGGCGCCGTGGTCGATGAGCCAGAGGTCGCCGTGCCAGACGAGCATGTTCGGGTTGCGCCAGGACCGGTCGACGTTGTTGATGACCGCGTCGAACCAGACGACCCGGCCGGCCTCCCGGGGGTCGACCTCGTACGCCAGCGGGTCGAAGCCCAGCGAGCCGGGCAGGAAGTCCATCCCGAGGTTGAGCCCGCCGCTCGCCTTGAGCAGCTCCTGCACCTCCTGGTCGGGCTCGGAGAGCCCGATGACCGGGTCCAGCTGGAGGGTGACGAGCTCCGGCACCCGCAGCCCGAGCCTGCGGGCCAGCTGCCCGCAGACGACCTCGGCGACGAGGGTCTTGCGGCCCTGGCCGGCGCCGGTGAATTTCATGACGTACGTGCCGAGGTCGTCGGCCTCGACGATCCCGGGGAGCGAGCCGCCCTCACGCAAGGGCGTGACATAGCGGGTCGCTACGACCTCGTTCAACACTTTCCCAGGCCACCCATCTCTGCAGCTTTGCAGTCCACGGACCGCTTCTCCGGAGCTGAGGGGCGCAGGTCACCGGTGGACTGCGCTGGGGAGAATCCGGGGAGTCCCGGCCGACGGGCCGGTCGTCCCCGTACCTCCAGCAGACCGTCGACGGTGCCGCGCCCCTCGCTGCCGGCTTCCGGCTTGAGTGAGCAGAGTAACCGAGAGTGATCGTCGGCGACGAGTGTTCGCGCCCCCGCACCGGCCAGACGGCCGCGCACCGCAACCGGCGGGTGGGGTATCGCATGGCTCGCGCGTCGGCCACCAGGGTCAGGAAACCCCCCGGCCGGCGACGTCGTTCGGGGAGAGGGGATCCGCCGGGAGCCCCGTTGCTCCACATCACGTTTCCATACCGACGCACCCGGCGGCTCGCGGCCGGGTCCCCCACCGGCGACCGTCGGCCCTTTGCCGGAATTCGCCGCACATGCGCACGCGGGAAGCCTGGCCGTCGCGCGAAGATCCACCACCCTCCCAGCGCTTATGTGGCCCATATCCATGCAGGTCAAGCCAGGGAAGGGCAAGATGACGTAAAGATCGCGAGGGCTCCGCCCGGAGTGACCGCACCGTTGGAGATCTTCACCGCTTCCCTCCCCTTAGGATCACGCAGCCCATGGCGCATCAGGCGTCATGGCGTGATCCCAGGAGTCGTGTTGAGATTCAGACCACGGGGAAGGGCGCGCGTCGCGGGCATGTCGCCACGCCGCACCGCCCTCGCCGTCGCCGCCGTACTGGTCGCCGAGGCCGCGTTGGTGTCACTGGGGAGCGGGCAGGCCTTCGCCGCCGCGGACTCCGCGACCACGCGGCCGACGGCCGTGGGCCAGTCCGCCAGGTCGACGGCCTCCTCGGCCGATTCGACGGCCGCCGCCTTGCTGATGGCCCGGTTGCAGGGCCGCAGGATCGAGGTGGTGGCGAAACGTTCCGCCAACTCGACGACGTACGCCCTGCCCAACGGACAGCTGCAGACGTCCACGTACGCGGCACCGATCCGGCAGAAGGTCGACGGCGTCTGGCGCACCATCGACACCGCTCTGTCCGACGAGGGCAGTGCGCTGGAGCCGGAGGTCGCCGCCGCCGACATCACGGTCTCCGACGGCGGGGACACCGCGCTCGCCTCGGTCACCAAGGGCACGAAGTCGTTCGGGATGGGCTGGGAGTCGAACCTTCCGACGCCTTCGGTGAAGGACGACACCGCCTCCTACGCCCTCGGTGACGGCGAGACCCTGACGGTCACCGCGCTGGCGCAGGGGTTCAGCCAGAACGTCGTCCTCGACAAGGCGCCCGAGGGTCCGCTGGAGTACCGGATACCCATGCGGCTCAAGGGACTTGAGCTGTCGGAGGCCGCATCCGGTCACCTGCTGCTGAAGGACGGTGCGGGGAAGCTGGTCGCCGAGGCGCCCGCGCCGATGATGTGGGACTCCTCCAAGGACCGCACGTCGGGCGAGTCGAAGCACCAGGCCCCCGTCGCCACGAAGGTGGAGACGGCCGAGGACGGGTCGCAGACCCTGGTCCTCACCCCGGACGCGAGCTACTTCACCGACAACCGGCTGACCTACCCGGTCACCGTCGACCCCACCAGCACGCTCGCCGCCTCCGCGGACACCTGGGTCGCCACCAACTACCCGGACTCCCAGGTCTCCTCGGAGGAGCTGAAGTCCGGTACGTACGACGCGGGGACCACCAAGGCCCGCGCCTACCTGAAGTTCGACGTGTCGGCCTTCACGGGCAAGCACATCACCGACACCAACCTCGCCCTGTACTCGTACTACTCCTCGACCTGTGCCACCACCGGCGCGGGCACGCAGGTGCGGCGCATCACCGGGTCGTGGACCACCTCGGGCATCACCTGGGGCGACCAGCCCGCCACCACCACGACGGGCGCGGTCACCAGCACGGCGGCCAAGGGCTACGACAGCTCCTGCCCGGCCGGCACCGTCAACTTCGACGTCGACGCCATCGTGCAGGCCTGGGCCGACGGCTCCACCAACTACGGTGTCCGCATCGCGGGTGCCTCGGAGACCGACTCCACCACCTGGCGCCGCTACCGCTCCGCCAACTACGTCTCCGGCGACGGCTCCACCGAGCCGCACCTCACCGTGACGTACAACTCCTACCCCGCGGTGCCCGGTTCGACGGCGATCGCGCCCTCGCAGGTCAACGCCTACAACGGCAAGCGCTACGTCACCTCGCTCACCCCGACCCTGTCGTCGAAGGTGACCGACCCGGACGGAGCCAACGTCCAGGCCCAGTACGAGATCACCGCCGACCCGGCGTACGCGGACACCACGTACTCCCTCACGGCGTACGGCAAGACCGTGGCCTCCGGTTCCACCTCGACCCTGGCCGTCCCCTCCTCCTCCCCCTTCCCCTCCGGCAGCCATCTTCGCTACCGGGCGCGGGCGTACGACGGGACGGACTTCGGGTCGTGGTCGGGCTACACGCCGTTCGTGCTGAACACGGCCAAGCCGGTCGCACCGACCGTCACCTGTGACACGTACACCCAGGGCAGCTGGACCGCCAAGGCCTCCACCGCCGTGAACTGCACCCTCGTCACCTCCTCCACGGACGGTGCCGGCTACCAGTGGGGCCTGGACGACGCGTCCCTGCCGAACACGAAGCTGGACACCACCAACGGCACCGGCGGCGACGCGCAGACCATCAGCATCAACCCGGCAGGCGGCTGGCACACGCTGTACGCGCGCACCGTCGACTCCGGCGGCAACCTCTCCACCGCCAGCACCGCCTACAGCTTCGGAGTCGGCGCCGACGGCGCGGCGATCCTCTCCCCGCAGGACGGCGACACCACCGCCCGCCGGGTCACCCTGGCGGCCAGGGGCCTCACCACCTACACCGGCGTGACCTGGCAGTACCGGCGCGGCGAGACCGACGTCTGGCACACCGTGCCCGTCGGTGCCGTGACCGCCTCCGGCTCCGCCGTCTCCGCCTGGCCCGTCGCCGTCAGCGGCGGCAACGCGACCAAGCTGGTGTGGAACACCGTCTCCACCCTCGCCGAGGACGGCGTGATCCAGCTGCGGGCCGCGTTCACCAACGGCACCACCACCGGCTACTCGCAGACTGCCGAGATCACCCTCGACCGGGACGCGGGCGCCGCCCTCACGAACCAGATCGGCCCGGGGCAGGTCAACGAACTCACCGGTGACTTCACCCTGTCGGCCACCGACGCCTCCGCGTTCGCCGCGAGCGTGGACCGCACGTTCTCCTCGCGTACCAACAGCACCGACGCCGAGGGCCAGGCGCAGATCTTCGGCCCCGGCTGGGTGTCGACCGTCTCCGCCGAGTCGAGCGACTACACGCAGATCCGCGAGACCTCCGGCTCGTCCGTCGAGGTACTGGCCGGCGACGGCAGCGCGATCGCGTTCACCAAGACCAGCAGCGGCGGCTGGCAGCCGGAGATCGGTGCCGAGTCCCTGGCACTGACCTACTCGGCCACCACGACCATGTTCACGCTGACCGACACCGACGCCAACACGGTCGTGTTCGCGAAGGCGGACCCGGCCTCGACGACGTGGACGGTGTTCTCGTCGGCCTCGGCGGTCGACGACTCGACGGTCACGGTCTTCTCGACGACGGTGGACGCGGGCGGCAAGAAGCTGGCCCGTCCGAGGTACGTGGTCTCGCCGACGAGCGCGGCGACCGCGACGACCTGCCAGACGAACCCGTCCACGAAGGGCTGCCGGGTACTGGAGTACGTCTACGCGCCGGCCACCACGGCCACTTCCAGCACGCTGGGCGACTATCTGAACCAGGTCTCGGCCGTCAAGCTGTGGGCCACCAGCCCCGGTGCCTCCGCCTCGACCGCCGAGACGCTCGCCTCGTACGCCTACAACGCCTCCGGCCAGCTGCGCCAGGTGTGGGACCCGCGCATCAGCCCGTCGCTGAAGACGGAGTACACCTACGGCACCGACGGCCGCGTGGCCACGTACACCAAGCCGGGCGAGCTGCCCTGGACCTTCACCTACGGCACGGCCGGCTCGGCCCTGACCTCCGGGTCCGGCATGCTCCTCAAGGTGTCGCGCGCCGCGCTCGCCGCGGGATCCGCGACCACCACGTCCGGCACGGCGGCCACCACCGTCGTCTACGACGTCCCGGTCTCCGGCACCGCCGCCCCGTACCAGATGGACACCGCGACGGTCGCTGCCTGGGGACAGGACGAGGCGCCCACCGACGCCACCGCGTTCTTCCCCGCCGACAGCGTTCCGGCCTCCAGCACCGGCGGCGACCTCACAGCAGGCGCCTACGCCCGGGCCACGATCAGCTACATCAACGCGAACGGAGCGGAGACCAACACAGCGAGCCCGGGTGGTGCGATCACCACCACCGAGTACGACCTGCTCGGCAACGAGTCCTCCGACCTGACCGCCGGCAACCGGGAACTCGCCCTGGGCACCTCCGCCAACGCGGCGACGGAACTGGCCGCCCTGGGCCTGGCCGATCTGTCCACCGCCGAGCGCGCCCAGCAGCTGGCCACCGTGCTGGAGTACTCCGCCGACGGCACCCGTGTGACGGACGAGTACGGTCCGCTGCACCAGATCAGCCTGGCCTCGGAACTCACCGGCACCACCCCCGAGTCCACCCTGGCCGCCGGCACGGTGATCCCGGCCCGCGCCCACACCTCCTACGCCTACGACGAGGGAGCCCCGGCCGACGCGGCGGTCTCCGACCTGGTCACCTCCTCCACCACGGGCGCGGCCATAGCCGGCTACGCCACCGACGCGGAGGCCAAGACCACGACCACCACCTACGACTGGTCCACGGGCTCCGAACTGGCCACCACCGGCGGCGGCGAGTCCGCGGGCCAGGTGACCGGCTACGACGGCGCGGGCCGTGTGGCCACCACCCGCACCCCGAAATCGTCCGGCTCGGACGCGGGCACGCTGGTGTACACCTACTACGACGCGCACGCCACCGGCGCCTGCGCCTCGACCGAGTGGGACGGCCTGCTCTGCAGGACCGCCCCGGCCGCGGCCATCACGGGTGGCGGGAGCAACCCCACCGAGGGCGTCACCACCGTCTACACCTACGGCCGGTGGGGCCAGGTCGTCACCAAGGCCGAGACCGCCAACGGCGTGACCCGTACGACCACCACCGCGTCCGACGCGGTCGGCCGTCCGACCGGCACCACCGTCACCGGCGGCACCGGATCGGGCACTCCGGCCACCACCATCACCTACGACGGGGCCACCGGCCAGGTCGCCGGCACCACCGCCAACGGCAAGACGTCCACCTCGACGTACGACGCCCTGGGCCGGACCCTCACCTACAGCGACGGGTCGGGCAGCACCAGCTCCTTCACCTACGACATCCTCGACCGCCCGGTGACGGCGTCCGACTCGGTGCCGTCCACCACCACCTACACCTACGACGCCACCACCGGCCAGGCCAAGTCCATCACCGACTCGGTCGCCGGGACGTTCAGGGCCGGTGCCCACGACGCCGACGGCGCTCTCACCGGTGAGACCCTGCCCGGTGGCTACACCCTGGCCACGACCTACGACACGACGGGCAACCAGACGTCGGTGACCTACGCGGACTCCTCGGGCGCCACCGTGCTCTCCGACTCCGCGACCTACACCATCCACGGCAAGCAGACCGGTCACACCCAGACCGACGGCGGAACCCTGTCCACCGCCTACGGCTACGACGCCTCCGGGCGCCTGGCCCTGGCCACCGACGACGACGGCACGACGACGACCTCGCGCGCCTACGCCTTCGACACGGATGACAACCGCACCTCGCTGACCACCACGGTCACGGCCGCGGGCGCCACCCCCACCACCTCCAGCACGGCGTACGCGCACGACACCGCGGGTCGTCTCGTCGCCGGGGGCTACACCTACGACGCCTTCGGGCGCACCACCCAGGTGGCGGGCAAGTCCCTGGCCTACTACACCAACGACCTGGTGGCCGGTGAGACGGTGGGCTCCACCCGTACCACCTGGGGCCTGGACGGCTCCGGCCGCCTGGCGTCCTCGGCGACCGCGACCACCGGCGACGGCGGCGCGACCTGGTCCACCACGAGCACCACGGTGAACCACTACAGCTGTGGCTGCGACACCCCGTCCTGGACGGTCACCACCGCGGGTTCCGCCTCCACCGTCAGCCGGAACGTCCCGGACCTCTCCGGCGGACTGGCCGCCACCACCGGCGCCACCGGCGGCGCGGTCCTCCACCTGGCCAACCTGCACGGCGACATCTCCGTCCGGCTGGACCTGGCGACGTCCGCCGCCACGGTCCAGCGCTACGACGAGTACGGCAACCCGCTGGACGCCACGGCCGCCGCGGCGAAGTACGGGTCCCTGGGCGCCTACCAGAGAGCCACCGACGGCCTGGCCGGGTACACCCTCATGGGCGTCCGCGTCTACGATCCGACCACCGGCCGCTTCCTCCAGAACGACCCGGTCTACGGCGGCAACACCAGCTCCTACGTCTACCCCGCCGACCCCATCGGCCAGTCGGACACCAGCGGTGAGCTGAACTACCGCACGCAGACGAAGAAGACGAAGAACTACACCATCGGCATCAGCAGGAACTGCACGGGGAAGTCCAAGTGCAGCCTGACCTGGTACGTGAAGCTGAAGAGCATCTGGAAGAAGTACGGCGCTCTGAAGTTCGTGTACAGCATCGTCCTTCCGCTGTACAACGCCAAGAAGAACCAGAACTACGGCCACCTGGAGTCGGGCAGCTACGTCTTCCACGGCTCCTGGGGTGTCCCCAACGGGAGGGGAAGACCGGAGTCGGACCGTGGGAAGTACAGGGCCATGGGCATGACCTTCTGGTTCGACTGGACGGACAACGTTGAATTCAGCGGGAAGTTCACCGTCATGAACATCTGCGTCCGGAACCCGACCCTGAACGTCTACGGCCTCTTCACCTGAGACCCTTCGGGTTGATCACCGCCGGGGGAGGAGTGGGCAGCCACTCCTCCCCCGGCTTCGTTTCCCTCGGAAGGCAGGAACGATGTCGAATCTCCCGGACTGGCGGGACCGGATGCTGAGAGCGGTCTGGTGGCACGGGGAGCAGCTCCCCGAGGAGGTACGGACGTGGATGGCCGAGCTGTACGGCGAGCGTGGGGAGATCTCGGAATCGGAGTTCTGTGACTCCTGGACCGCGCGCACCTTCTCCATGGCGAGATCGGCGTTCGAGACGGTCACCAGATCGGCGGAGCAGGACACCGGGAAAGCGACCACCGGCGACGACTACGACTACATCAGCTACACGCGGGACCCGGACCAGGGACCGGTCGGCGTGGTCCGCATCAAGTCGGCGGAGGTCTCCACACCCGATGCGGCGGAGGTTCTGTGCGCCGTGGCGGAAGGGGTGCAGGAATTCGTCATGAGCCACCACCGCGTGACCTGGCCCGTGTGCGGCGAGCACGGCCGCGGTCTGCACGTGGACTACGTCCACGAGACCCCGGTCTGGACGTGCACGGGCGGGAGCACGGACGGTCACGTGGTGAGAGCGATCGATCCCGCCGTTCAGGCGTAGCTCACCGCGGGCCCTTTCTCCCGGGTACCGAGCCCTTTCCGAGCCGACGGTGCCGACCGTGAGCTGGGCCCGCATCCGCAACGACGAAGCTCCTGGCAGACGGGTTCTCGACCAAGACCACCCGCTTCTGCCAGGAGCTTCGCGTGCGTCGGTGGGCGTTGCTGCGCGAGCACGCGCCCCGCGGCCCGTCCTGGGTGAGCAAGTTGAGCGAGCGCGCCGCGAGGACAACGACACCAGGCTGCACCGGAGTTGCCCCAACGGAGGAGATCACTGTGCGAGCGACCCACCGGCACGTCATGCATCTGGCGCTCGCGGCCGCGCTGACCGGTCTGGCGGGCTGTTCAGACGGCACGTCCGGGGCGGACGCCGGGGTCCCGGGCGCCTCCGCCGGTGCCGAGCCTCCGGCCTCGGCGGAGCCGAAGGCGAAGGCCACGGCGTTCGATCCTCCGGCGAAGTTCGGCAAGGAAGCCGTCTTCGCTCCAGGGGCGCGGTTCAGCCGCGCTGGAAGAACTCCACCTCCGACACCGCCAGATGCCGTCCGCCCGTCAGCCCGACGGGCGATTCGAGCGCCAGCCGGACCGTGAGGACGTCGCTGATCCCGGTCGGGAAGGTCTGCGGGCCCGGCTTGTCGCTGAGGTTCAGCGTCTTGCGCACCACCTCGCCGTCCTTCGAGGTCACCTCCATCTCGATGCGCAGCGCCCGGCCCTGTGACGCGTACGCCTCCGGATCGGCCGAGGCGCCGTTGGTGACGATCACATCGACCATCCGGAACGGCTTCGCGAAGCGGTACGTGACGGAGGCACCCGAACGCGGAGCGCCCCAGTAGCGGTTGCTCAGTCCGTCGGTCGTCTCGGTCGCCTCGTGGCCCGGCAGTTCGGCACTCGCGCGCACGCCGGTCGCCGTCACCGGCTTCGCCTTGCCCAGCTTGTCCCGGGTGTCCTCGATGAGGGCCCGTCCGGCCGGCAGCAGCAGGAAGCCTCCCGCGCACAGGGCGAGGACCACGACGAGCACGGTCAGGAACCGGGCGAACCGTCCCGAACCACTGCGGACCCGCCGCCGGAACGGCCAGACCGTCCGCCACCACGGCAGCCGTTCCGGGGCCGTCGCCGACGTCAGCGGCGCGGCGCACCTGCGGCAGAAGTTCCGCCCGGGCGCGTTCGGCGTCCCGCAGGCCGGACACGGCGCACCCACCGCGTCCTCGTCCACCGGTGCCTGGCGCACGACCGGCCGCGCGGCCACCGCCTTCGCGGGCAGCACCGGCCCGGGCGATCCCCCGACCGGCGCCGGTGGCGACGCGGGGCTCCGGGGGCGCGGCGGAGGCGTCGGCGCGCCGGGGCGCACCGGGGCCGGGGGGTCGGCGGCGCGGGGCTGCGACTCCGGGCGCGTGGACGGGGCCGCGGACGAGGACGAGGACTCGACGACATCGTCGTCGTCGGCCTGCCGCGATCCGTGGTTCTCGTCCTCTCCCCGGTCCGCGCGCGGGTCGCCCGGGGGCGTCGGCGGCAGGCCGGGTACCGACGGCAGGCGCGGCGGCGTGACCGTCGGCAGATCGGGTATCAGCCCGACCCGCTGCGCCGCCTGCCGCAGCCAGCCGGCCCCCTCCCGGGCCATCTCGGTGTTCTCCCGCCCGGCTTCGGAAGCGGGCTCGGGCCCGGCGTCCCGGCGGCGCGGGTGGCGGGAGCCGCCGGGCTCCGGGGCGTCGGCGGCGGAATCGGGCGCGGGCCCGGCGACGTCGTCGTCGGGGCGGGGGCCGTACGCGAGGCCGGGCGGTCGCGGCGGCGCCGGGACCCCTTGGTCCGGCGTGGCGGACTCGACCGGTGCCCCGTGCGGCGGCGTGCCGCCGGGCCGGCCGGTCGACGGCGTGCCGGCCGCGCTCCCGACGGCGCCGGTGCCCGTCTGCGCCGCGCTCCCGACGGCGCCGGTGCCCGCCTGCCCGGCCGGGGGCGCGTGTGGTGCGCCCCCTGGTGGCAAGCCCGGCCCCGGCACGGCCTGGGACGGCGGGGCGGTGGACGGCGCGGTGGACGGCGGCGTGTTGAACGGCGCGGCCGGGGACGGCGCGGCCGCCGTCCGGTCGGCGGAGGGTGGCGCCGTGCTCGGGGTGTCGGCCGCCGGTCCGCCGGCGGCCGGCGCGTGCGGCGGAAGCCCCGCGGGTCCTGTCGGCACACCGGTGCCGGGCCCCGCCGCCGCGCCCGCCGACGCCCCGGTCGCGGGTCCGCCGGTCCTCGCGGACCCGTCGGCGTCCTGCCGCCCGGGACCACTCAGCGGGCGTCCGGGCTCCGGCACGCCCGGCTCCGCGGGTGCGCCCGCTCCGGTCCCCGGCGGCGCCGCCGTACGTCCGTCCCCGCTCTCGGCCGAGGTGCGCGGCGCTGTCCGGGCCGTGCCGGGCGGCTCGGCGGCTCCGCCCCGAGCCGCCGCCGCCTCCGCCCCTGCCGAGGGCGGCGCACCGCCGCCGGGTTCCGCCGGGCTCGCCGGGTCCCCCGGCTCGTCCAGCGTGTCCAACGGGTTCGGGCCGCCGGACGCGGTGGCGCCGCGGCCCGGCCTCGGCGCCTCGTCCGACCAGCCCAGATAGGAGCCGCAGTTGTGGCAGAAGTCTTCCGTCGGGGCGTTCGACGCCCCGCACACGGGACAGTCACGCATGCGGGTCGCTCCTTTCGAGATCGGCAGGCGGGCCCGGGAGGACCTCCACACGGCACGCCGTGTGGACCGGGCACAGGGTTCGGACGAGGGCCTCGACGCGGTCGGCGTCGACCTCGGCCGTGCGGCCCGGCCAGACCCGTACGAGCACCGTGTCCACGTCCGGCGGCGGCGGGGCGCCGCCCGCCGTGGTGGACCAGGTGGCGCCGCCGTCGCCGCTGACGTCGGCCGAGACGCCGAGGACGAGGCGCAGCGCCTCGGTCAGGCCGCGCCGGGTGCCGCGCATGCGGTGCAGTTCGACCGCACGGGCCACCGCCTCCCGGCGGAGCTCCAGCGGCCGGGCCGGGTCGTCGAAGCCGCCGACCCAGCCCGACAGCCACGCCACGAAGTCGGGCGGCGCGAGCCGGGGGTCGAAGTAGCCGGCCAGGTTGTCGAGCGTCGCGTACACCGGCGCGAGAACCGTGTCGAGACCGGCGGTGAACCGCTGCGCGAAGTCGTCCTCGTGGTACAGCGCGGGCAGTTGCCCGCCGATCGGGTAGCGGCTGGGCAGGCCGGGGACGGCCGCCCGGCTCATGCCCGGCCCTCCGGATCCGTGGGGGTCACGACCACCTGGTGCTGGTACGAGAAGACCAGCGCGCCGGAACCGAGGTCGATCCGCTCGGCCGGCGCGCCGCGCCGGCCGGTGATCGGGTCGGCGGCGAACATCCGGATCTCCTCCACCAGGACGTCCCCGACGGCCCGCTGGAGCACGCCGAACAGCTCCCCGTACTGCACCGGCCGGCCGAAGGGCCACCCCTTGCCCTGCGGCCCGCCGTGCAGCGGGTTGAGGTGGCGGAACAGCGCCGCCAGCGCCGCGTCCCGGACCCGGTCGGCGTCGGCGGCGGGCGCGGAGAGCCGGGCCACCACCGTGACGCCCTGGTAGACCGGTGGTTCCACGACCAGCCGGGTGCCGATGAGCCTCCGCTCGTCGAGGGCGCGGGTGATCGAGCCGAGCATCTGCTCGGACGGGATGAGCTGGTCGAAGCGGAGCCGGTCGCCCTCGTCGGCGACGGCGTCCGGCACCACCAGCACCCGCACCGCGCCCCCAGCGCCCGCCCCGCCGACGGGGGGCAGACAGCGCACCCTGGCCAGCGACGGCGCCGCCTGCCGGGCGATGATCTCGTGGTCCTCGGCGGTCACCGCGCGTTCCTGCATGCGCAGCGCCTCCGGCGCCCGCAGCCTGGCGTTGTCGAGGGTCTCCCCGGCGACGCCGCCGCGCGCCGCCTCCCGGTTGTCGACCCGGGCCACGTACGGGACGGAGCTGCGCAGCACGGAGATCGCGCCGCGCGCGACGTTCCCGGCCGGGCCGCCGCCGGTGCGGTAGCGGGCGACCCGGATGTGCGCGCCCTTGGGCGGTACGGCGCCGCGCGCGCCCAGGGTCCCGTCCGGCTCGCGCAGCGCCGGCGGGAAGGCGAACTCGCCCGTACTGGCGTCCACGCGGACGTGCCGGTCCTCGGGGCCGGAGCGCCCGAAGTGTTCCACCAGGTCCCAGCGCTGCCAGCCGTCGCCGGAGGACACCTCCACGATCGGCGGCCCGCCGTCGAGCAGCACCGGCGGACGGCCCACCCGGAACCGCTGGCCGGCCACGCCCTCCGAGGTGCCGAGCGGCATGTCCGTGACCGTCTCGGCGTGCTCGACGGTCATGGTGCCGCCGATCGTGAAGACCGAGGCCTCGCGCACGGTCGGGGACTCCGAGTAGAACGGCTGGCCCGGCTCCGCCTCGGTCACCCGGCAGCGCAGCCAGCCCGCGCGCGTGCCGCCGATCAGCGAGGCGCGGTGCCCGGCCGGCACGTGCACGACGACCTCGCCCGGCCTGTTGAGGCCGCCGGAGGAGTCCTCGCCGGTCTCGCAGCGCTGCCAGCGGCCGCCGTCCCACGCCTCCCACACCAGCGGCGGCTGGCGCGGGTCGACGCCCACGCCCTGCACCTGGCTGTCCAGGCGCACCACGACCACACAGCGGGGCACCGCCGACGAAAGGCCGAACAGCAGCGCGTCGCCCGGCTCGGGCACCGCCTGGAAGCACGGGATGTCGCGCCGCTCGGCCAGCTCCCCGGTCCGGTCGGTCTGCTCCCCGGTCCGAGGCGCCGTCAGCAGCCGTGTGAGCTCCGCGGGGACGATCTGGAGCTCGCCCGTGGTCGCGAAGACCACGGCCTCGTCCGTGTCACCGGCCGTGGTCGTCACCTCGGTGCCGGCCGGCACCGAGACCGGCTCGGGCTGCGGGGCCGACAGCCAGAAGTCGACCTCGGCCGAGGCCGCCGACGGCGGGAACAGCTCGATGCCCAACAGGTCGAGGAAAGCGAGGTAGTTCTTGTCCGGGACCCGGTTGAGCCGGTAGAGCAGCTGGTCCACCAGATAGGCGAAGGTCTCGATCAGCGTGACGCCGGGATCGGACACGTTGTGGTCGGTCCACTCGGGCGCCCGCTGCTGCACGTAGCGCTTCGCCTCGTCGACGAGCTGCTGGAACCGTCGGTCGTCCAGGTTGGGAGAGGGGAGGGCCATCAGTCCGCGACCATTTCCTCGGCCCCCTCCTCGGAGGGGATCGTGTAGAAGGGGAAGACCAGGTTGCGCCGGTCGTTGGTGCTCCGCACGGTGTAGTGCACGTCGATGTAGAGGGTGCCCTCGTCCACGGAGTCGAAGGCCACGACGACCTCGTCCACCGTGATCCGCGGCTCCCACCGCTCCAGCGCCTCGCGGACCTGCTGCGCGACCCGCCCGGCGGTGTCGCCGCCGCCCGGCGCGAACACGTACTCGTGGATGCCGCAGCCGAACTCCGGGCGCATCGGGCGCTCGCCGGGCGCGGTGCCGAGGATCAGCCGGATCGCCTCCTCCAGCTCCCGTTCCCGCTCGACCAGGGCGATGCCGCCGGTCGGACCCACCCGCAGCGGGAAGCCCCAGCCGCGGCCGATGAACCGTTCGCTCATCACACGCCCCCGATCAGGACGTCGGGCGCACCGGTCAGGATCATCGCGCCGCAGGTCGTCCGGTCCCGGGCCCGCGCGGCGGGCAGCCCGCCGATCAGGACCGGTCCGGCGGCGGCGGCCGCCGGGTCGGGCATGATCACGTTGCCCGGTCCGAGCGCCGCGTGGGGCGGTACGACGCACACGTGCAGGCTGCCGGTGACGGCGGCCGGCCGCCCGCCGATCAGCACCGTGACCACGCTCCTGGCGACGGCGGGCGGCGGGGTGCCGATCGCGCCGCCGTGGTTGGTGGGATCGCCGGTACGGGCCGCGGCTGGCATGACAGGCTCCTTGGGGTGGGTGGAGGGAAGAGGGTGCGGACCACTGATGACGCGTGGTCAGTTGATGCGGATGAGGCGGGCCTTGAGCACCCCGAGCAGACCGCCGTCGACCGTGACGTCCGTCTTGCCGGACACCTTGACCGACCGACCGTCGATGCTGACCCCGGCGCTGCCGCTGATGTCGACCTGCCGTCCGTTCACCTTCACGGTGCCGGTCGGCGCGTCGAGCGTGATGCCGTCCCTGCCGAGTTCCACCGAACTCAGCGGACGGTTCCGGCCCGCGAACACGGTGAGCACGATCCGGTCGCGCCGGTCGTCCACGCGCACCTCGAGTCGCTCGTCGCCGGTCACCAGCCGCAGCCCGGACGGGCCGGGGGCCGGAGCGTCGAGCAGCTCCACCCGGTGACCCGAACGCGACACCACGGAACGGCGGTTGACCTTGCCGCTGACCTTGTCGATCAGCGGTACGTCGTGCGGCGAGGGCTGGTCGACCCCGTTGTAGAGTCCGCCGATCACGTACGGGCTGTCCAGCAGGCCCTGTTCGAAGCCGACCAGCACCTCGTCGTTCACCTCGGGGCTCACCACCCCGCCTCCGCCCTTGCCGCCCCACTGCACCGTGCGCACCCAGTCGGTGACGTAGGTGTCGTCCAGCCAGGGGAACCTGAGCCGGACCGCGCCGCGCTGCGATCCGTTCGGCTCGCGCACGTCCGTCACGATCCCGATCGCGAGACCGGGCATCCGGGGCCCGCGGCCCGGCGCGTTCGCGCCGGTCACCAGGCCGGTCAGCGACCGGTCCGGGCTGGCGCTGACCCAGACGGTCGTGCGGTAGCCGCCGTGCGGCTCCAGGACGTGCTGCACCGCCGTCGCCGTGTACTTCCCGGAGAACGCCGGCCCGACGTTGCCGAGCGCCACCGGCCTGCCCGCCCGCAGCATCGGGTTGCCCTCGGCCAGCGCCTCCAGCTCCGCGAAGCCGGCGCTGATCTGCGCGGCCGTCGCATCGGCCACGGCCTGCGTCTCCGCCTGCGTACGGTACGGGGTGTCCGCCACGGTCACGACCGGTGCGCCGAATCCCGCGGCGGCCTGCGGACGCAGCCCCGGCACCACGGTGTCGCTCACGACGGCCGGCTTCTCCGCCATCAGCGGACGCTTGGTCATGGTGTCCCAGCCCCGCACCCGTACCTTCGCCGCGCCGTCGCCCGCCGACAGGGAGGCCCGCAGCGCCAGCAGGTTCCGGCCGTACTCCAGGACCATCGGACTGCGGGTGGCCGAGGTCGACGGCGCCGGCGCGCCCGAGGCCTTCACCGGCTTCGTGAACTGCAGTACGCCCTTGTCGTCCACCCGCACCTGCGCGCCGCTCTCGCCCGCCAGGTACTGCAGGAACTCCCAGTCCGACACGTTCGCCTGGGACAGCTGCCTGTAGGTCACCGGCGCCGCCTCCACCCTGCCGACCGCGAGGCCCGCCGAAGCGGCCACCTTCCGGACGATCGCGGACGCCGTCATGTTGCGGAACGCCACCACCTTCCGGCCGCGCTGCAGCCGGTGCGCCCGGGAGTAGGCCCGCACCACCGTGAACGAGCCCGTACGGTCGCGGTCGATCTCCAGGGCGGTGACCTCGCCGTTGAACAGGCGCTCCCGGGCCTGGCCCTTGGCGGTCACCACCGACACCTTCAACGGGGTGCCGATCGTGATCCCGGTGGTCCTGAGGAACTCGTGGTCGGGGTCGCGGAAGGTCAGCACCGCCGTGTCCGGCAGGCCCACGTTCTCGTCGACGACGCAGCTCACCAGCTGCGCGGCCCAGACCGGCGGCAGCTCGCCCGGCGCCTCCACGATCGGATCGGCCGCGAAGGACCGCCCTCCGCTGTCGAACCCGCTCATCGGCCCTCCTCCTCGGCGTCCGCGTCCCTCAGCCCCGGCACCACGAGTTCCGTGCCGGGGACCAGGGCCATCGGATCGTCGATCCCGTTCGCCTCCGCGATGGCCCGCCAGGCCGTCGCGTCCCCGTACTCGCGCCACGCGAGCATCGCCAGGCTGTCGCCCGCCACCACGGTGTGCGTACGGCGCGCGGTGCGCGAGCCCGAGGTCGGGTTCTGGCCCGGCGGATCGACGCTCGCCTCCTCGATGGACAGCGAGCACGTCGCCCGGAGCGGCTTCCCGTCCACGTCGAACAGCGTGTACGACACCGAGAGGTTGGACAGCACCCCGTCGAACGACGTGGTCCGCGCGTTGCCCCACTCGAAACGCACCCACGGGCTGGCCGGCTTCTTGCGGCCGAGGCTCGCCGGGGTCGGCACGCACGCCTTCATCAGCTTCTCCACCGCCTGCTCCACCGAGTTGTCGTGCTTGGCGGTGGCGTCCAGGAACACGTCGAGGCTGAGTGTGCGAGGCCCGCTTCCGACGAACTCGGGCAGCGCCGACTGCCCGGCCATCCGGGACGGTGAGCGCCGCCACTCGGTCGTCTTGCCGAGTTGCAGCGTCGAGGGGTTGAACTGCAGGTCGAGCCTGGCGATCGTCCCGCCGGGCTTGGCGCCGACCGAGGCCGGGGGCTCCTTGAGGGTGAGCTGCGCCCGTGCGCGATTCGCGCGAGCCGATGCGGCCATGGCGGGACTCCTTTCCGGGGTGACGGGGAGGTGACGGGGACGGTGACGGGGGGCAGTTACGGGGGCCGGTTACGAGGACGGTGCCGGGGGCTGCACCGGTGGCGGGGGCTTCGTACGGTGCCGAGGTGTGCGGGCCCGGGCCCGGCTCAGCTCGGGAGCAGGCCCTGGTGCGCGATCTCCAGCGACTCCACCGCGGCCTCCGAGTTCGACGGGTCGAACGACGGCCCCTGCCAGCGCACGGGCACGATCCCGAACACCTGCCAGCTGATGATCCGGCTCCGGTCCGGCCGCAGCGCCACGATCTCGCCGTCCTTCGGCTCGACCTTCCGGAGCGTCTCGTCCAGCCAGCGCCCGATCTTCGCCGTGTCGGCGGTGACCGGCCGGGTCAGCGTGATGTTCGACCAGGTCACCCGGCCCGGCAGCTGCCAGGTGAACCCGTTGTTGCCGCCCTCGGCGTAGCTCTCCATCTCGACCTCGGCGCCCATGCCCGAGCAGGTGTTGAAGGCGCCCAGGTCGTTGCCGCCGATCGCCAGCCGGAAGAACACGCTGGTCGCGAAGATGTTGTCGGTCATCGGTCCGTGGTCCGTTTCTCGTGCGTGCTGCGGGTGCGGGGGCGGCTGCTCAACGGCGTCCGTCGAAGGGCCGGCCCGCGCGTTCCCGGCCTCGCCGCAGCTCGGCCCGGAGCAACCGGGCGACGGGCTCGATCAGCTTGCGTGCCAGTTCGTCGAGGTCGGTGTCGGCCGCGGTGTCGTTCGTGGCGGCGCCGCCGTTCCGGCCGTTCCGGGCCGACACCGACGAGGACGTCGAGTCGCCGCCGCTGCGCCGCTGCACCGGTCCGGGCGCGGGCACGGCGGCGACGTCCCGCTGCACCGCGGCTGCGCCCCGCGAGGGCGCCGGCCCGCGGGGCTTCGCCACTGGCGCCGTGGGGGCCACGGGAGCGGCGGCCTGCGGGCCGGGCCGCACCACACCGCGCAGCGGCGGCAGCGGCGCCGGACCGGAACCGGCCGGGGCCGGCTGGACGACGACCGGCCCCTGCGGCCCGGCGACGGGCAGCGGACCAACCGGCCGCCGCGCCTCGGGCGGCGCGGCGGAGGCAGCGGGCGCCGGAGCCCGCCCGGGAAGGACCGGAGCGAGCGCACCGCGCTGCACGGCGGGTGAGCCGGGCACGCCGAAGGACCCGGACGTGCCGGTGGCACCGGGCCCGTGGGCCCAGCGGGCCGGGACCACCGGGCGAGACGCGGCCGGCCGGGCGGCGGATGCCGTCGGGGTTCCGGGCCCGGTCGTGCCCAGACCCGTCGTCAGTGACCGGTCGGAGAGCAGTCGGAGCGATCGCGGCGAGCCGAGCGCGTGCGGCCCCGGCGGACCGGACCGGTCGGCGAGGCCCGCGATCCGGCGGGCGATCACGAGCGGCACCGCGCCCGTCGCAGCGACGCGGCCGACAGGACGCCGGGGCGGAGAAGGGGCCGGGGACGCTGCCGGAGTAGGCGCGGCGCCTTCGGGGACCGGGATGCCGCCGGACGTGGCCGACCCCCGCGCGACGGGGGAACGCTCGCCCGGGGGCACGCTCGTCGGCGTCACGTCCGGTCGCCCACCGAGCCGGGCGCTCGCGCTGTCCTGCCCCGCGTCGACCCGGCGCTGCGTCATCGGCATCCCGGGCGTGGAAGGGACCGGGGCCGGAGAGCCGCCCGGCCGGTCGGTGAGCAGCCGGGCCGTGGGCGGCAGTTGCCTCATCGGCGCGCCGAGCCCCGCAGCGGACGCTTCGCTCCGGCCGGCGGCGGCCGAGCGGTCCGTGGTGCGCCGGAGCAGGGGCCGGTCGGGCGCGGCCGGGGTGTCGACGGGCCCGTCGGACGTGCGGGCGAGGGGCCCGCGCGGGTGGTCCGGGGTCGTGGCCGGACCCTCGCCGGCCCGGTCCGCCGTGCGCCGGAGCACCGGCATCCCCGGGGCCGGGATCGCCGTGGCCGGAACCTCGCTCAGCGGCATGCCGAGGCGGCCCGGCGCCGCCGGGCCATCCGTCGTGGCTCCGGTGCCGCGTCGGAGAACGGGCTGGGACGGCACGACACCGGCCGGAGGGGCGTCCGGACTCCCGGACGGCCGCGCCGGTACGACCGGGTTGCCGGGGGACGCGTCGGTCGCGCGCTGGAGCACGGGCATCACCGGTGCGGAGGGGCCGACCGGACCGTCCGCTCCCGCCGGAGCGGGCCCGGATCCGGTCGTCGTCCGTGCGTCCGACGGCGTTCCGGGAGCTGTCGCGCCGAGCGGTGCCCGGTCGTCGGCAGCGGCCGGTCCGTGCGCCGCGCGCTGCACGGGGCGCGGGGCCGGCGGGGTGGACGCCGAGTCCGGGACGATGCTCACCCGTCGCCCGGGAACGGCGGGCACGCGGGCGGCGACCGTCAGGTTCCGCCCGACGTCGCGGGGGCGTACGACGGCGCGAGGAGCGGCACCGGGTGCTTCGGACTTCTGCGCGGGCCGTGGCGCGGGAGTCCGCACGCGGGGGGCGGACGCGGCCGGGGCGGACGTGGCCGGGGTCGCGGCCGTGGAGTCCGGCAGCACCGCGATCCGGCGGACCAGCGGGATCGCGGGCAGCGCCGGTCCTGCCACGGGCCCGGGCCGGCCCGCTTCCGCGGAGGCCGCGCGCTGCACCGCGCCGAGCACGGCAGGGGACGTCGGCGACACCAGCCCCCGAGTCGCCGGAGCGGCGGACGGGTTGCCGCCACCCGTCGGCCCGGTGGAGGCGGGCGCGCCGGAGCCCTGCGGCGCCGCCGCGGAGCCACCGGCCGTACCGGTCGTCGCCGTATCGCCCGTCGCCGTGGTCGTCGTCGTACGGGCCGGGCCGTTCGCGTTCGGCCCCGTACCGGACAGGGGGGCGCGCTGCACGGGTGGCGTGGGCGCCTCGGCATCGGCGACCCGGCCGCGCCCCCCGGCGCCCTCGGGGGTCGCCCGGGACGCGCGGGCCCGTTGCCCGGCGGCACCACCGGCGGCGGCGGAGCCGGTACCTCCGGTGGGGCCCTGTGCGCGGCTCGACGCGGCGGATCCGCCACCGGCACGGGAAGCGCCGGAGGTTCCGTCACCGGTGGTGCCACCGGCCGGCGCCGACGCGGCCCGCGCCCGCCGCACCGGCGCCCCGGCCGGGCCTCCGGCCGTCGCGGCGGACGGTGCGCCCGGCGTCGTACGGCCCGCGAGGGCGCGTCCGACCGTTCCGGGCTCGTCCGCGTCACGCGCGGTGGCCCGGCTCACGACCGGGCCCACCGGCCCCGGGCGCCCGGCCTCGGGGGTCACCACCGGCGCGCCGGTGGTGCGCGGGCCGGGACCCGAACTCCCTCCGGACCGGTACGCCGGGCCGGTCGTGCGCGTTCCCACGGCCCGCTCCGGCACCGCCGGTCCGGTCGGCTCGGCCGGAGCCTCCGCCTCCTGCGGACGGATCGCGCGCAGCAGGAGCGGGCCGCCCGGTGCCGTGGGGCCCGGGGCCGGGGCGGCGGCACGGGCCACCCCACGGAGCAGGCCGGACGGCGCGGACGGCAGCACGGCGTGGGCGAGGCCCCTGTCGAAGGACGGATCGCGCCACGCGGCCAGGCGGTCCCGGAAGACGAGTCCGTCGCTCACGCCCAGCGGGGCGCGCGAGACGGTGAGCAGGGGCGGCGAGGTGGCGCGCCAGCCGCCGTCCCAGTCCGCGGGCACGCCGGACCCGCCGGGCGCGCCCGGGCCAGGGACGGCGTCCGTCGTGGCGCCGGGGGCCGTCGCCCGCGGGGCGGGTGCGGTCTCCGGCCCGACGGGCCGCCGACGCAGCCAGTCCCGCCATACCATGTGCTCAACCGCCTTCGTTCACACGGGTGTTGATGCGTGCGATCTCGCTGACCCACTCCTGCCGCTCGCGGTGCGGCAGGTCGAGGATCTCGTCGCGCTGCCAGTGGAAGTGGTAAGCGATGTACGCGATCTCCTCCCGGAGCCGGGGGAGGGCGTACGTCACGATTCCCCCAGGCGCCCACCGGAGAGGTCGACCTCGAAGCCGCCCTCGCAGTGCGGACAGGTCACCGCGGCACGGGTGTGGCCCTCGCTGTTGACGCGCCGGTAGAAGTCCTGGAGGAACGCGACGTCCGTCGCGTACATCCGCTCCACGATCCCCACGTGCACATCGGTGATCGAGCCGAGCCGGGTGATCACCTGGCTGAGCAGGACCACGCTCAGGTACGCGGGGTTCTCCTTGACCCGCAGGTCGATCTGCGGGCGCAGTTCGTCGCGGGCGGTGGCCAGCCGCATGGCGCCGTGCCGGTGCACGGTGCCCGCCTCGTCCACGTATCCGCGCGGCAGCTCGAACTCGAACTCGGTGCGCAGCCCGTGGTCGGCCGTGCGCGGAGCGGGCGCCGGGGCCGCGGCGGGCGCCGGCTGTTCGCCGGTTCCGGCCGCGGCCTGGGCGGGTGCGGTGGCCTGGGCGGGTGCGGTGGCCTGGAGGAACTCCTCCAGATTGCCCGCCGTGACCGTACGACGCCTCATTCGACGACGATCTCCTCGAACACGATCGTCACGGTCTCGGTGGCCGCGGACGATTCGCCGGCCTTCAGGGACGGCCCCTCCCACTTGGAGGCCCAGCCCTGCATCAGCTGGATCCGGCGGATCGTGTTGCCCTCGGTGTCCTTGATCTCGATCGTGAGGTTCTGCCGAGCGGCGTTCACGGCCCCGTTGTTCAGGGTCTCCTTGATCCACTTCGTGAACTCGCTGCTCTGGTCGAGCCCGCGGGTGATCGTGATCTCGCCCGCCTGCCGGGCGCCCGGCTGCTTGCGGATGATCTGCTTGCCCTCCGAGGTCACCTGCTTGACCTCGACGACGTCCTCCTCGACGGTGAAACCGCTGATCTCCTGGATCGACTCGACCAGGTAACCCCCGAGCTGCACGCCGAAGACATGGGTGGAAAGAGCATCGCCCGTTGCCATGTGTGTCTGTCAACCTTTCCTTGCGGACCCGCGGGTCACTCGTCGATGAGGCTGGTGCTGTCGGAGAACTGGGCCAGCCGGAAGACCACGAACTCGGCGGGCTTGACCGGCGAGACGCCGATCTCGCAGACGACCCGGCCCTGGTCGATGGACTCCTGCGGGTTGTTCTCGCGGTCGCACTTCACGTAGAACGCCTCGGCGGCCGTACGGCCGAACAGCGCGCCGCGACGCCACTCCTCGGTGAGGAAGGCGGTGACGTTGCGCCGGATGCTGGACCAGAGCCGGTCGTCGTTCGGCTCGAAGACCACCCACTGGGTGCCCAGCAGGATGGACTCCTCCAGGTAGTTGAAGAGGCGGCGGACGTTGAGGTAGCGCCAGGCCGGGTCGGAGGAGAGCGTGCGGGCGCCCCAGATCCGGATGCCGCGGCCCGGGAAGGCGCGCACGCAGTTCACGCCGATCGGGTTCAGCAGGTCCTGCTCGCCCTTGCTGAGCCGCAGCTCCAGGTCGACCGCCCCGCGGATCACCTCGTTGGCGGGAGCCTTGTGCACACCGCGCTCGGCGTCGCTGCGCGCCCACACACCGGCGATGTGCCCGCTCGGCGGGACCGTCGTGTTGTGGCCGGCCGCCGGGTCGAAGACCCGCACCCACGGGTAGTAGAGCGTGGCGAAGCGGGAGTCGTAGCCCGCCTCTTCCATCCGCCAGTCGCGCACCTGCTGCGCGTTGAGCCCGGGCGGGGCGTCCAGGACGGCGACCCGGTCGCCCATCTGCTCGCAGTGGGAGATGACGGCGACCTGGACGGTGCGCAGGCCCTCGTCGTCGATCGCGCCGCGCTGGTAGGCGCTCATCAGGTCCGGCACCGCGACCATGGTGATCTCGTCGATGGTCTCCAGACCGGCGAGGCCGGTGCGCGCCCCGGCGTCGCCGACGTACTCGGCCGGGTCGAGCCGGGCCGGGGCACCGCCGGCGGGGGCCGCCGGGGCGGCGGCGTCCTGCAGGGCGACCGTGCGGTTCTCGGGACGGGTCTGGGCGCCGTCACGGCGCTCGGCGACCTCGATCAGTTTCGAGCCGCGGGCCTGGGTGACGAAGTAGCCCTTGACGCTCTTGCGGGTGGAGACGTCGTAGCTCTCGGCGACCTGGTCGCCCGTGCGGACGACGACCTTGAAGCGGTCCTCGGGCGGGTTGTCGCCCTCCACGTCCGCGATCTCCACGGACACCCCGGTGACGCCCGGCCTGGCCGACACCAGGAAGCCGCCGATCTCGACCGGCTGTCCGGACCGCTGCTCCGGCAGGGTGCCCACGGCACCGGCGCCGCCGTCGCTCGACCGGCCGACCCGCACGATGTACGCGGCGCCGCCGCCGTTGGCGAAGTAGCCGTAGACGGAGTGGGGCAGGTAGGCGCCCTCCCCGAAGCCTCCGAAGGTCTGGGTGTACTGGTCCCAGCTCGTCACCAGGGTGGGCTCGTGGAAGGGGCCGCTGCGGGCGAAGCCCACGAACGCGGCGACGGCGGTGCCCACGCCTTCGATCGGTCGAGCACCGGACTGCACCTCCTCCACGTACACGCCCGGGGTGAGGTACGTCGGCATGCTCGCTCCTTCGTTCGTTCGTCTGTTCGTGACGGGTTCATCCGTGCGGCCGGTGACCGCGCGGTGCCCGGCTCGGCCCGTGAGCCCGGGCCCGGGGCGCCAAGGCCCGGAAGCCGGCGCCGGGGACCGGCACCCGGACCTGCGGGCGGCCGCGCCCGGTCCAGCCTTCCGGCGGGTCGCCGGGGGCGGAAGGTGCGCGCGGACCAGCGCGGGGGCAAGGCGGGTGCCCTCGGGGTGCTCAGCGCCGGGTGACCTCGGGCAGGTACACGCCGAACTCGCCGGCGAGCACCAGCCTGCCGAGCTTGCGGTACTCCTCCGCGATCGCCGTCACGAGCTGGATCATGGTCAGCGGGCCGCCCGCCGCGGCCGCGGCGTAGGCCGCGGTGACGGCGCAGGCGCGGATGTCGCCGCCGGCCAGCTCGAAGCGCTCCGCGCAGAAGCCGAGGTCGACATCGGCCGCGCGGGGCAGCCTGTCGCCCAGGGAGCGTTCCCACAGGGCAAGCCGCTGTACGGCGTCGGGCACCGGGAAGTCGGCGATCACGTCGATCCGCCGGGTGAACGCGTCGTCGAGATTGGCCCGCAGATTGGTGGTCAGGACCGCGATGCCGTCGAAGGACTCCATCCGCTGGAGCAGATAGGCCGACTCGACGTTGGCGTGCCGGTCGTGGGCGTCCTTGACCTCCGAGCGCTTGCCGAAGATCGCGTCCGCCTCGTCGAACAGCAGCACCGCGTTGACCGCCGAGGCCTCCGTGAAGATCCGCTCCAGGTTCTTCTCCGTCTCGCCGACGTACTTGTCGACGATCGTCGACAGGTCGACCACGTACAGGTCCATGCCCAGATCGGCGGCGACCACCTCGGCGGACATGGTCTTGCCGGTGCCGGAGGCTCCCGCGAACAGGGCGATCACCCCGCGTCCGCGACCGCCGCCGGGCCGCATGCCCCACTGGCCCAGCACCTGGTCGCGGTGCCGGGCGCGCACGGCGAGGTCGCGCAGCTGCCGGTGGGTGGGCGCGGGCAGCACGAGGTCGTCCCAGCCCACACCGGGCTCGACCCGGCGGGCCAGCCGGGCCAGGCCCGCGCCGCTCTGGCCGCGCACCGCCGTGCGCAGGTCGTCGGCGTCGACCGGCCGGCCCTCCAGGGCCGCCGCGCGCACGGCCGTACCGGCGGCGCGCCGCAACTGCCCCGCGTCCAGGCGGTGGGCGGCGACGGACCGCGCGAGTGCCTCGGTGTCGGGGGTGCCGCCCCGGCCGGGAGGCGTGGCGGTGACGTCGGCCTTCGGGCCGCCGGGGTCCGTGGCGGCGCCGAGCCCGGGCGGCACGCCGGCGGCGCCGAGCCCGGCCAGCGCCTCCGCGAGCGCGTGCCGCCAGCGCTCCGTGTGGGTCCCGGGGGCGGGCACCGGCACCGCGAGGGTGACCGGGGTGTCGGCGGCCCAGGCGGGCTCCCAGCCGTTCGCGCCGTAGGTCAGCAGCGGCAGTCCGCGCAGCGCCGTGCACACCGCGCGGAGCATCCGGTCCCGTACCCCCGGCTGGTCGGGCAGCGCCTCCAGCGGGCCGAGCAGCACACCGGCGCCGGTCAGCCGGGCCTCCCGGGCGACGGTACGGGCCAGGCCGGGCACGGACCGTTCGTCCAGGCCGAGCGTCGCCGCGTCGAGCGGCAGCGCGGGCAGTCCGGCGGCCCGCAGCGCGGCGGCACCGAGTCCGGCGGCGTCGCCGCCCCGGGACCGCAGGTGCACGTGGCCGGTGCCGGTGCGCAGCGCGGCCACCGCCCGGTCCCGTACGACCGGATCGGCCGCCGGGTCCGCGGGCCGCCGGCCGAGCACCTCGGCCAGCGCCGCGTCGGCCGTGCCGTCGCCGAGCAGGTGCGCGGTGACCCGGTCGGGCACGGCGAGCACCCGTGACAGCGGCGGCCGTTCCGGCTCGGTCACCTCGACGAGACCGCCGGCGACCAGCGGCGCGCCGGCGGAGAGCCGGAACCGCGCCGAGGGGATTCCGGCGCGGCCGACGAGTTCGAGCGCGAGTCCGACCGTGGGCCGGCGGCGGGTCAGGTCGTCGTTGAGATAGCCGTAGAGCCGTTCGAAACGGGCGTCCAGGTCCGGCGCCAGCGCGATCAGGAGCAGATCGAGGTCGAGCGGCGCGAGCCCGAAGCGGGCGGCCAGTACCGCCGTCGGCGAACCGGGCGGCGGGCCGGTCGGGTCGAGCGCGGGCAGCCCGGGGCGGTCCGGCGGATCGAGCACCCGGGCGACCGCCTCCGGTGTCAGGTACTGCCCCCGGTAGGGGTCGTCCGGATCGGGGTCGACGGCCTGCCGTGCCGCGACGGCGATCCGCACCCGTTCCTCGACGAGCCTGAGCCGCTCCCACAGCCACGCGTCCGGAGCCGTCGCCGGATCCCCTACGGGTACGGGAGCGGGTGCGGGAGCGGGCGCCGTCAGCGGTCCGGGGGTGCGGGTCATGGGTCCTGGCGGGGCGGTGCCGGTCACGGCTGCCTTCCTCCTCGGCGGCGGCGGGCGGGCGCCGGGCGCCGCTCCCGGGGCGAGCCGAACCCCTCCCCCGGCGCGGGCTCGGCCAGCTCGACGTACCGCAGTCGGTGCTGCTCGTCGCTGTCGCTGTCGATGTCGCCGCCCCGGGTGCCGTCGGCATCGCGGAGGGCGGGCCCGCTCCCGGGGCGGAGTCCGGGCCCCGAGCGCATCAGCAGACCCTCGGTGACCGGCGGGGCGGTGCCGCGGGCGACTCCTGCCAGCGGCGCGCAGGCCCGCAGCCCGATCGACGGACGCAGCTCGCCGCCGAGCGCCGACCAGACGTCGGAGGCCGCCGGGGCGTCGGCGCCGGTGCCGCCGACGTCGAGCGGGACCAGCAGGCCGAGTTCGGCGAGGCTCCCGCCGAGCAGCCCCGGCGGGATGGCGTCATGGCCGATCAGGCAGCGCAGCACCTCGGAGAGCAGCCGGTGCTCGTCCTGCGGGCGGCCCGCCCACGCGGTCACCAGGTAGGTGAGGTCGAACCACCGCGGCGGGGTGCGGCGCGCGACCACGAAGCCCTCCGCGTCGAACACCTCGCCCCCGCCGCTGCCACGCCGCGCCGGGTCCTCGCGGACGTCGTACAGGAACACGCAGACCGTGGGGGCGCTGCGGCGGGCCGCCCAGTCCCTCGTCGGGGCGTCGAAGACCACCTCGACGCCCGACTGTTCGAGACCGGACTCGGCGAGCAGCCGCCGCAGTCCCTCGTCGACTTCGTGGATCACCGGCGTGCCACCGTGTCCGGCGGCTGCACGGTGCCCGTCACCACGAGGAAGTCGGTCGTCACCGGTGAGAAGCCGGGGCCGCTCGCGGTGATGGTCCGCGGACCCGTCTGGTCCTTGGCGAGGATCAGCAGCTGTCCGACGAAGGTGCCGTCGCGGCGCGGCACGGTCGGTGCCGCCGCGGCCGTGATGCCGGGCTTCCAGGTGAAGCTGACCGGTGCGCCGGGCGGGAAGTCCTTGCCGCGCACCGAGGTGACGAACCCGGGCTTGCCGATCGGCGGGACCGCGACGATCCGCGGCTGGAGGATCCGGATGCGCTGCCGCGCGGTGTTGTCGCGCGGGTCGGCGTCGGTGCCGCTGGTGGTCAGCCGCCCGGTGACCCGGGTGGTGAGCGCGCGGTCGGGTCGCAGCACGACCTGGACGACGGCCCGGGCGCCGGGCGCGAGGTCCGGCAGCGCGCAGGACCAGGCGGCGTCGCAGCCGGGCGGCGGCCCGTCGTGCGGGAGGGCGGCGGGCAGGCCGACGCGCAGCCGCAGCCCGGTGGCGAGGGCGTCCCGGCCGTTGCTGACGGTGTACGTGACCACGACCCGGCCGCCCACGTAGCCCGGCTCGGGGCGGGCGGTGATCCGCAGGCCGGGGCCGGCCTCCTGGACCGGCGGCGGGGGCGGGGCGGGAGTCGGCCGAGGCGGGGTCGTCGTCGGGGTGGGTGCGGTGGGCGTCGGGGTCGACGGCGTGGGGGACGGCGTGGTCGGGGTCGGGGTCGGGGTGGTGGGGGTCGGCGTCGGTTCCGGTGCCGGGCGCACCGGGACCACCGTCCGCCCCGTGTTGTCGGTCGGGTTCGGGTCGAGGACGGTGCCGGTCACGTTCCAGTCGACGGGCTGGTCTCCGGGGACGAGCCCGGTGAGGGTGACGGTCACCGGGACCGTGGTGCCGGGCGGCACGATGCCGAGGACGCAGGAGAGGGCCGCGGGGTCGCAGGTGGCTCCGGGCGCGCTGATCCCGGTGACGGAGAGACCGGTGGGCGGCGCGAGGGTGAGGCGGGTGCCGGGCGAGGCCGCCGGGCCGCGGTTGACCACGTCGACCCGCACGGTGCCGGGCGTGCCGACCGTGAACTCGGGTACCGTGCCGGGCGCGAGGACCGCGAGGTCCACCGACTGCTGGACGGTCGGCTCCTTCTGGCGGCCCGGCAGGTCGACGGTGAGGGCGACGAGCTTTCCGGTGGCCACGTCCACCTTCTTCAGCTTCTCCGGGCTGTTGGGCCTCCGCTCCGGGCGCACGCTGACGATCAGGCTCTTCGCGTCGGACGTCCAGGCGGCGTCCCGGGGCTGGAACGGTCCGGGGTTCTCCGGAAGTTCGCGCCCGCAGGCGCCGGGCACGTCACGGGCCGACTCGGGCAGCAGCACCCGGCAGCCGTCCCCGGTGAGGGAGGTGAGCACGATGCCGTTGCGCTCGTCGGTCCGGCCGCCGCCGCTCTTCCGGTTCAGCGCGAGGGTGGTGCCGTCCGGTGAGAAGGCCGGGCTGTCGTCGATGACCTCGCAGCCGGCCGGGCAGATCCTGGCGCTCAGGTCGCTCTGCTGTCCGAGCCGGTCCACCGGGACGGTCCAGACGTGCTTGTTGGCCCCGTTGCCGTTGATCACCAGGTCGCGGGTGAAGGCGAGCGTGGTGCCGTCGGACGACCAGGTGGGCTGGGCGTCGCCGCCCGCCTGTTCACCGGCCGGCGGCACGATCTCACCTGTGATCGCCCCGGTGGAGACCTCCGCGATCAGGATGCGGCTCCGGCCCGCGCCCCCGTCCGCGCCGGGAGAGGTACGGGTGAAGGCCAGGAACCGTCCGTCCGGCGAGAACGTCGGGTCGGTGTCCCGGTCGCTCGGGCCGCGCCCCTGCAGGGGCAGCACCGACTCGTTGGTGCCGTCGGCGTCCACGATCCAGATCCGCTCGATCCGCGCGTCCTTGGGACCCTCGAACCGGGTCAGCACGATCCGGCGGCCGTCCGGGGTGTAGTTCTGCCGTTCGGTCCAGGGGTCGAACCCGGCACCCGGCTGGAACAGCGGGTCCTTCGTCGGGTCGGTGTTGGTGTCGGCCGCCGGGTCCTCGTCGAGGATCTCGACGTGCAGGTCGCGCGGATCGGCGCCGTCCAGTCTGGCGTCCTGGAGGGTGACCTTGTGCGGCCCGGCCGCGGTGATGCGCTCGACGACCGGGCTGCCGCCGTCGCGCGGTCCGAGCCAGGTGACCTCGCTGACCTCCCGGTCCTCGCTGAGCACCAGATCCGGGGTGGCCTCCGAGTGCGCGGGGACCCGGAAGACGTGGTCCCAGTCGCCCTCGCACTCACAGGTGCGGTCGGGGCTGAGAAACAGCACTCCGTCCCCGTCGGGCAGCCAGGCTGCCCCGTGGGTCCGCCACTGTGCCTGGGCGCCCGCGAGCAGCGGCCCCCTGACGGTCCCGTCGGTCCACCGCAGGCGCGGGCCCTCGGGTCCGGTGGCGGTGTACGCGATCAGGTTCCGGTTCTCGGCGTCGTCCACCGGGTTCCACACCGGCTCCGACGCCTTGCCGTCGCCCGGGTCGCTCGCCAGGGCGGCCGGGCCGCCGTCCAGGGCGCGGACGTACACCTGGGGTCCGGCCGCCGGGTCCTCGTCGCTCACGTACGCGAGACGGCCGCCCTCCGGCGACACCGTCGGGTGGACCTCGTTGGCGGGGGTCTCGGTCAGCCGGGTGAGGCCGGTGCCGTCGGTGCCGACCCGCCAGATGTCGCGCTGTCCGCCGTCCGGGCCGGTCGCGTCGAACACGACCGACCGGCCGTCCGGGGCGAGCCGCGGGTTCGCCGCGTCGAGACCGCTGGTCAGCCGGTGCACGGCGGAGTCCGCGGTCCGCAGGTAGATCTGCGGGTCGCGCTCGTCACGGCGACTGGCGAACACCAACTGGTCGCCGAGTGCCGCGGGTTGCACGTCCATGTGGGTCGGCCCCGGCCCGAACAGCGGCGGGCTCGACTCGTCCGAGGCCACCGTGCCGAGGCTGCGGTGCCGGGTTCCGGCGAACGCCATCCGGACATCACCCGCGTCGGCGGCCCGGGGGCCCGCCTCGGCCCGGTCCGGGTCGGAGGCCGCGGTCACCGCGAGGAGGGGCACCAGGAGCAGCAGTGGTGCCCCAGCCCTTCCCCAGCGGTACCGCCGGCCACCGGAGCCACCCGTGCTCATCAGGGTCCACCTCACAGTCCGGTGCGTTCCGTTCACATCGCGTACGGCGTACGAGACGTACGACAGGTCCACTCTCGGGTCTCGAAGGACCGCCGGGCAGGGCCGGGCGGCCGGACTCGGGGGAAACGCGCGGTGCGCTTTCGGGCAGTCGCGCCCCTGGACGCCGCACGAGGGGGCACCACCGGGGCCGGACGAAGGGTCCGCCGAGGGGAGTCGGCGGCCGGCCTGCGGGGGCGAGCTGTCAGATCAGCCCGTTGCGCAGCGCGAAGCCCACCGCGTGGGTGCGGTTGCGCAGCTGCAGTCGTGTGATCACCTCGTGCAGGACGTTCTTGACGGTCCGTTCGGAGTACGAGGTCTTGCGCGCGATCTCCGCCGTGTCCAGTCCCTCGGACACCAGCCGCAGCATGTCCGCCTCGCGTGCCGTCAGCGTGGACAGCGACGGGGAGTGCGGGTCGAGCGCGGCGCGCTGCAGGGTGCCGACGTGGTGCAGGAGCCGGGCCAGCAGGTCGCCGGGGAGCACTCCCTCTCCGTTCGCCATCGCGAGCACCAGCCGAAGGAGCCGGTCCTGGTCGGCCTCGGCACGCCGCAGCACGGCCGTGACCCCGCCCTCGATCGCACGCTGCAGCGCGTCGCCGGACTCGAAGGTGCCGACCACCAGACCGGTGCGGGTGCGCGGGTCCTGCCGCAGCCGCCGCAGCAGCGCCACGGTCTCGTCGTCCACGCTGTCCACGGTCACCAGCGTGACCTGCGCGCCCTCCGGCCGCGCCTTCTCGACCAGCTCTATCTCCGGGCGCTGACGGAGCTGGTGGACCACGCCGACGTGCAGCACCGGGTCCGCCGCGTAGACCGCGACCGAGACGCGCCGCGTCGAACGGGGCTCCGCCTTCGCCCGGCCGCCCTGGGGCGAGCCGGGGAGCTGGACGGGTATCCGCGGGGTCGAGGCCTCCGGGGAGGCCGCCGAGGCGGAGGGGGTGGAGGAGATCGATGAGGTGGAGGGGGCGGGTGAGGACGTGAGAGACGGATCGGATGTGGCGGACGGGCCGGAGCCGGTCGGGCCGCCGGAGCGGTGCGGCTGCGTTCGGATCATGTGTCGTTCCCTGTCGGATGAGAGGTGAGGGGGGATAGGGAGATGCGTGGTGGTGCGGATGAGTTCCGGTGCGGCGGACTCACGTGTCACGGAGAAGTCCACCGGGGCACCGCCGTTGCCCGGTGGGTTGCCCTCTGGTCCATGGAGCGGCGGGGGCGGTCGCCGATAGCGTCGCCGGGGTGACGTCTCCAGCAGCCTCTTCCAGCCCCGGCGCGCCCGCACCCGAGATTCCGCGGGTGTCCGTGACGCCGGGCGGCACCGCACTCACCAGCCTGACCGTCCGCAACGACGGTGACATCGTCGAGGCGTACAGCCTGGAGGTGGTGGGCGACTGCGCCGCCTGGACGACGGTGGAACCCGCGCGGGTCTCGCTGTATCCGGGCACCTCCGAGACGGTGACGATCCGTCTGGCACCGCCGCGCTCGTCCCAGGTGCGGGCCGGCGACGTGCCGCTCGCCGTGCGCGTGCTGCCCACCGAGCATCCCGAGGCGGTGCGGGTCCCCGAAACCGTCGTCCACATCGAGGAGTTCCGGGAACTGCGCACCGCCGCCGTCCCGCGCCGTCGGCGCGGCTGGCTTCGCGGGCGCTACCGGATCGCCGTCCGCAACGAGGGCAACGCACCCGTGCGGGTGGGCTTCGCGGCCGGGCAGCCGGGCGAGGAGCTGAAGTTCGACTTCAGGCCCACCGCCCAGGCTCTCGAACCCGGCGAGTCGGCCGAGGTCGGCCTGCGGGTCGCGACCGGCCGGCCGATCTGGTTCGGCACCGCCGTCACCCTGCCCTTCACCGTGGACGTGACCGAGGACCGGGATGCCGAGGAGCCCCGGGACCCGGCGCTCGCCCGGCCGCCGCTCGATGTCGAGTTCGTCCAGATACCGGTCTTCCCGCGCTGGCTGCTGGCGCTCCTGGCGCTGATCATCGCGCTGGTCGTCGCCTGGTTCGCCCTGGTGCGCCCGGCGGTGCGCAGCACCGCGCGGGAGGCCGCCGACGAACTCGTCCAGAAGCGGCCCGCGCCCAGCGCGCCGCCGAGCGTCGCACCGCCCACCACCGGGACCGGTGACGGCAGCCGGCCCGGCGGCAACGGCAACGGCAAGGGCGGCGGCTCCGGCGGGGGGACCGGCACCGGCGGGGCCGGCGGCGGCGCGCAGGGCTCGACCACGATCGACCTGGAGACCGCCGGCGGCCGCACCGAGACCGGTACGTACACCGTCCCGAAGGACAAGGCCTTCGACATCACGGACATCGTCGTCGCCAACTTCCAGGGCGACGAGGGCGTGATGACGATCCGGTTCGGCGACCGGAAGATCACCACGATCGCGCTGGAGACCTTCCGCAATCAGGACTACCACTGGGTCACCCCTATCAAGATCGTCGAGAACCAGACCGTGACCATTCAGGTGACCTGCGCGAAGCCGGGCACCCCGGCCACCGGGACGCAGGCGCGGCAATGCCATGAGGTGCTCAACGTGAGCGGAGTGCTCAGCGACCTCAGGTGACCCGGGCGGCTCCACCCATCCTCGGTGAGTTCCACGCCCTCGCAAGCCGGTACGGGACCGCGCTGGCCGGAAGTGACTGCTTCCGGGCGGAGCGGTCCCGTCCTGTTTGCAGATGTACGTTCCGCACGGCACGACCGGGAAGGGGCTCCACCGGTCCACCGACCGGCGCATGGCGGGCCTCGCAGGAAGGCCGAAACCTGCGCTCAGGTATGTCAGAAGCGGATACGCCCGTCACGGTCTCGCCATTGCGGGAGTGTGACGGGCGTGTTTCGTTCCACGTTACGGGGCGGCGCGCGCGGGCGCAGCTCCTTTACGAGACCGGGACCCCCAGTTGCCGGCCTGAGGCCGTCACGGCCCGCGCGCCGCTGAGGTCGACCGTGTTCGGCAGCATCGCCTGCGGCCGCAGCAGGTCCTTCAGCAGATAGCGCATCAGCTCGTCGCCGGACATCGCCTTGAGCCGGGCGGCGAGCTGCGGGTTGACCCCTTCGATCCGGAGGATCTCGACGATCCCGCGCTCCACCAGTCCGGGCACGATGTCCGTGCCCATCAGGGTGTTCGACCGCAAACGCTCCTCCTGGACCTGGGCCTGGGCCCCGTCCCCGTACGTCATCTCGCTGAACTCGTCGGCCAGTGCCTGCCCCATCACCAGGGGGACCAGGCCGCGCCGGTCCGCGTCCTGCTCGGAGCCCATCTCGTCCATCATGGCGTCCATGTCCATCTTGGCCCCGCCCCGGGCGGAACCGAGGTCGAAGCTCCGCACCGACCGGCTGTACTCGGGCGAGAAGGCGTCGGTACGGGTGGCCAGCCGGCTCTGCGTCCGCGCCGGGTCGTCGGGCCTGGCCCGCAGGGTGGGGAACTCGCGCTGGGCGAAGTCGCTCAGCATCAGCCAGCCCTGTGACATCAGCGGGGAAGCGGCCAGCGGGATCTCGATGCGGGCCGGCTCGGAGCCGCCGAACCGGGTCTCGCGGAACGGACTGCCCGGGACCTCCAGGAAGAAGAAGACGAAGCCCTCGTTGGCCAGCACGTGCTTGTCGTACGCCTCCGAGTTGTTCGCGGCTTCCGGATTCGCCTTCAGGAGCTCGGTCTTGGACTTCATGTGGCCCAGGGACAGCATCTGCTCCGCCCGTTCCCTGGGCGTGTAGTGGGTGAGCACGCTCTGCCGCAGCGCCGCGCCCAGTTTGGTGCGGACGTCGGACACCCAGGCCGCGTCGCTCTGCTGCCCGATCTCCTTGGCCATGCCGGCCCGGTTCATCTCGGAGAGCTCACGGAAGTAGCTCGGCCCCTTCATCCGGAACCTGGCGGCGCTGTCCGCCCATTCCTCGCGGTTCCACAGCATGCCGTCCTCGGTCATGGCGCGGAACGGCTCGCGCGCCGCGTCGGGCAGATCGTCGTCACGGGTGATCTGACCGCGTACCACGGCGAGTTCGCCGTCGACCGCGGTCAGGGCCGCGGTCAGGAACTCGGCCGTCGCGCCGGCGGCGCCCTCCACCTCCGGGGCGATCACGTGCTGGAGCTCGGTCAGCACCATCAGACAGTGCATCGCGTCCCGGTTCGGATCCTGGTCGTACGCCCTGATGCCCTCGCGCACCCGGGCGACGAGCGCGCCCCCGGGATCGGCCTGCGGTCGGTTGAACGAGGCCTTGAAGCGTCCCATCAGGCCGCCGCCGCCCGACGGGGCGGGCGGGCCGCCGGCCGGCAGCCCCTTGCCGAGCTCCTCGTGGCCCTTGCGCTGCACCACGCCCGTGCCGCCGCCGTGTCCGGACCGGTGGTCGTGGCCAGGGGTGCGGTCGTGCCCGTCGTGGGCGGCCCGCTGGACGGCCGGACCGGACATCACCCGCTTCGCGTTGGCCTCGGCGGCCCGCTCGAACGCGTCGCCCGGATCGCTGACGCGCAGCCCGGCCCCGTTGTCGGTGCCCGAGACCGGACCGCCGCGCTGCTGGATCACATGCGTCAGCTCGTGCGCCAGCGTGTGCTTGTCGGCTCCGCCCGGCCCGATCACCACATGGGAGCCCGACGTGTACGCCCGTGCGCCCAGCTCCTCCGCGGAGCGCTGCGCGACCGGACCGGTGTGCAGGCGCACATCGCCGAAGTCGGAGCCGAGCCGCCCCTCCATCTCGGCGCGCAACGGCTCGGCGAGCGGCCGGCCCGGCGAGCGGAGGACCTCGTGCACGGACGGGCCCCCACCGGCCGCGCCAGGTCCGCTCTCCTCCTCCTGGGCGCCGGCGGCCCTGCGCTGCGCGAGCATCCGGGCCACCGCCGCGTTGCCGACGGCGCGCTGGAGCGCGGGCAGGGTGTCGGCCGCCGGATTCGCCCGCGGCGACACGGCGGCCGGCCGCTCCTCGGCCCGACGGGTCGGCCGGGCCCCGCTGGTGCTGTCCTTCGAGGCGTCGGCCGGGTCCTTGCCGTGGGCGGGGATGCGCATGGGGTCTCTGCCTCTCCGGAGACGCGGTGGGTCACGTCATGGATACCGCCGATCCGCACGCGCGGCCATGCCCGTTCGGGCAGAACCGGAGGAAGGCCCGGGGTGCCGCCCGTACCTTCCGGCCGTCCGGCTCAGGCCGTACTGCCCTCGGTCCCGCCCTCGCCCCGGGCCCTGCGTGCGGTGCCGGCCTGACCGCGGTCGTGCTGGTAGGCCTCGTCCGCCCACCGCGCGAGGTGGTCCAGCTCGGCCTTCAGCTCGTCCCACGTCTTCTTGTACGACCCGATCGTGCGGATCTCGAACGGCACCATCGTCGCGCCCGCCTCCGGGTGCGGGGCGATCTGGTTCATCCCGCCGAACACGCTCTGCTGGTCCACCCGGGTGCTGCCGAGGATCGCCGAGTTGGCGAAGTCGATGAGCGAGACCGGCTCGTCCTCGATGTGCCGGGTCGCGGTCTCGCGGAACTGCAGCTTCCTGGCGCCTCCGGAGTCCTCCTGATAGTCGGCGAGCCGGTCGAGGACCTTCTCGTGGTCGGCCGTCAGGAAGGTGCGGAACTCCTCGTCGAGCAGCGCCCGTACGTCCGACAGGCGGGACCGGGACAGCACGGCCGTCAGGTTCTTGATCTGTCCCTTGTCCTTGTCCTCCGCGAGGTAGTCGGCCACCGCCGCGATCTGCATGAAGAACAGCTGGGCGAAGCCGTCGAGGGCGTCCGTCTCCACCCGCTTGCGCTTCTTCGTCGGCTTCGCCGCCCGCCAGGTCTCGTACCGCGCCAGGACGTCGGCGGCGAAGTCCTTCGCCTGCCCGAGCCGGAACCGGGCCCGCCGGCTCGTCGCGCCGGGTACGTTCGGCGCGGCCTCCCGCAGGTGGTCGAAGAACAGGGGCATGCCCCGCAGCGGTACGCCGACCGAGTAGTGCACGAAGAGGCCGTCGCCCAGGCCCTCCTGGCCCGCGTCCTCGGTGTACGGCAGGCCCGGTGCCACGCGCGCCCCCGCGCCCGCCGGAAGGATCTGCAGGTCCAGGGGCATGGCGGCCAGCGGCGTCCCGTCCGCGGCGGCGTAGAAGCCGTCCCGCACCCGCTTGATCTCGTCGGCCAGCCGGACCAGCTGTTCCCGGCCGGACTCGTTCCTCGCTCCGACGACCTCGACCGCTCCGGTCACGAACTCGATGTTCGAGTAGCCTTCGCCGGTCTGCAGCGAACGCTTGTCGGACACCACCTTGAAGTCCTGGCTGGTGCTCTGGGCGAGATCCGTGTCGCCCGGGTACTTCGCTCCCGCGGCGTCCTGCACGGGCAGGCTCACCTCGGTCTCGAAACCCAGTTTGCGCTGAACCGGCGCGTCCCCGTGGCCTCCGTACGGTCGGCCCGGAGCGCGGTCGTGCCCGTCGTGGGCGGCCCGCTGGACCGCCGGACCGGACATCACCCGCTTCGCGTTGGCCTCGGCGGCCCGCTCGAACGCGTCGCCCGGATCGCTGACGCGCAGCCCGGCCCCGTTGTCGGTGCCCGAGACCGGACCGCCGCGCTGCTGGATCACATGCGTCAGCTCGTGCGCCAGCGTGTGCTTGTCCGCCCCACCCGGCCCGATCACCACATGAGCACCCGACGTGTACGCCCGGGCGCCGATCTCCGTGGCGGAGCGCTGTGCGGTGGCCCCGGTGTGCAGGCGCACGTCGGAGAAGTCCGCGCCGAGCCGCCCCTCCATCTCCGCGCGCAACGGCTCGGCGAGCGGCCGGCCCGGCCGCCGCAGCACCTCGGGGACGAGCGAGCGCGGCGCGGTGTCCTCGCCGTGGCCGCAGTCGGCGTCGTGCGTGTGCCGGGCCCGCTGCACCGCCCGGGCCACGGCGGCGTTCCCGATGACCGGCTGCAGCTCCCCGGCCCGCAGGGGCGACATGCCGGCGGGCCCCGCCACGGCCGTCCCGGTCGCCTCGGCCGGCACGGGGCTCTGACCCGTACGCTCCCTCTCGGCCCGTGCGGCGACCCCGGCCGGCCGCTCGGCGGACGCGCCTCCCCGACCCTTGGCTCTCGCCGACACCGGACCCCCTTCGGCCGTTCCCGCCCTCTGTGGGACCGAGGTCTACCGCCCGCCGTGACGTCCGGTCCAGGTCCACGAGGGCAGACCCGGGTGCCCCGGCCCTGCCCTCCGCCGACCGCGCCCGCGCGGCGCCGGCCGCCGAGTGCTCAGGAGTGGTACATCACCCGGACGAGGAGCGTGCTGTCCGGAAGGCCGTCGACGTAGGCGTTGAAGCGCACGTTGGCCTGGTGTGAACTGCCGTCCAGCCAGACGCCGTCGAGCGTGAGGAGGGCGAAGCTCGGCAGGACGTCCGCCTCCGCCCGCGCCACGAAGGCGGCACGGTCCTCGCCGAACCAGGCCACGGGGTCCCAGGTGAACCGCTCCTCGAGGGACGGGTCCTGGTCGAGCGCGCGGATCACGGGCTGGGCGCCGAAGTCCGCCACCACCCGGTCCTGCGTACAGCCCGGATCCTCGGCCGCCCTCCGCGCGAAGTGCGCGTACGGCAGGCTCGGCGGGAAACCGGCGGCGAAGACCCGCCAGGCGTCCCACCGCTCTCCGGCTTCCCGGGCGGCGACGGCGCGGCCCGTGTCGAGGTCGAGCAGGCCCTTCGGACCCCCGTCGCACAACGAGCGGGGACGTGGCCGGGCGTCCGCGTCCCGGACGATCCGCGGATCGTCCTCATGACCGGGCCGCACGGTGAAGTCCCAGCCGTACGCGTCCACGAGCCAGTAGTCCCACTCCCCCTGCCACTCCTCGTCCGGCTTGCCGAACTGCGCGTCGTACGCGAACGGGGCCATCGCCGCCGCCAGCGCCTCCCGCACCTCGTGCGGTTCACACGGCGGCAGACAGACGGTGACGACCTGCTTGCTCATGGTCCTGCCTCGTTCCGAGTGCGGTTCGGCGACGGACGCCCGGTCCGGCGCCTCCCTCGACGGACATTCTCCTACCCGAAGGGCCCCCGTCTGTCAGTCCGCAATCTTCCGGGGTCACCCGGCGCGGTCGCGTTGCTACGGTCCGGACCGTCGTCAGGCTCCCCACCCGGAGGTCACGTTGAGCGCGCAGAACCCCACCCGCCGGAACATCCTCAAGACCGCAGGAGGCCTCTCGGCCGCGATGGCCCTGGGCGGCGCAGGCATGCTGGCGGCGGCCTCGCCGGCCGCCGCCGTCGGGGACGGCTTCGGTCTCCGCATCGTCGACCGCAACGAGGCCGACGCGCGCATGTGGTATTACCGCTTCCAGACGTCCGCCATCGGATGGAACCCCGGCGTCAACGTGCTCCTGCCGGACGACTACCACTGGAGCGGACGCAGGTACCCGGTGCTGTACCTGTTCCACGGCGGCGGCACCGACCAGGACTTCATCACCTTCGACCGCGAGGGCGTCCGCGCCTGGACCGCGGGCAGGCCGCTCATCGTCGTCATGCCCGACGGCGGGCACGCGGGGTGGTACTCCAACCCCGTGAGCTCCAACGTCGGCCCGCGGAACTGGGAGCAGTTCCACATCTCGCAGCTCATCCCGTGGGTCGACGCGAACTTCCGCACGTTCGCCGAGTACGACGGCCGGGCCGTGTCCGGCTTCTCGATGGGCGGCTTCGGCGCGCTGAAGTACGCCGCCAAGTACTACGGCCACTTCGCCTCGGTGAGCGCCCACTCCGGCCCGGCCAGCCTGCGCCGGGACAACGGTCTCGTGGCCCACTGGGCCAACGCGAGCTCCGCGGCGCTCGACCTGAACGGCGGCACGGTCTACGGGGCGCCGCTCTGGGACGAGGCCCGGGTCAGCGCGGACAACCCGGTGCAGCGGATCGAGAGCTACCGCAACAAGCGGGTCTTCCTCGTCGCCGGCACCAGCCCGGACCCGATCAACTGGTTCGACACGGCCAACGAGACCCAGGTGCTCTGGGGCCAGCGGGAGTTCCGGTCCCTCCTGGGCAACGCGGGCATCCCGCACGAGTGGTACGAGCTGCCCGGCGGCCATTTCATCCGCCACGACATGATGCAGCGCGACATCGACGGCATCGTCGACCGGCTCAGGAAGGCGTGAGCGCGTGCTCCGCGGACTCTCCCGGCGCCCCCTGACGTGGCTTCTCGCGGCGGCGGCCGCCCTGCTGCCCGCTCTGGCCGCCTCGCCCCCCGCCGTGGCCGCGGCCACCGGCTCCGGCACCGCCTGCCCGAGCATCGGCTTCGTGAGCCAGCCCTTCCATCCCGGGCACAACGGCGTCGACATCGCCGCCGACATCGGCACGCCGATCCACGCCGTGGGCGACGGCGAGGTGACCATCTCCGGGTACGTCGGCGACTACGGCCAGTGGATCCGCATCCGGCACCCGGACGGCCGGACCTCCGAGTACGGGCACATGTACCGGCGGGACGTCTCGGTCGGCGACCACGTCACGGCCGGCCAGCAGATCGCCCTGATGGGCGCCGAGGGCAACGCCGACGGCTCCCACCTCCACCTGCGGATCTGGGGGGACGACTCCTTCTCGTACGGGATCGACCCCGAGCTCTACCTCGCGGAGGGCGGCATCACCCTGCCCTGCGTCCCCGGCAGCGGGCCGCACCCCAGGCCCCTGGTGTACCCGGCGGAGTCGGGCCGGGTGGTGGCCGCGCGGTCGGCGGACGGGCGCCTGGAGCTGTTCGCCGCGGGAGCGGACGGCGTCCACCACGCCTGGCAGCGGGAGGCGAACCGCGACTGGTCGGAGTGGGAGCGGCTCGGCGGGCCGGTCAACGCCGAGCTGGCGATCGCTCCGAACGCGGACGGCCGCCTGGAGATGTTCGCGATCGACGGGAACACCCTCCGGCACCGCTATCAGCTCTCCCCCTCGGGCGGCTGGTCCGGCTGGGAGGACTTCGGCGGCGGCGGCCGTGACGTCGCGGCCGGGGTGAACGCCGACGGCAGGATCGAGGTCTTCGCCTCGGGACCGGTCGGCGTCTTCCACCGGTACCAGCTGGCGCCGAACGGCGGCTGGTCCGCCTGGGAACCGACCGGCGGCGGGCCCGTCGACGGCCGGATCGAGATGGAGAAGTCGCCCGACGGCCGCCTGGAGGTGTTCGCCCTCAACGACCGCACCTTCCAGCACCAGTACCAGACGGCCCCGAACGGCGGCTGGTCCGCCTGGGACGACTTCGGCGGCGGCGGCCGGGACCTCACGGTCGACCACAACGCCGACGGCCGGATCGAGGTCTTCGCCTCGGGCCCGGTCGGCGTCTTCCACAAGTACCAGACGGGTAACGCCAGTTGGTCCGGCTGGGAGTCCACGGGAGGGCCCGCGGACTCCCGGCTCAGCAGCGAGCGCACGGCCGACGGCCGCGTCGAGGTCTTCGCCATGAACGGCGAGACGGCGATGCACACCTGGCAGACCGGGGTGAACGCCCCGTACGGCCCGTGGGAGACCTTCGGCGGCGGCGGCACCGAGGTCACCGCCGCCTCCAACGCCGACGGCCGGATCGAGGTCTTCGGCACCAGCACGTCCGGCACGTTCCACATCTGGCAGACCGGCTTCACCAGCTGGTCGTCCTGGGTCTGGGTCAACAGCACCGCGGGACCCGGACTCGGCTGAGGAGTGACCTTGCTTCCGATCAGCAGACGGAACCTGCTGCGCGGCGCCGCCGGGGTGGGCGCGCTCACGGTACCGGGCACCGCCCGGGCCGTGGCCGCGGCCGCCCCGGCCGTCCCGCCCGCCCGGTGGATCGGGGCGGGCCCCTTCGCCCTCGTCCACGACCCCTCCACCCCCGCCGGACCGCGCTACCTCAACGACCACACGCTGATCAGGGCCCGGGGGCGCTGGCACCTGTTCGGCATCGTCGGGGAGCGCGCGGCGCCCGGTGAGGCCCCGGACAGCACGGCGGAGATCTCCTTCGCCCACGCCTCGGCTCCGGCCCCGCACGGACCGTGGACCCCGCACCCCGACGCGCTCACCGTCGAGCCGTCCTACTTCGGCGAGGAACACCTGTGGGCGCCGCACGTCGTGGAGGCGGACGGCCGGTTCTGGATGTTCTACGCCGCGGGGGGTGCGGACGGACGCGGCGCGGCGATCAACCTGGCCACCTCCACCGATCTGTTCACCTGGACCCGCGAGCCGTCCGGTCCGCTCTTCCGGGGGCTCGTCGCCCGCGACCCGATGGTGCTGCGGGTCGGCGGCGAGTGGGTCATGTACTACACCGAGCTCTCCGCCCCGGGCGGCCACCACGTCGTGGCCTGCCGGCGGTCGGCCGACCTGGTGCGCTGGAGCGAGCCGGCCGTCGCGTTCACCGACGCGAGCACGGAGACGACCGTCTCGGTCACCGAGTCGCCGTACGTCGTCGAACGGGACGGCTGGTACTACCTGTTCATCGGGCCGCGCAACGGGTACACCGGCACCGACGTGCTGGCCTCGCGCGATCCGTTCCGCTTCGGCCTGGCCGGCGCCGCCGGCCATGTCCCGGGGCACGCGGTGGAGGTGTTCGCGGACGGGGAGGCGTGGTACGCGAGCGCCGCGGGCTGGTTCGGGCCGGGGCTGTACCTCGCGCCCGTGGAGTGGCGGGACACTCCCCCGCCGTGGCAGAGCCCGGAGAACCCGGTGGCGGGGCTCGATCCCGGCGGGCGGCTCACGGTGTTCGCGCTCGACGCGGCCGACCGCTCGATGCTGCGGCGCGTCCAGCTCGACCCGGCGGACGACACCTGGTCGGAGTGGGAGTCCTTCGGCGGGCCCGCGGGAGCGGTTCCCACCCTCGGGCGCAACGCGGACGGCCGACTGGAGGTGTTCTCGCTCGCCCCGGGCGGGGTGAACCTGCACCACCGGGTGCAGCGGCCGGACGGCGGCTGGTCCGACTGGGAGGAGTTCGGCGGCCCGGCGGGAGCGGCGCCCGCCGTCGCCCGCGACGCGGACGGCCGCCTGGAGGTCTTCGCGTCGGCCCCGGGCGCGGCCTCGTTCGCCCGGCGGCGGCAGCGGTCCCCCGGCTCGGTCGCCTGGGACGCGTGGGAGCCGGGCTTCGGGGGCGCGGCGGGCGCTCCGCCGGTGGTGGCGGCCAACGCGGACGGCCGCCTGGAGGTCTTCGTCCTCGCGGCCGGCGGCTCCGGGATCCGCCACCGGTGGCAGGAGTCCCCCGGCGGTGCCTGGACCGGAGCGTGGAACCCCTTCGGTACGGCGGCCGGTGGCGCGCCGAGGGCGGCGCGGGACGGCAGCGGCCGGCTCACGGTCGCGGCCGTCGGCCCGTCCGGTCTTGGCACGTTCGTCCGGCGGCAGGCCGTGCCGAGCGGCGGCTGGGAGGAGTGGCAGCCGCTGTTCGGCTGGAGCGCCGCCGCCCCGGCGCTCGCCGCCGGCGCCGACGGCCGTCTGGAGGCGTTCTCGCTGAGCCCCGGTGGCGCCCGGCTGAGTCACCGCCGGCAGACGGTGCCGGGCGGGAGCTGGGATTCCGGCGGGGAGTTCGGCGAGCCCGGCGTCGGTCTCGCCGCGACGCCGTCGGTCGCGCTCGACTCCACCGGGCGCCTGCACGTCTTCGCCGTCACCGCCGGGGGCCGGGTGCGGACCCGGGTCCAGGAGCGGCCGGGCGGCGGATGGCTCGCGTGGACGTCCTTCGGCGACCGCGCGATCGCGCCCCTCGTCGCGGGCAGTCCCGCACTCTGAGTACGGGGCTCGCAGCGGCGCGTACGGATCGCGCCATGCTCGGCGGGTGATCCGGGAGGTTCGGGCCCCCCACGAACCTCCCGGATCGGCCCTTACTCCCCTCCGGGGCCGGTGACCTGTCCCACCTCGCGTGGGACGGGCGCCGCTCCGGACGACCCGTACGGGGCACCGGCGGCGGCGCGCCGCCGCCGCGTCCGCCGCCGCCGCGTCCCCGTACGGCCGCCTGCGGACCGGCGCCGCAGAGGCCCGGAAACGGCATCAAATCACCGCCACGGCACGGCACCCGGGTGGCCTGGGTCACAGCGCCGCACGTCTCGCGGAAGGCGTCGGCGGGCACGGAGGACCGGGTCCCGCGGAGGCTTCCGCGCGCCGCCGGAGCCGCCCCTCCGGCGGCCCCGCCCGGTCCCTGCCGAAGTGGCCGAAGCACGCCGGTGAACTCTCCTGACTGGTGAGTATCGTTCCGCTCGTCCGACAACCGCGACGGGGCGAAGAGGGGGAGCGGTGAGCGGCGTAGTCGTCCATCTGCCGCGGGGGAACGGTGGCGCCGGAGACGGCGAACCGTGCGGTGAAGCGGTCACGTTGCGCCTCGGCCCCGGCGAGGTCGCCCGCTTCGGCCGGGGCTCGGCGACGACCCCGGTCGAGCTCCGGCTCGCCGACGCGGCGATCTCCCGGCTCGCCGGGGAGATCCGCGCGACCGACGACCACTGGCAGCTGACGAACCACAGCACCAGCCACAGCTACCTGGTGGAGAACCCCGAGGGCGCGGGCGAGTACCTGAGGGTCCCGCCCCGGCGCGTCGGGGCGCCCGTCCCCTTCGAGTTCGCGCGCGTGGTGCTGCCGACGCGCGGCGACCTCACCGTCTCCTTCCAGGTGTTCGCGCCCGACCACGTCTATCTGGACCCGGACGCGAGGGGCGCCCCCTGGGGGAGCCGCACGGTCACCGCGTACTCCCTGGACGAGTCGGCCACGTACTTCCTGGTGCTCGTGGCGCTCTGCGAACCCCGGCTGCGCGACCAGTCGCGTGTGGCGGTCCCCACCACGCCCCAGATCGTCGAGCGGCTCCGGGGGCACGTCCCGGGCGGCGCGCCGACCGCGCGGGCGATCAGCTCGCACATCGACTACCTCGCCGAGGAGAAGCTGCGCATCGGCGTCCTCGACGACCGGGAGCCCGGCAAGGGCGAGCGCCGCAACGGCAAGCGGGAGGAGATCGTCGGGCTCGCGCTGCGGTTCGGTCTGGTGCGGGAGGAGCACCTCGCGCTGCTGCCGTCCCTGGCGGGGGGCGGCGGGCGGGAGCGGCAGGAACCGCGATGACGCCGCCCGGCGACCGCGCCGACACGACGGGGCAGGAGCGTGCGGAGCTGATCCCGCCCGGCCACCGGGTGGGCGACTGGGTGGTCACCGGCCTGATCGGCACCGGGGGCTGGTCCACGGTGTACGCGGCGCGGCCGGCGCGGGAGGCGGGGACCGGCGAGGTCGCGCTCAAGGTGATGCCGACGGCCGGGCTCGCGCCGCGTCAGGCTCGCAGGATCGTGGAGTCGGCGCGCCGCGAGGTCGAACTCGGGCGCAGGGCGGGCCATCCCCGGCTGATCGGCCTCCGGGAGTCCTTCGTCCTCGCCGCACCGGACCTGCCCGCCGTGGACGGCGCGATCGTGCTGGTCATGGAGCGGGCGGCGGGCAGTCTGCGCGAACTCCTCGACGCGGGGGTGTCCGGGGCCGACCGGGGGCGGCTGATCGCGGGCATCTGCGAGGGCCTGGCCCATCTCCACCGCTCGGGCTGGGTGCACGCGGACCTGAAGCCGGAGAACGTCCTGCTGGGCGCGGACGGTTCGGTGAAGCTCTCGGACTTCGGCCTCGCCACGGAGCTGACCGGGACGCACGGGTACGTGCCTCCCCTCGGCACCCTGGACTACCTTCCGCCCGAGCGCTGGAGGGCCCCGCTCGGGGAGCTCGGCGTGCAGGTCAGGCCCAGTGCCGACATCTGGGCGCTGGGGGTCGTCATCCACGAGGTGTTCGCCTCCGGGGCGTCGCCGTTCCCCGGTGCCACGCCCGTGGCGCGGGGCGCGGCCGTGGAGGAGTACGGGGAGGGGCGTGCGCCGCTGCGCATGGACCTCGCGGTGCCGCCGTTCTGGAGGGCGCTGGCGGCCGACTGTCTGGCACCGACCCACGCGGAACGCGCCCCGCACACGGCCGAGAGCCTCCTCGCCCGCATCGCCGCCGGGGAGGGCCCGTACGCGCGGGGGACCGGGCCCCGGCGGCCGCGGGGCCGGAGGCGCGCCGCCGTCCTCGCGGCGGTGCTCTGCGGGACCGCGGGCGCGGCCCTGGGCTCGGACGCGGTCCGGGCGGGCGGGTCCGCCCCGGGGCGTGCCGCCGTCACGGTCTTCAACGCGGAGCGCGGCTGCCAGGACCGGGCGGACCGGGAGCGGCAGTGCAGCCTGGGCCTGGCGATCGATCCCCTCCGGCCGTACGCCGCGGGCAACGTCGTCCCGACCCGGGTGTGGCACGGCGATCTCCTCACCGCCGACTGCCGGCTCCCCGACGGACAGCCCGTCATCGACGAGGAGGACCTGACCTCCACCCTCTGGTTCCGCATCCGCCTCCCGCACGGCTCCCCCTACCCCGCGGCCTGGCTCCCCGCCGTCCGCACGAAGGACAGACCCGCCCTGCCGGGGTGCCCGCGCCCCCGGGGCGCGCGCTGATCGGGCCGTCGGGAAAGAGTGCCGTGTCATCACACAGGCCTGTTCCCACGGAGTGACGGTTCCCTGACGCGCTGGAAGAGGTCGAGGCGAGACCCACTCGACGGAGCACATCGACATTGAGACCCGACCTGGTACCCGCTGGGTGTTGCGCAACGGCTCGTGCAACGCAGCAACCGCACCAACGCCGAGGCTTCAGGGTTGCGATGTCGGTGGTGATGGGTGTCACGAGCGGGGCGCGGAATCCTCCGCCGCTGTGGCTGATGTCCAGAGGCAGGGTGATGCTGGAGATCGAGTCGCCGTGCATCCGCGGGTCGAGGGCGGTGAATTCCAGGTCCAGGGGGATCCATCCATGGATGGCTTGGGAGGTGGAGACCGCTTCGGCTCGCCGGATGCGTCCGAAAAGGACCTTGGTCTCGCGGCGAGGCCAGCGCAGGCGCAGCTGCGCGAGGGCGCCGGCAGTACGCCGGACCTTCGCGTCAGCAGCGACGGCCTCGATCTCCGCCAGCTTGTCCAGAGCGGCGGCCGGGTCGCCCGGAGTCCGGATGGCCGCCTCGATCCGGACCGTACGCGGTGCGTACAGATCCACTCCGGGAAATGCTCCGTCGTCGGCGGGGTTCAGCACATCCTGTGTGCGCAGTTCGGCAGCCCCGAGACCCTCCACGTTCGATACAGCTACTGGGGTGTCGCGACCGATATGTACGCCGGCGAAGTCGATCTGCCATTCGGCAAGGGGCATCATCAGATTCGCCCCCCACGCTGCGCGTTGCGTAGCCGCCGCATGATCTCCCCTGAAAGCTCCTGCGGGGAGGTGTCACGGCCATGGACGGTGATCGGCATCGATCCCACCAGGGCCTTCGGCTGCTGCTGCACGACGGTGACCTTGATCGCGGCCGGTGGGCGCGCGTCGACAAGCCGCGTCGTGCGCGCCGCGCTGCATCTCGTCGAGGATGATCTCCTGCTCGCTGACAGTGAGCTTCTGCGAGATGACGGGCAGGCCACCCTTGCGGGTGGTCTCCCACGCCTCGCGGGTCGCGAGCGGCGCGCTGGCGTCGTACGCCCGGAACTTGGCCGCGTTCACGTAGCGGCCGGAGTCCTTGATCTCCCACATGGTGCTCTGGAGCTTGAGGGCGGGGAAGACGGGGCTGTCGCCCGTGGTGAGCGTCCACTCGTCCGGCGTCGGCACGGCTCGGGCGAAGACGGTCAGGTCGCGGGTGGTGACGTCCTTGATCAGGTCCTGGAGGGTCATGGTTCAGCGGCTCCTTACACGTACCGGATCAGGGCGTTGGTCGAGGTGACGTCGGCGGGGGTGAAGCCGCCGGGGACCTTCGCAACGCGCACGGTGCCGTGCCAGAGCAGCGCGGCGGGCACCTTGGTGGCGGTGGGCTCGAACAGGGTCTCGGCGAGCACGAACCCGGCGAGGACCTGCCGGCCGTCGGCGGCGGCCTTGTCGAAGGGGCCGTAGAGGCCGGAGGCGGTGATCTTGCCGACCGGCACGCCGGACTTGAACAGGCTGTACGGCTGGCTGGTGTCGGTCGACGGCACGTAGTGCGTACCGGACGTGAAGCGGGTGATGTCGAGGGTGATCGTGTCGGTGTCATCGGTGCCGTGTCGGCCGCCGAGCCACTCGGTGTTCGCCGTGACGCTGCGCTGCGTCGTGATCGGCTGAAGCATGAAGGTGCCCCTCCCAGGGACGCGATGGCGGGAGTCCGCGCGCTCACCTCCTGGTAGCGCCGTCCACGAAGCGGGAGGGGCGTGGTCCCCTGGTCCGGCCTTGTCCCGCCGGTGGGAGAGGGATCGATCAGCTGATGTAGCCGCGCCGGCGAGCCATGTCGAGCCCGGCTGCACCCGGCTTCGGCGGGGTCGCGCCGCGCGGGGGCGGCCCCCCGGCGGGCGAGCCACCCGGCGCGGGCGGCACCGTCACCCGCCCGGTGCCGAAGAGCTCCGGCCGCCGCTCCGCCAGCTGCTCGGCAGCCGCTGCGACCGTCTCCTCGTCGGCGTCATCCTGGCCGTCCAGAGCGCGGTCGATCAGTAGGACTGCGTCGCCCAGGTCCTCCCCCGCGGCCCCGAGACCGGCGAGGGCGGCACGGCGGATGGCGGCGCGCTCCCGGGCGACGGCCTTGGCCTCGCGGGCTTCGGCCGCGTGCAGCTTGTCCTCGGCGGCCTGCTCTCGGCGTTCGACCTCGGAGAGCGCGGCTCTTTCGGCGTCGCGCGTGGAGGTGACGAACTCCGTCAGCTTCTCGGTGTCCGCGAACCCGAGGCCGTCGAGGAGCTTCTTCACGGCGGCCCGGCCGCCCTGGGTCTTCTCCCGGGCCAGCAGCCGGGAGAGGTCGTCCTGCGTGACACCGTCGGCTGCCGGATCGTCGTTGGGCTTGTTCGGGTCGTGCTCGGGCGAGGCGCCCAGGATCGGGTAGATGGGCCGCCCATCACGGCGGTACCCGACCGGGGCAAGCGGGTTGGGGAGCGAAGGGCGCGTCATGCGTGAACCGTCCACGGGTCTCCAGCGCCCCCACGCCGATGATCAGTCTAACGACGTTGAGGAAGAGTCGGACAGCACGACGGGGGGGGGGGGCATCTGCGCACCCGCGCCGGAGGGGGAGAAGCCCCGCTCAGTCAAGCCCCCCACCCCCCCCCAGACACAGAGCGCCCGAGAGCG
>NZ_JBHWFF010000021.1:24357-71587 GCF_042733785.1 Streptomyces sp. NPDC059695 | reverse complement strand
CACCCGACCCGGGCTCACCCGCCCCCCCCCCCCATTCAACATAAAAACGAGTTTCCGCAGCCCCCGCACACCCCCCCGGGGGTCACAAACCGCACCCCGCCGTCGGTTACTGAACTACGCCTTGGCATCGACCACGCGCAAGGCCAGAGCTGCGAGTGCCGCACCGATGAGCTGCGCCAGCAGCTCCTCGAGCTGCGCGGAGCTCATGGCGCCGCGCGCAACGAGGAGGCCGAGCACCAGCAGGAGTGCGCAGATGATCGCCACCAGCCACTCAGTGCCCAGGGGGCGCCGGTCATCCAGCGGATACGTCATTATGGGAGTGTCACCTCCTCTCCATGTCGTGAGCGTGTGTGGCCACCGTCGACCCCGTTGCTGTGGAAGGTGCTGGGGTCGGCGGTGCTCTGAATCACGGCGCTAGTCGAAGTCCAAATCCTCTTCTTCGACCGCAAAGCTGGCCGCGATTGCAGTTCTAAGAGCCTGCCGATCACTGTCGTTCATGTGTCGGTAGGCAGCCCAGATCCGGTCCATGGTCGTACGTGGGCGCTCACCCAAGGTCATCCAGCCGAGGAGAGCGGCCTGCTGCTTCATTGGCAGAGTTCTGGCCTGGGTGGCTATTTCCCCGGCGGAGGCTCGCGCCTTTTCCTGCCCAACCGGCCGGCACCGGTCACACACGGTGACGAGGTTGTCGACTGCGTCGATACCACCCTCAGAGATCGGGATCCTGTAGTGAACAGTCAGGCGGGCACGATCATGAGGCGGATCCAGGTGGCTCTCCCCGGCGCCGACTCCACAGGCCTGGCAGAGGAAGTCGTCACGCTCAAGTACCTGCATCCGACGGCGCGAACTCAGTGCCGCCCTCCGGCGGAGAGGTGAGTGGGCGGGTTCCCACACCGGCTCCCCGATCTTGACCAGCCGGTAGGAGATCGACTGACCATCCCCCACCCGGTCGAGTTCCCAACCGTAGGTTCGAAGGTCTCGAAGTCGCCTGGTGGCATTGGGGTCAGGAAACGCCTCATGGAGGGCCCCAACTGAGACGGTGTTCCCTTCGCCGACCTCTGACGCGAGGTAGGCGCCGATGCGCTTTAGGAGGCCCGGCCCTGCATCTCGCCAGTCGGGCACACCCTCAACAGCCATCTTTATTTCCCTCCCTCCACGGTCCAGACGCTGCAAGCGTCACCACGATCGAGAACATAGCCCACACGGCAAGGTGGCGGCAACATTACGGCAGCTAGATGCAACCACGCGGCAGGAACGCGGCATAGGTGAGGCACATGTGCGGCACAGGCAGACCCTCACCCGACTCAACGCTCTTCGGAGGAGCGCAATCACGTACGCCGCCCCTCGGGCATCGACACCCTTGGAATGTCGTCGCTCGGGCTCTGCAATCCGAGATAGGCACGGACGGCTGCGTTGTCCCCGGTGGCGTCAGCAAGACGGGCGGCAGACTCAAACGCTCGGGCCTGGATACGCGCAATCTCGGCCTGCGGGTCGTCGATCGGGTATCCGGCGTCAACGAGCATCTTCACGCCGGTCTCCACGGACACGACGCCGGCGCCGACTCCCTTGACCACCTCGTCCAGGACCGCGGCACGGTCGGTGGGGGTGTGGGGCTCCCACGTGAGGCGCGCGGGCAGCGACTCCCCCGCAGGCCCAACCCTCTGCCTGCCCGGCCTGGTGGAGCCTCTGCACCATCCGCAGCAGGACGGCGTACTTGTGGGTGCGGGCCAGGCGCATGGCCGCGATCAGCGAGTCCAGCGGGCCCAAGGCGAGCTGGAGGGCGTAGCCGGAGGGTAGGGCGGTGCGGGCGAGGGCGCCGAGGCCGGCGGCGGTGAGGCGGGAGTTCGCAGCAACGCGGTCGATGAGGTGGTCGACCCGGGCCCGGAGTTCCGCAAGCTGTGCGGAGGTGTCGAGGACATCCATACGGCCGCCCTCATTGAGCTGCCACACCGTCCCGGCCCGGACCTTCACCGGCAGCGGCTGTCCGGTCGCGCGGTCGATGGGAAGGCGGGCCCCTGACAGGCCGATGATCGGGGAGCCAGTCGTCGCGGAGGCGCCGGAGCTGTCGGTGTCAGTGGCCGCCAGCTCGTCGAGGCCCTGGAGCACGGTGGCGATGGTCGGCTTTCCCCAGTGCTCGCCGCTGGTGGGAATGGAGTTCGTGATGTGGACCAGAGGTATGAAGTCGCAGCGCAGGTCGAGGCGGTCAAGGACTTCGCCGTCCGAGCGGACACGGTAGGTAGCCTTGTGCAGCGGCAGGTCGTAGAGCAGGTCCGCGTGATGGAGGTCGCCCAGGTCCCATTCGGCGTCCGTGAGCCAGCACGTCCACGGGCTCGGCCTGGTCGGTGCCCACGGGTATGTGCGGGTAATGACACCGCTGTCCTCGTTACGCTCATCGCCCCCGACCAGAACCGGCGTCCCGGCCTCGTCGTACAGGAACTCGCGGACTGCGCCGCCACTCTTGTCTGTGGCCCGACGGCTGGCAGGGCCGATCGGGGCGAGTTCGTAGGTGATGCGCCGTAGCCGGGTCTTCAAGCCCCGGCGCTTATCCTCGGGCAGTTCCCACGCCAGGTGGACACGCATCGGGAACTCAGCGCCGTCCTGTTCGCCGTCTTCCGGCCACTCCGGGAAGTACAGGCCCGGGTCCCAGGTGCGCAGCAGGACGCGGCCCTTCCCCGGCTCCCAGGCCAGGGTGAAGACCCCGTCGCCCAGGAGGATCGCCTTGCGCTCGGCCTGCTGGACCCGCAGCGGCAGCAACTCCTTCTCGGCCCACGACCGCAGCAGCTCCTGCACGGTGCGCGCGGCGTCGGCCTGCGGGGACGGCTCGTCGTCGGCGTGCTCGGCGCCGGCGACGCTGATGGTCTGCTCGGAGCCAAGGAGGTAGCCGAGGGTGGTGTCCACGATCTTCGACGGGTCACCCAGCTCCCGACGCTCCGCGCCGCTGTCGTCGTCGCCGCTCAGCGCGGCAAGCTGGCCGGCCTGGTTCGAGTCGTAGGCAGCAAGCAGCCGGTATGCCGCGAGACGACGCAGATCCTCGTCAGGAATCCAGGACGAGGTCAGGTCCGCCCAGGCGTTCCGGCCGGGCCGCCGCGGGTCCGCCATGACCGGCTTGTAGTCCAGCCAGCTCCAGGCGTCGGTGATGAGATCGCGCAGGCCCACAATGCCCCTCCAGGCAGTCGGCCCCGCGCCGGTGATCAGCGTACGCGGAAGCTGCTACACCTTGCCCCACCCCTCGCCCCACGCTTCATCCAAGCGGGCTTCGAACTCCATGAGGGCACCCAAGAGCTCAAGGAGCGGCTCTCGGGCGTCCTCCTTTTTGCCAGCGTCAATCATGGCTTTGAGAGACGCAGCGACCTCACCGACGTCACGGAAGAACCGGTTGATCGGGCAGGCCGCCTTACGCACGATGCGACCCGCCGCGCGCGCGAGATCAACTAGGAGATCTCGGTCGAGATCCACTAGGGCAGCCCGGGCGACGGTCTCCGTGTATCCGCCTTGCGGCATCTCTCCCTGAGGCAAGAGGTCCGTTGCCCCACAGTCACGCAGAAATCGAACAACGGCCCGCTCAGCCTGTAGTGCCTGATGCCCAGATGTGAAGTCAAGCGTCAGCTCAGTAGTCCAGCCCCGCCGTGTGTGAGCGCCCAGCCTTAGAGCACGAGACCCCTGAGTAACGACCCCGACTTTGAGGGCATCCAGCTGCTCATGTCGCACCACGTACAGCAGTGCAGGCTCATCAGCCCGGTCATAGAAGTTGCCGCCAGCCAACGCAGTCCTCCTCCTGTGTGGTGAGGGACTGTACTGAGGGCCTATGACATTGACCGACTTATACCGGCTTCGTTTCAGTCAGCCGTGGCTTCAGCTACGGCCTCGTCGTACCCAGGGAGTCCCGGCTGCGGGAAGGAGGCGCAGGCGGCGACGAACCCCGCCCGGTCGCCTGGTGTCTGCTCGCGTTCGCCGAGCTGGATCCACCGCGCCGCGCATTCCTCCTCGCTCGGACTGGAGGCGGCCGACGGCGTGCCGTCGGCAATCTTCTGCTCCTGCAGCTCCAGTCCTGCGCTGCGCCCAAGTCGGTAGGCGTCCCGTACGCGGTCGAGATGCGCGTCCCGCTGCTGATCGGCGGTCGGCGGGTTGTCTCCCGTGGCGCAACCGCCGAGGCAGACAGCAGCCAGCAGGACGCCGCACGCCGTAGCGGACCAGCTCCCCCGAGATCTCATGATCGCGAGGCTACCAAGACCCCTTCACGGACGGGCTGTTTCCTCATGGGGCCGTATTGGGGCACGAGGGTCTGGACGCGGTCCCGGCTAGGTGGAAGAGGGTTCTGCTGGGCGCCAGTCCGGGTTGTCGACGGTTCGGGTGATCTGCCACGTCTCATCGCCCCGGCAGCAGGTGAAGAGGAGCCGTAGCGGGTGCCCCTCGTACTGCTGCTGCCAGGAGTCGTAGGTCGTGCCCTCCATCCACGCGCCGGGCATCGTCCGGTCCAGCGCGAGCGGCCGGCCGCGGCCTACGTGGAGGTCGGGGAAGGTCAGCTCGCGACCGTGCTCGTCGGCCTCGTTGATCCGGGGTCGGAGGCGGAACGGCCCCCAGACGTGGGCGGTGATCTGCTCCGGAGTGGGCCCGATCGGATTGGTGTACCCGAGCCGCTGCTGAGTCGGGGTGTGGTCGTAGTCGTCGTCCCCGATCCTCACGGTCACGGAGTCCAAGTGCCTGAGGGCATCCGGGCCAGCGAGGTGCACGAGGAGCTTGGCCGCTCGGTCGCCCTCCTTGGTGAGGGTGAACTTGAACTGCGGGGTGAGTTCCGCGTGCCACCTGTCCCGCTCGATCCGGGCCACAATCTCGGCCGTGCGCCTGGCTTCCTCGGCCGTGTCGCTCGCGCGGCCGGTCGCCTCCCACGCGGCTGCGGCGGCTACGACGCTGAGCAACGCCGCGATGGCGCTGGCCCGGTCCGTCCCGAGCTCGTTCCGGGCAGTGAGCACCACCAGGCCGCTGACCGTGGCAAGGAGGGCCAGGACGAGCAGCAGGCGTCGGCGCCGACGACGCCGATCTATGTCTGTCATGGAGGGAGGGTAGGGTCTGCCGGCGTCCGGGGTATCACCTTCGCCCGTCGAAGCGGTCGTCGTCGGAGCCGGGCGGGAGGGTGTCGAGCTGGTCCGGGTCGGCCAGTTCTGTGAGGCCGTGCACGGCGGCGTCCATACGGTCCGGGCTGTCCATCCCTTCGACCCAGGTGACCATCTGGTCTTCCAGCTCGGTGTACTCGCCGACGTGGTGGACGAGTTGCTGCTCGTACAGCTGGGCCACGGGCGCCGCGCGGAGGCGCTTGCCGACCTTCGCGGTGACCTCCAGGATCATCGGCATAAGCAAGCCCTTGGTGACGCCGTCGCGGCGCAGCTGCTCCCATGCCTGGACGACGACCTGGCGCGCCATGTCGCCGCCGTAGTTCTTCTCCACCACGATGGCGTCGGCTTTGAGCTCCAGGGCCAGGCGGCAGGCGGCGAGGCCCCAGTCGTTGGCGCCCATCGAGCCGGATCGGTCGGCGAGGACGTAGAGCTGGCGGTCGAAGTCGCGGGCGACGCCGACGATGCCGGTCTCGTCGCCAACTGTGCTCTCACCGCCGGCGGGGTCGACGGCGACGATGATGCGTGCCATATCAAGGCCGGAGAACTGGACGGCGTTGATGCGGGCGCTGTCGATCCAGTCGCGCTGCCATACGCCTCCCGCGGGCGGGCGCGGCTTCTGCATGTACAAGGCGCCCCATACGCGTTCGCCGACGCGCTTGCGGGTCTTGGCGTGGTGAGCGGCGTCGAAGCGTTCGGGCCACAGGGCCTCTCCGGACGCGCGGCCGAGGGGATCGTCCGGGCTGTCGGCGAGGGCGGGGAGGTCAATGACGCGCCAGGCGTCGCGTTCGGCGGCGAGGATCCGTCCGGCGAGGTCGTCTTCGTGCCAGCGGGTCTGAATCAGACATATGGCGCCGGTGGGTTCGAGTCGGGTCTGGATGACGGAGGTCCACCAGTCCCAGGCCCGTCTGCGCATGGTCGGGGAGTCGGCGTCCGCCATGTCCTTGACCGGGTCGTCGACGATGGCGATGTGCGCGCCGCGTCCGGTCAGGCCGCCGACGAGGCCGGCCCCGAGCAGTCCGCCTTCGCCGCCGACGATGTCAAAGCGGTTGGCGGCCTGGCTGCCGGGCTTGAGCTGGAGGCCGAGGTCGTCGCCCCAGGTGAGGATGGCGTCTCGGATCCACCGGCCGTGGTCGTCGGCGAGGTCGGCGGAGTAGCTGGCGATCATCAGGCGGTGGCCGGGGTTGCGGCGCAGATACCACAGGGGGGCCCAGCGCGAGGCGCGTCGGCTCTTGCCGTGCCGCGGGGGCATGGTGAGCATGACGCGGTCGCATCGGCCCTCGGCCATGTCAATGAACGCCTGGTCGATCAGGCCGAGATGAGGGGCCTGCATCTCACGGCCGCCGGTGAGCACGGCGGCGAGCGCCCCTGGGGAGCGATCCATTGCGAGCTGCCGCTCGGCGCGCACGAGCTCGGCCCGCAGCTCCGGGGAGGCGGAGCGGGCTATGGAGCGACGCTGCGCCGACGGCAGCGTCCTGTAGCGTGCTACAACGCTCGCGGTGTCCCGGGCCCTCATTTGGTGTCCGGGTCGGTGAGCGCGATCAGCTTCTCCAGCTCGTCCACTGTGGTGCTCTCGACCTGGACCGGGCCGCCGTCGGGGCCAGACAGTTCGGTGCGGGCGGGCATGTCGAGGCCGAGGAGCCGGGCGCGGCGTTCCATGATCCGTAGCGTGCGGTCGACGGCGGCGAGGTCCTGGTCGCGGACAGCCTTCTTGTAGGCGACGAAGAACAGCCGGTCGAGACGGTCGGCCTCCAGGGCGCGGAGCTCGTCAACGTCGTCTTTCAGCTCGGCGCGCCGGTCGGCGAGGGCCTGTCGGACGTCGCGGCAGGCGGCGTGGATCAGGGCTTCGTCGCTGGGCGGGTCCTGCTTCTTCCGGTACCGGTCGATGCCGTACCCCTGTGGGTAGGCGATGCCGTCGCTGTTGACGGCGGGGTCGGCGGCGAGTTTGCGGGCGATCGTCAGCCAGTCCACGCCGGCGAGGCGGAGGTCGATGGCGTCCGAGCGGCGGCGCGCGATGGCCGCACGCGCGGCCTTGTCGGGGCGTCCCACGTCGGGGTCCTTCACGGCTCGGGTGCGCCCCCGCGCCCAAACTCATGATCCCTCATCCTGCCGAACCGGCCACGACGCCTCGTGGCTACCGCTAGCCTTCCCTCGTGCGCATTGACTCAGCGGGCGGCCTCCAGGCGCCGTACAGGTACACCCCCACGGGGGTGGTGCCCGAGTTCATCAATGTGCGGATCCTCAGCTCCAAGCCGATTGAGCCGCAGGGAATCCTGGTCGGAACGAACTCCTCCGGGAAGTCCGCCGTCTTCCAGGCTCTTCAAATGGCCATGGTGGCCACGCGGTTCGCTGACCATTGGGATCTCCGGAAAGTCCATCGGGCTTTCCAGGAGACCGTCGAGACTCCTGGGCGTCTCCGCTGGTCTATGGGTGAGCCAGCTTGGCTGTCCGCCGAGCCCGAAGTACCGCCGCACGATCACTGCGATCGTGAAGCTACGCCGTCTATCAGGTCCGGTTTGGTCTCAGGCGGGTACGAGTTCGCGCGGTACGACGACGGGGACTGCTCCTCGGAGCAGTTGGCCTCCCTTGAAGCGGCCTGGCGTGCGGTCGCTGCACTGGCTCTGCTGTACCTCGCCTCTCTTCTCGGAGTCCAGCCGATCCCGGCCGGACGCGTGCCGGTTCACCGGGCTAACGCCCCGTGCGGCGTGGCCCGCCTTGCCGCAACCACCGTGCCGCGCGCACCTGGAGTGGGCTTCGCAACTTCGCCCATTCCAACTCGCTGTCCTGCCTGAGGTTCGAGGCGGGGCAGCACCCCGTCTCGAAAGGTCCGTCAGTGGACGCGTACATCATCTGGGCACTCGCACTCGCGGGGGCCCTCAGTCTCACCTTCTGGGCCGTCACCAAGCTCGCCACCGAGTTCGAGCAGCTGGTCGTGACCTTGGTCGAGGTCGCCGAGCGGATTCGTGAGGCTATTCGTCGGTTCCGCAACCGCGACTGACGACGCGCCCGCGCCTCAGGAAACTGAGGCGCGGGCTCTCGTGTCACATCAGCGCCATCTGCTCACCCTCGCCAGGTTTCTTCGGCGGGATGAATTCGGGCGGCGCGTCCGGCGCGTTCCGGTGGGCGCGCAGCCACCAGGCGAACTGGTAGTTGCGGCAGGTTCGGAAACGGACGGAGTTGCGCCGGGGTTCAGTAGCGGGGATGTCGCGCTCGCCCCATCCGGTGATGGGGCGAGCATTCTCCAGCCGGACCTGAAGCCCGGGGACTAGGGCGGGCCCTTCCCAGTCCTCCCCCGGTGCGGCCTCGAAGGCGAGGTGGGCGTTGTCGCTCCACCTCCAGGGGTTGGGCAGTGCGCACAGGTACCAGGCGAGCGGCTGGTTGGCCGCCGGCAGTTCGACGAGCTGGTGCCGGCGCTTCGGGTCGACCCGCGGGCGGTCCGGTTGCCCGAAGGCCCGCAGGCAGTGCTGGTCGAGGGCCACGTGGCGCACCCCTGCGAGCCACATGATGTGGTACAGGGAACGCGCCTCGATTCCCACCCTTATTCGTTCCGACATGAGCTCCCCACCGAATTCTCAATTTCCGAGAGAAAGATTTCTCTCTATAACCAATTTTATCAAATTTCCCACCAACTCCAGATGCCTGTCATGCCGGAAGCCATTCGGGTAAGGCATATTGAATTCCTCCTCGAAGGCCTTTTCGTACTCCCCTTTCGGGAGGGGGATGGGGCGACGGCAGGTGGCCTTGAGGTTGGACTCGCTGAGGTCGGTGACCTTGACGTCCTCGAAGTAGCGCCGGAGCAGGGGTTCGAGGCTTTCGGGGGTGTGGAAGCGGAGCTTCTGCCACTTCCCCTTGACGAAGTTCATCTCGACGTTGTCCTCGTCGAGGAAGCTCATCTTCGTGGTGGCGGTCTGTGAGGTGACGCGCTTGGCCTGCTCGTCGCGGAGTTCGCGGCCGAGGCTGCGGGTCCCGAGGCACACCACGCCGTCAGCGGCACAGAGGGCGTTGACGGTGGTGAGTACCCAGTGCTGGTAGTCGAGGCTGGTGGTGGCGTTGATGACGGAGTCGAGGACGACGACGTCGTACAGGCCGTTGGCCTGGATGTCGGTGTCGATGTCGCGGAGCATGCCGACGACGGCCCGGATGTCGACGGCGTAGGAACCGTCACGGCAGCGGTAGGGCTCGTAATCGTGGATGTTGAAGCCCTTGGCGCGCAGGTGCTTGGCGTAGTCGCCGTATCCGGCGCCGAAGTCGACGACGCGATGGCTGGGCTTGAGCCAAGGGGTGACGAGCTGGTCCCAGGTCTCAGAGCCGTAGGCGAGCTTCCCGGCCTTGGCCTTGGAGGAGAACTGCCGGAGCCTCTTGGGCTGGACGATGTGCTGGTTCCAGACAGGGGCCTTGCCCTCGATGGCTGTCCAGTCGTAGACGCCGTACTCGCCGGTGAGGTCGGCGTGCAGCTGCGCGGCCTCAGAGGAAGGCACGGTCCAGGCGAGGAGGTCGAAGCGGTTGATGGACGCGACGACGGCGTACTCGGCGTTGAGGACGATGCGGCCCTGGTCATCGATGACGACACTTCCCCACGGGCCGTGGCCGGCGGCCATGTGCCCGATCGCGTTGACGAAGGAGAGGTTCTTGCGTTCGGCGACGCGGATGGACTGCCAGGGGATCCAGGACCAGGCGCCGAGCTCGCCGGGGTCGGCGTAAACGACGCTGGCCTCGGTCTCGACGCGGTTGTGGAGCAGGTTGAACTGGATCTCGTCCTGGAGGCGGACCTTCGAGCCGAGCATGACCGCGGGCGTGTGGGTCAGGCCGATCGCCTTGAGCCCCTTGGTTCGCTGGTGACCTGCGACAAGGGTTCCGTCTGCGTTGAGGATGACCGGCTTGACGACGCCGTGCCGGCGCAGTGATGCCTGGAGCCGGATGAAGGCGCTCTCGCTGAGGCGCCGCGGGTTGTAGTCGGCGGGGCGGAGCTGGTCGAGCGGATACGACTCGTGAAACGTCGTGGTGGGCACCTTGCTCATGCGGACTCGCCCTCCCGGTGGGCCTGCTGAAGGACGTGCCAGCCGAAGCCCATGTCACTGTTGGTGTCGTCAACGAACTTCGTGTAGATGGCGTCCAGGGCCTCGACCTCTTCGGCCGTGATGCGCACGCGCTTGGACTGCCACTGGAGGTAGCCCCACTGGAGGTAATCGACGGTGGCGGCCGCGCCGGTGCCCGCCCCGTCGGAGGTGAGCTCCAGGGTCTCCGGCAGGGAGGTGTCGTCGAGGAGCCGGTCGACGCTCTCGCGGTCGTAGCCAGTGCCGCCGAGGTCGGGGATCTCGGAGAGGACTTCGGCGAGCAGGGCGGTGTCGTAGCCGGCGAGGTCGTTGGTCCGATTGTCGACCACGACGATGCGCGCGGCGGCCTCGTCGTCGACGTCGACCCAGGTGGCTGCGATCTGCTCCCAGCCGAGCTGCTGCGCGGCAGCGACGGTGTGGTTCCCCGCGAGGATCTCGTTGGGGCGGCCGGTGTGCGTTCCCTTGTTGACGACGACGGCGCGGTACTGGCCGTTCATGGTGAGGGACTCGGCGATGGCCGGAAGGTCGCCCGTGCGGGGGTTGCGGTAGTAGGGGGTCAGCTCCGAGATGGGCACGGCGAGCGGGATGAGCTGTTCGGGGATGTTGGCGAGCGCGGTCACGAGGCGTCCCTTTTGTAGGCCGGTCCCCGCGCCCTACAAGAAGACCAGCCTATGCGGTTGGTGGGGCTACCTGGCTCCCTTGTGCGCACGGCCGACAAGGATCTGACCCATGGCGTTCGCAGATCCGGATGCTCTGGCGTCAGCTGGTCGGCGTTAGGCCAGTCGGGCCGGGCGATGACCTGCACGTTCATGCTGTGCTTTCGGTGCTTCATGGAGTAGTACGGTTCGTCGACGGCGATGCGGTCGGTAGGGATCAGGGTCCCGTCGACGATGACGAAGTCGCCCTCGCCCAGGCCGGTCAGAGCCTCGTGCAGGCCTGGTGTCCAGGCGGCAAGGACGTTCAGGGTCTCATCGACGTACCGCCAGGCAGTTGCAGTCGAGACGCCGAAGCCGGCCGCGAGCTGGGCAAACGTCTCGTTCTTACGCAGATGAGCCAGCGTGAGGAGAGCCTGCTTGAAGCAACCGAGCCGTCTCCATGGCCAGGGCTTCGGCGTAGTCGCGTGTCGCCCGGTTCGTGGCGATCTGCCAGCTCGGCGGGGCTCTCGGAACGTTGACAGGCACGGCTTCCAAGATCATGGAGTTCTCTACGCCCCGTGATCCGAGTGGAAGACCGTGCCTGCAGACGCATCATCGCTGATCCCGCCTGCCCTTGACCAACTGCGCCAGAGTCCGCAGGCCGGACCCGAGGAGGTCCCGGGCCTGCTGGAGCGGCTGGCTGAGGTGCCGGACCCGCGTGATCCATGCGGCGTGCGCCACCGCCTGGCCGTCGTGCTCGCACTCACCGCGTGCGCGGTGCTGGCGGGAGCGACCTCGCTGCTCGCGGTCGCTGAGTGGATCGCCGACGCCCCGGCGCACGTGCTCGAACAGGTCGGCACCCGCCCCGATCCGCTTCTGCCCAGGCGGGTCCTGCCTGCTGAGACCACGGTCCGCCGGCTGCTGGCCCGCGTCGACGGTGACGCACTGGACAAAGCCGTCGGGAGCTGGCTCGCGGACCGCCGCCCGAAGGCGACCGGGGCCGCCGGGCTGCGCGGCCTGGCCGTGGACGGCAAGAGTCAGCGAGGCGCGGCCAAGGCGAAGGACCGGAAGATTTATCTTCTTGCCGCACTCGACCACACCACCGGCCTGGTCCTTGCCCAGATGGACGTCGGCGAGAAGACCAACGAGATCACCTGCTTCCAGCCCCTGCTGGACACCGTCGCCGACCTGGCCGGCGTCATGGTCACCAGCGACGCCATGCACACCCAGCGCGAGCACGCCGACTACCTGCTCGGCCGCGCGGCGCACTACATCGTGATCGTCAAGGGCAACCAGAAGAAACTGCGCCGACAGCTCCAGTTCCTTCCCTGGAAGGACATCCCACTCCAGGGCCGCACCAAGGGCGTCGGCCACGGACGCGCGGAGATCCGCCGGATCAAGGCCGCCACAGTGAACAACCTTCTCTTCCCCGGAGCCCGCCAGGCCGTCCAGATCAAGCGCCGCCGCACCGATCGCAAGACCGGCAGAACCACCGTCAAGACGGTCTATGCCGTCACCAGCCTGACCGCCGAGCAGGCCGCCCCGTCCCAGCTGGCCCGGCTCGTCCGCGACCACTGGAGGATCGAGGCGCTGCACCACGTCCGCGACACCACCTTCGCCGAGGACACCTCACAACTGGGCGGACCGACAACGCGCCCCGGGCGATGGCCACCTGGCGCAACCTCGCCATCGGAGCCCTCCGGGCAGCCGGAGCGAAGAACATCGCGGCCGGCCTCCACCACAACGCCCGCGACCCCCGTCGCCCCCTCGCGCTCCTCGGCCTCAAGTGATCACAAACTGGGCGTCACGCGACTACGCCGAAGCTCTGTCTCCATGGCGAGTTCAATTCACGCCTTCGGGCGTAGATCAGCCAGGAAACATACTCGACCAGCTCGTACAGGACGTCGAGCATGGAAGGATACGGAACCAACAGGGCCCCCCGGACTGTCGGCAGTGTCGAGTGGAATCAACACCGCCAACGACCGGGGGCTCTGCTGCGTCACCACCCCAGTTGACCAGCTTTTATAGCCCTTCGAGCTTGTAACACGATCTTGCTGAATGCTCCTGGTCGGCCGTGACCGGTGTGACGATTCGGCCGTTCGGGATGGCGTGAGTACCCGGCCGTGGATCGTGGACGATGACCTGTGGGCGCTGATCGAGCCGCTGCTGCCGCCCTGGCCCAAGAAGGCTCCCGGCCCGCGGCCGGTGCCGGACCGGCTGTGCCTGCAAGGCATCCTGTACGTGCTCCGCAACGACATCGCCTGGCAACTGCTGCCGCTGGAGCTGGGATTCGGATCGGGCCAGACATGCTGGCGGCGGCTTGAGGGGTGGCAGAAGGCCGGGGTCTTCGACCGACTGCACCGGATCCTGCTCGCCGAGCTGAACGCGGCCGGCGAGCTGGACTGGTCCAGAGCGTGCGTCGACGGCTCCCACATTCGCGCGAAAAAAAGGGGAGCCGACACCGGTCCGTCGCCGGTCGACCGGCGGAAGGCGGGCAGCAAACACCACCTGGTCCGCGACGGACGCGGCACCCCGCTGAAGGTCATCACTACCGCCGCCCACGTCAACGACATCCGCCCAGACCCTCGCCCTGGTCAACGGCATCCCGCCCGTCGCCGGCCACCCGGACCGGCCCCGCCGACGCCCCGAAGCCCTGCTCGGCGACAAGGGCTACGACTCCGACCCCCACCGCCTCGAACTACGCAAACGCCGGACCCTGCCAATCATCTCCCGCAGAGGCGCCCCGAACATAGAGGGCCTGGGCAAGCTCCGCTACGTCGTCGAGCAGACCTTCGCCCTGCTGCACCAGTTCAAACGCCTCGCCGTCCGCTGGGAACGGCGAACCGAACTCCACGACGCCTTGGTCTCCCTCGCCTGCAGCCTTATCTGCTGGAGACGCCTCGAGAAGCACAGCTCATGATCGTGTTACGAGCTCTTCAGGGGCAAGATGAAAAAGGTTCACTTAGAGACAATGAAGCCATTCGGAAGCAGAGCGACGCTCATGGAAATCAGATCTCGAATTCGAAGCAAGTCGCTCAACGTATTCCCTAATTAGCTTTACGCGACCAGGCATGGGGACCGCAAGGACACCAATTGCATCCTCCCAGGTCGTTCCCCGCAATACGACTTCCCCACTGGTTGACATCATCACAAACTCAGGTTTCCCCGCCCCCGATCCAAGCATTCCGCCAGCCGCACCACTCCCCATAATGTCCCAGTCTTCCATCAATTCAACCTTAGCCCATCGAAGAATGGATGCCGATTCATCATCGGCAAGGTCGACCCCCAGTAGGAATTCTCTGTCCGGCCCACCAAACAGGCCACTCTCACTAGCCAAGCCAAACCAACTAGAATTTGCATTACTGACTACATCTGCATCGCTGGCGTCAAGAATAATGTCGCGCCGACCGTCACTACGCCCGCAACTCACAGCGATCCAAGCAGCCCTGACAGGTAGCGTCGCCGGCGTCTCATAGATGCCCCGAAACCGGATCCCAGCCTGCACCAACACTTCCGACAGCTTCTGGTCATTCACAAAGAGCCTCCGAGCCAATACCCTGCCAGTCAAACATTACACCAGCGCAGCATAGCAGGCGGGCTCCGGATATCACTCCGGAGCCCGTCGCCGCTTTACTGAAAACTATGGACGCGGGAAGTACGGCTTGATCTTGGTGTAATCGTGATTGTCAACCCAGCCCATATCACCGTGCTTGTTGACCAGGATGCGGTATCTGTTACCGCCACCTGGGATGTCATAGATGGTTGCGCCGCCCCATTTCCTGGCTATAGCAGGTGGCGTATTGGGGCGCACGGTGAATGTATCGACGTCACCCTGGGGTGTGAGTCGCGGGGGGCGTCCATTATTGACGATGTCATCGACGCCGTCATGGACAATGTTGGGAACGTCGCCAGGTCCGCAGGTGCCACGCTTGCCCGCATTATGCACCAAGACGGGCGTGGTGCCAGCGAGTACATAGTACGTGTGGAGGTTTTCGACGGAGAGGTTGTACACCGTCGCTTCGACCGCAGTCCAACGCTTGATGGATTCTACCTGGACGTAACTCCCCTCTCTCGCTACCTGAAGCCAGCTGCCTTCCTGAAGATCGGTGGCTTCGACCCATTCACCGAGCTCCGGGACCCAGAAGGGGTGTCCGTCGGTCGCCATGACGGATGCTGTAGCTGCACCGTGGTCACCATCGATGTCGATGGTGATCTTCACCATCTTCTTGGTTCCATGCCCCTTGATCTCAGCCGTGACTTCTTCGAGTCGCGACTCGCCGGTTTCGGGATCAGTAGCTACAACTCGATCCCCCCTCCGTACGTCTTCGATCTTCTTTACTGTCCCGTCTGCCATCAGAACGAGAGTGTCAGGCGTGAAGCTGTTACCGGGGCAAACCTCTGCACGAAGTTTCGCCTTGCGCTCCTTGATGGACTCGATAACTCTGCTAAGCCCAGGGCCAGCCGCTACGCCGCGTCCTCCTCCCAGCGCCCACTCTGGCGCTTCCTGCAGGATGGGAGTCACGTAGACGTCGTACAGGTACCCCATCTGTGCGTCGGTGCAGGTACCGAGATCGGAGCAGACTTCCATCCCCAGGGCGGCTATCTGGTCACGTGGGAGCTTGTCGTCCCCGGTTTCCTTCTTCCACTGGGCAGTCCGCTTGGGGAGTTCCGCGTTAAACGTAGCGAAGAATCCATCAGGAGCTTCTTCGTCGTCTTCGACGGGGAGGTAGATTCCTGAGTCTCCGAGCTGGCCGGCGCCGCTGCCACCCGACCCCCCAGAGCCGTTGCTATTCGTACCGGCGTTGGTGCCGCGAGGCACTCCGGTTCCTTCGCCCGTCTTCTTGCCAGGCCGTTCGGTGTGGCCCGTACCGTCGTCGGTGCCGAGTCCGGTGGGGTCGGAGAAGGTGATGGGGTTCTGCGCGGCGTAGCTGTAGCCGTTGAGGGTCTGAGGCTTGTCGATTTCGAAGAGCGGGTCGGCGCTGATGAATTGGCCGAGGCTCGTGTCGTAGTCGCGGGCGCCTATGTGGGTGAGGCCAGTGGTGGAGTCGATGTCGCCATCGACAAACCCCTTCTGGCCGGGCCAGAAGGCCGGTGCCGCTCCCCTCTGTCCGCCGTAGGGGAGAGTCCTGCGGCGGTTGAAGGTGAGGGTGGCGGCGCTGAAGGAGAGGGTGTTGGTGTTGTGGTGGTCGGCAACGAGGAGGCGAACCTTACCGTCGTTGCTGGTGCGGATGGCGGAGCCGCCGGGGACGTTGTAGTACCGGGTGCCGCCGGCCATCTTTGCCGGAGTGGTGCCGACCTTTCGGGTGAGGGCGAGTTCCTGGCCACCAGGCAGGTAGAGCGTGGTGGTGGTCGGGTCTCGCTTCACGATCCGAGTTCCCTCGGCGTCGTACAGGAACGACGTCGTGTTACTCGAGATCGTGGAGGTAGCGAGCCTGCCCTCTTCGTTCCAGGTCAGGTCCTGGACCGGTCCGGCGTTAGCGGGGGCCTTCTTGATGAGGTTGCCGGTGTCGTCGTAGGTGTAGGTGTCTGTTCCCGTTACGCCGCCTGTGGCAGTGACGGTGCGAACACCGTGGGCCTGGGCGGCACCAGCGGTGGGGGGGTAGGCGTAGGTGCGAGTGGTGTTGGCCGTGATCGTGCCGGCCTTGTGGAGTGTCTCCGTGGCTCGCTGGCCGGTGTCGGTGAAGGTCCAGCTGGTCCAATACGGTTCGACGGTACCCAGGTTCGGGGTGCCAGTGCCGTTAACGGGCTTGGTGGCGCAGGCATCGCCCGTGGTCCAGGCTTCAGTGATGCGCCGAGCCCAGTCGTAGGCGAAGCACTGCTGGTCCAGGGAGGCGCCGTCGTCCTGGGCGTCACGGATGGACGTGATATTGCCGGCCGGGTCGTAGCTGTAGGTGATGCTGGATGGGGTGGCGGGGCCCGCCGCCTCGCGGTCGACCTTGGATGTGATCAGGCGCCGGGTAGACGCCTCGTAGGTGTTCGTCTGGGTGACCAGCTTGCCGAGGTTGCCGAGCTGGGCTTGGGCGAGCTCTCCGAACGGGGTGTAGCCGGCGCCGCGGAGGTAGACCTGGCTGAGAGTGCCGTCGACAAGACCGAGCATGTCCTGCGCGCCGTAATGGCTGGTGACGGTCTCAGCAGGAAGGTGCACGGTGGCGTTGGTGTTGGTGGTGCTGTAGGCAGCGGTCGCCGGCAGGCCGCTGACCGGAGAGGATGTGGTGGCGACTGTGTAGGTTCCCGCAAGCAGTTCCTCTCCTGCCACCGACGGGACGGTCACCGTGGTGCCCGTGGGCTGCCCGGTGGCGTCGTAACCTCTGACCGCGGTCTTGTACTCGGCGTTGGCGGAGATGGAAGAGTCATAGCGAGTCGACGTGGCTGGCAGCCCAAGACCGCCGGGCATGTCATAGGTCCACTCGGCGAGCTTGGTGCCGGTGATCTTGCCGACGCGCAGGCCGGTCTTGCGGCCGAGCTCGTCGTAGGTGTTGAAGAGGACGTTGCGGGCGTCCGTCACGGTGTCTACGCGGCCGAGCTGGTCGTAGTGGGTGTTGGTGGCACCCTTGTCCGGGTCGGTTGTGTCGGTCAGGCGGCCGCGCAGGTCGTAGGCGTAGGTCCAGGTGTTGCGCTTGGACGTGTCCGTGACGGCGGCGAGCAGGCCAGCCTTGTCATAGGTGCGGGTGGTCTTCTCGTACTGCGTTGCCGCGGCGTTGATGAGGGGATTGCGGTCCTTGTACTGGCGCTCCTCGACCGTACGGCCGCGCACATCGTTGAGAGTGAGAGCGGCAGTGCCGCCGGCAGGCGGGACGCTGGCCGTCCAGAAGTCACCGTAGGCGGTGCTGGTTCGCCACTTCTCCACATTCAGGGAGAGCTGAATGCTGGCGATCACACGACCCCGACCGTCGTACTCATCGCGCACGGCCTGCGGGATCTGGTTGGGCGTGACGACCAGCATCGCGTTCGAGACTGCGCTGCTGTTGTAGAACGGCGCGTTGGCGAGGTAGGCGCGGCCATGGTTGTCGTAGAAGGTGTCGCTGACGACTCGGCCAGTGGTGCCGATGGCGTCCCATTGCGTCTGGCGCGCGCGCAGGAGCGAATCGTAGAAGGTGGTGCTGGTGCCCCACGTCCCGTTCTCATACAGCTTCTTCGTGGTGACAGTGGAAGGGATGCTGCTGGAGAGGTTGTAGGTGATGGTGGCGTTGGGCTGTTCCGTGGTGGCGCGTCCTGTGCTCCAGCCCTTGGTCAGTCGACCTAGGGCGTCGTATTCGCTGCTGGACGTACGGTTGTTGGCATCCTTGACCGTCAGCTTGAGACCACGCATGCCGTCAAAGGTGGTCCTGACAACGTGGTTCTTGACGTTGGTCGTCGAGACAGTCGTCGGCTGTGCACCGTTGGCCGGAGCATAGGTAGTCGTGACCGGCTGGTCGTCCTGTCCCTTGAGGGTGACGACGCGTCCGTACTCGTCGTGACCGGCCTGGACGACTGTGTCCCAATCCGGGTTGCCGTCGGGCTTGTATCCGGAGAGTTGCTCTGTCTTGGTGGGATTGGCCTTGCCAGTCTGGGGCGCCGCGCCTAGCACCTGGTTGTCGTAGTAGGTACGCGCGTGCCCGGTCACCTGGTCAGGCGTGGCGAGGCAGTTTGTGTTGCTGGTGGTGACGGTCTCACTGGGGTATGCGATGAGCCAGTTTGTCGTGTCAGGCGTTGCGTAGGTGTTGACGGTGCAGCGTGTTTCGACCGTACCGGCCCCGTCGTCGGTCTCCTTCAGGAAGAGCCCGTAAGTCGAGTCGAAGGTGCGGCTGGTGGTGAGGGTGCGCCAGGTGCCGTCGTCGAGGAGGGTGCTGGCCTTCTCTGTTGCGGTGCCGCCCAGGTGCGCGGTTTTTGGCTGAAGTGTCGGGGCAGTGTCGTCCGGCCTGTCGGGGTCTGTGATGCCCTTGACCGTCTGGGTGGCAGTGCCGTCGGACTCCCACGGAGTGTAGGTGGTCCTACTGACGATCTTGCCGCCCGTACCGTCCTTGTCGTAGGTGGCATCGGAAGCCACGCGGCCCGCGAAGTCTTCGCGGTCGGCGAGGCCGTTGATCGCCCAACCGGGCCGGGGGCTGCCGTCGGCGAGGGTGTCGCCTGCCATGCCGAGGTAGTACGTCTTCTCGGTCTTCACCCGGTTGGTGGCGCCGCTATAGGCACGAACGGTTCCGTAGCCGCGGAAGTCATTCCAGGTGCGATGCTTGTCGAGAGTGAACTCGTCATTGTCGCGACGCCAGTTCGGGCCGTTGGCGTACTCGTAGCTGGTGACGTTCGACTCGGAGCCGCTGCCGCCGGTGGTGTCGTTCTCGTCGATCCGGGTGACGAGGTACTTGTGGAACCAGTCCTTGACCGGGTCGACGTAGCCGTCCGGGGTCCACCAAGACGGGTAGCAGCGTTTGGTGTTGGTGTCCGGGGCCGCAGGCAGAGCGGTCGAAGTGCATTCGGCGGGGCTGTATGTGACCAGGGTCTGACCGCCGGTCTCATTGGTGACGCTGGTGATGCGCTTGCGGTTCAGGGCAGGCCGGCCCTCGGCGGCATCGACCCGGTTCGCCATCAGCTCGCCGCCGAAGACGGTGGGGTTCAGCGTGATGTCAGTGAGGGATCCGGCCTTGGCGGTGCGCTGGACCGTGTCCAGCCACAGCGACGGCGTGGAGGTGTCACCGGTCGCGGGGAAGGACTGCGTCAAGGCCCAGGTGTCGACTGGCTGCAGGGTAGTGCCGACGAGAGAGAAGGTGTTGATGCTCGTCAGCCGCTGCTTGGACCAGAACGACGGCGCGCCCTGGAGGCATTCGGTCCCAGGGGTGCAGTTCAGATCGACGGGCGTGTCGGGCCAGTTGGTGGCATGCGCCTTGTCGAAGGTGCAGTCCGTTGCGGTGCAGCGCGGGGCGGTGGTGAAGGTGACGCGACCGGCGGGGTTGGTGGTGCTGTAGACGGCGCCGGCGCGCAGACCGTAGTCGATGCGGTTGAGATAGCCGCCGCGGGTGTAGGACTTGGGGTCGTCGATCTTGCTGTTCTGTGCGTAGAAGCCCTGCTCCTTGGTGTAGTAGAGGGCCATGGCGTTGTCGTGCGGGTCGACGACGTAGTCAAGGTTCCAGCGCCAGCCCTGTTGCTCGGCAGAGGACGCGTAGTCGTCCGCGTGGCCCTGCTCACCGGTGTGGTTGCCGTAGACAGGCACGGTGTAGACGGAGTTCGTCTCGGCCTCTCCACTGGACCAACCCGGGAGACGGTTCTTGCCGAACCAGTACTGGGTCCCGTCGGTTGTGGTCACCTTCCAGTACTCGGAGTCCTCGTCGCCCGAGTTGTTCGGCTCGCTGTCGTAGACGCGTTCGACGCGGGAGCCGTCGTCACCTTCGAGCTTCCAGGTGCTCTTGGCGGCATCCCAGACGAGCTCGTTGGAGGCGCCGTTGAGGGAGAGGGTGGCGTTCTCCGACTTCCAACACAGATCACCGGTGTTGGCAGTGTTGTTGCCGCCCTGCTTGTCGTTCTCGCAGGAGGCGTAGCGGCGCTCGATGAAGCCGGGCGAGTACTCCCAGCCCTCGCCAATCCAGGACGGCTGATTGTTCGTCGATGCGGTGCGTCCGTCGATCGCGGACGAGTTGTAGGCCAGGGCGATCTTCGGGACGAGTCCTCCGGGTGCGGTGGGAACGCCGATCGGCACGCTCCAGCCGAAGCCGCCCGAGTTCCCGCCGGCCGACCAGGAGCCGGAGGTGGCCAGTGAGGTCGCCTCGTAGGATCCCTCACTGCCGCTGATGCCTGCAGTGGCGGCCAGGATCGTGGCCCCAGAGGTGTTCACCGCGAGCGAAGACAGCGCGGTCGGCGTCTTGGCCGCTGCTCCGATCGCCGGCGCCTGAGGGGTCGGGGGACCCGTCGTCGTCAGCGTGGAGCTCAGGGTGTGGTTCTTGGTGTCGTTCTCAGTTGCCAGCGGCGTCTGCTTGCGGCACTCCGGCTTCTCAGGCGTCGTGAGTGCGCACGCCGGGAGCGTCACCAGGCGCAGACGGGAAGACCATCCCGCCGCGTACGCGCCGCGGACAGCCGTGTAGTCGATCTCTACGTTGAGCTTGTTCGATGAGGCGGTCGCCGGTGCGAAGGCGCGGAGCGACATCAGCACGCCTTCGACTCCCGCCTTCCGGGCGGTGACTCGATCCTTGACCGCGAGCTCTACTCGGTCGGAGCCGGCAGCAGCCTTCCTCGCGTGTGAGGCGGCGCGCCCGAGGCGGACCGGCAGTCCGCCGACCGTCACATGGCTCTGCTCTCCGGTTTCAACGGTGAACTGCTGCGTGGCGGGGGTGGGCCAGGTGACCGGTGGCACCTGCCAGGGTGGGTCCGCTTTGGGTCTTCTCTTCAGCCCGGTGGGGATGTAGTCGGTGCCGTTGACCGACTTCGTCTTGGGCGCAGGCGGAGGGCTTGGCACTACGGCCTGGGCAGCCCACGCAGGTGCGGAGAGAAGAGAAACGCTCAAGGCTACGGAGAGAACCCCGACCGCCCCGGTTTGCACTTGCTTCGCCGCTCGCCTTTTCGGCCACCCATAAAAAGGCATGGCGAAGGCATGGCGGAACAACATATGAATTCCCACCCCGTTAGAACACGAAAAATACAGATGATCACCCTCATCCAACACCGCAGCCTGCGCACATGGCAAGCACAAGTGTGAAGCCTGATTCCGGATGAACGCCTGCCACACCTCCAATCCAAGACGACCCTCGACAAGGGTGACCAACCCTCCAACCAGGCATTTTGTGCGCCATCGAGGGTCAAAAGCCGCATCTCTCAGGGCGCGCCACAACAGAGTGAGCTGCTCCAGTTGTAAAGACCGCCCTTCCATCCGCAGCTCTCTCCGCGCCCGACGGAAAGGGATCCCGATGCATCGCGGCATCCGCACCCGAGATAGAGTCCGGCGCCAGGAGAGACAGGATTGCTTTCTTACCCGTAAAGAGAGCTACGCCCTCCGGAAAGGCATCACAGAACATGAGCACCACCAGATCCTCCAGACGCGGCCGCAGGTCGATCGCTCTGGCAATAGCCGCCTCAATGGCGCTGCCCGTATCAGCAGCCGCGGCCCTGCCCGAGACCTCCGCAACCTTGAGCACCGCCAGCGGAGCCGCAGCGCCGGAAGCCGAGTTCGAGAAGACAGCCTTCGCTACGGCCGCACGGACGGGCCAGCGCGTGGAGATCATCGAGCGTCGCGAGGAGACGGCCGAGTTCTTCGCCAACCCCGACGGCACCACCACCCGCCGCTCCTACGCCACTCCGAAGTGGACACGGTTCGAGGGCCAGTGGCGTCAGGCCGATACGACGCTCGTCAAGAAGTCCGACGGATCGGTCACGCCAACTGCCCCGGTGTTCTCCATCGCTTTCTCGGGCGGCGGCTCCCAGCCGCTGGCCACGATGGTCAAGGAGGGCAAGAAGCTCGCCCTGTCCTGGCCAGGCACTCTGCCCGAACCAGTAATAAACGGTGATACCGCAACGTACCGCTCCGTGCTTCCCGGGGTCGATCTGAAGCTCATAGCCGAAGTCGACGGATTCGCCCAGCACCTGGTTGTCAACACCCCCGAAGCTGCCGCTAACCCGGCCCTCCGCAGCATCGAACTCGGCGTCCAGACGGACGGAGTCACCCTCGCCGAGACCGCCGACCACCAGCTCCTGGCGAAGGATGAGGCTGGCGAGATTGTCTTCAGCGCGCCCGCACCCAAGATGTGGGAGCAGCCGGCGGCTGCGCCCGAGGGGCAGCAGACAGCCGCGGCCGGTATGTCGACGATGATGACTTCTGTTGAGGCCTCGGAGTCCGAGTCTCTCGACAGTGCCCCCGTTGCTGCGGATGTGAGCGGTGACACGCTTACTCTGACCCCGGACGCGGGTCTCCTCGCCACGGCTGACCAGTTCCCGCTGGTCATCGACCCGCCCTTCAGCGGTGGGTACCGTGAGAAGTGGGCGGTGGTGTACTCGGCCACGCCCGATGGCGCCTACCCCGATGGGGCGGGCTGGAACTCCTCCACCCCCGCCGACGAGCCGCGGATCGGGTTCAACGGTGATGGCAACACTCGTTCCTTCTTCGCCATGAACACCAACGGGCTCGAGGGTGCGACCATCCTCGACTCCAGGTTCGCGGTGATCCAGACGCACTCCTGGGCCTGCGATGCCAGCACGACAGGCCCGGTAGAGCTGTGGTCGGCTGGAGGAATCGGCACCACCCCGACCTGGCGCACCCAGGTTTGGGGCAGCAGGCTCGCGTCCAACTCTTTCCCCGGCTTCAACGCGACGTACTGCCCCCAGAACGAACCCGGGCACGACTTCACCGGCACCGCCCTTAAGGAGTACGTCCAGCAGGCAGCCGACAACAGCTGGGGCACCCTCGTCCTGGGCCTGCGCGTCCCGGACAGCTACCTCGGCAACGTGAACAGCTTCAAGCGATTCCGCAACAACCCGGTCCTTGAAGTCGACTACAACTACAAGCCCCAGGTGAAGGCTTCGGCTGCCTACGAAGGCTCCTGGGTCCCCTCGGGTGATGGCAACAAGCCTGTCCCCTGCGGCACCGCCATCGGCAACAGTGGCATCGCGCTCACCGCTAAAGTCATCGACCCCGACGGCGGCAAGGTCAAGGCCGTCTTCTCCGTCAAGAACTCCAGTGGGACGGCCGTCTCCTTCGCCCCGAAGATGAACTACCAATGGGTGACGAGCGGCCAGTGGGCATCCGCGACCATGCCCGCCAAGCTGACCGACGGCACGTACACCTGGAGCGTGTACGCGGACGATGACGAGGGCCCTACGAGCGCCTCGTCTGCTTCCTGCTCCTTCACCGTCGACAGCAAGGGCCCTAGCGGGCCCGTGACCGTCCTCAACACCGACGGCAGCGCCGTCGACGAAGACGGCACAACCACGAACCCCGACGGCAGCCGTCGGCCCAAGGACCTGTACCCGGCCCGCAAGCCTGTCACGCTCCGCCTCACCCACCCCACAGCCGATGTGGTCGGATACTGCTGGTCCGACCACTACGTATCCGTCGACAATGGGCTTTGTTCCAACGGAACGTGGGTGAACGCCGGCACTGACGCTAAGAACACCGCCACTGTCACCTTCACCCCCGCGACCTCCCCATACAGCACCATCTACGCCGTGGCCTACGACGCCGCCGACAACCACTCCCCGATCGACGGCGGTAAGGAAGCGGTGCAGCTCTCCACCACCAAGTCCGAGATGGTCTACGAGCCCGGCATCACCCCCTACACGACAGGCACCTATCCCCACGACCGTCGTGGAGACCTCAACGGAGACGGATACGCCGACTTCGTCGCCACCGACACCGACGGCAAACTGTCGCTCTACGCGGGCAACGGAACTCTCGGAACCCCTGCGGCAGGGAAGATCGTCGGCACCGGCGGGTGGAGCGGATCGCTCATCGCCCACGGTGGTGACCTTCAGAACCTCCTCAGTCCCACCGGAGGGCCGGACGGCTACGAGGACTTTCTCGTGCGTCTCTACGTCAAGGATGACGACGGCAAGTACAGGTACAAGCTCTTTCTGTACCCGGGCAACGGAATGGGCTCTCCCTGGGTCTACTCCCGCCAGGAGATCACCCACTCGGCTCAGGAAGACTGGCTCGGCCTGCGCCAGATCGTGATGCCCGGCAACATCGACGGCAAGCCTGGGAACGACCTCATCACCGTCGAATGCATCTGGGACGACCCCAAGGCACGCACGAGCTGTGTCAACGCCGAACTCCGGCTCTACAGCGGCAGGGCCGCCGCCGATGGCGGCCAGGACCAGACCGCGCCCTTCAGTGCGACGTCGACCGTCCTGGGCACCGGTGGGTGGAGGGACTTCACCAACCTTGCCGTAGATGACATCAACGGTGACGGTGTCGGCGACCTCGTCGGTCGTGAGCCCGCCACGGGCAAGCTGTGGCTCTACCCGGGTAAGCTCACCGGCGGCTGCCCCGCTTGCACCCTCTCCTTCCCCTTCGCGGACAGGAAGGAATACGGCAGCGGCGGCTGGACCCAGCGCCCCTACCTCACCTCACCGGGCAATATCCAGGGAACCGTCAAGGCAGTCACGTTCGACGACGAGGGCACACCTTCGGTGTTCAAGCAGTTCGAACCCACGGCCAATGAGAGCTACGGCGACATCTGGGCCACGACACCTGCCGACCCCGACACGCCCGTCGAATACATGGACACGTCGGGCAACTTGACCAGCAGGCTGTGCCCGACCGGCTGCCTGCTCACCTACCCCGGCGGCTCGACGCGGCACGGAACACCACGTCTCGCCGGCACCAGCGGCTGGGCCACCACTATCACCGGCATCTTTTAACCATCCCTGGTCAACCAATAGCCCCATCAAGGCGGGCCGCTCCCGAAATGGGCGCGGCCCGCCCTGCCTCTCTCTGGCGCGACCTCCAACTCAGTTGCCGACACATGGGCCTTGCGCTGCCAGAATCCCCTTCCACACGTCACTACACGCAGAAGGATCCATGAACCGAGCAGCACGCCGCATAGCAGCCGCCAGCGCCACCACCGGTCTCCTCACCGTGGCGACAGTCGCGAACTCCGGCACGGCCGCAGCCGACGCCAACGTCCTGCGACTGTCCGCGCACGACCAGATCGCGGCTCCCGGTACCGCGCCCCGCCTCGCGCCTCAGGTGGAGTCCGGCACCCCCGACGGCAAGACCGTGATCGCCTTCTCCACCAAGCCGCTGACCGGACCGGCCGGAGACGGAGCGGGAGTCCCGAAGGGATTCACCGCGCAGGCCAACGGCTGCACGGAGGCCGCCGGTCTCGTCGCCGTCTATGTGTGTGGTCCCTCTGGGCTGCGCCCCGGCTTCGTCGTACCTGCGGACGCGTCGGACACCGCGGTCCACTGGGGCTTCGCCTACGTTCCCAGGGGCGGCGACCTGGCCGCTGGCATCGAGGCAGCTCGCACCGCCGGTGCCACGCCGGCCGACGCCACTCACGGCAGCGCGAAGGTCGTGGTCAGGACCGCAGCACACGCCGCCCTGAACACTGTCCTCTTCGACCTGCCCGATGTCCCTTCCGGCGGAAAGGTCCGCCAGCAGCTCCGTGTCCACGCCGTCGACGCCGGGAGGGTGACCCTCTCCTTCAGGCTCACCGAAGGCCAGCTCTGGAATCGGCCCGGGAAGATCCCCCTGGGCAACGTCACCACCGACTCCGGGGCGTCCTGCTCGTACCGTGCGGATCAGCTCATCGTCGACGCGATGAACCTGGACTGCCGCGTCGAACCTGGTGAGCACACGATCAGCTACGAGCTGACGGCATCCGTGCAACAGAAGGCCGTGCGGCTGCAGGCCCAGTCGCGCTACAACATCTACGACTTCCCGACCATGTCCAGTGACGTCGTGCAGTCGAGCGCGCCGTTCGCGGCACTCGGCAGCAAGGTTCTCCCCCGGCACGGCCTCCTGGCACGTGACGCATCCGGCAAGCTGTGGCAGTACTACGGCACAGGCACCGCCTCCACCCCTTTCAACAGCCGAACCGAGATCGGCGCCGGGTGGCAGACGTACGCCACGATCACATCCCTGTCCCCCTATAAGCAGGGTCTCTACTACCGGGCCGACGTGAAGCCGTCCGCCGTCACCCGTGGTCTCGGCGACGTCGTCGCCCGCGACGCGTCCGGCACCCTCTGGTACTACGACCGCCAGCTCGTCGACCAGGCGCCCTACGCACCCCGCGTCAAGGTAGGCGGCGGCTGGAACGCCTACGACCGGATCGCCGGCTCCGGGGACCTCGACCGGGACGGGTTCGTGGACCTGCTCGCCCGGGACATGGCTGGCGTGCTCTGGCTCTACAAGGGCACCGGAAGCTTCACCAGCGCGCGGTTCAAGACGCGGGTGAAGATAGGCGGCGGCTGGGGCGGCTACAACCACCTCGCCGGTGGCTCCGACCTCACCGGTGATGGCCGGGCCGATCTGCTCGCGCGGGACCGGGCCGGGGTGCTGTGGCTGTACCGGGGCACCGGCAACGGCACAGCACCGTACGCCACGCGGGTGCGGGTCGGCGGCGGCTGGGGCGTCTACGACCAACTCGTCGTCGCAGGAGACCTCACCGATGACGGCAAGGCGGACGGGGTGGCCTGCGACCGGGCCGGGGTGCTGTGGCTGTACCGGGGCACCGGCAGCGCCGCCAAGCCGTTCAGCACCCGAACCCGGATCGGCGGCGGCTGGAGCACGTACGACCTGCTGCTCTGAGGTACCCCTCCGTCTCCGATGGTGACGCGACGGCAGGGGACGGGATCGCTCGACGAGCGCCCTCGTCCCCGCCCGCTCCCTAGTCGACCGCGGGACCCGAGTCGCTCAGCCAGGCCCATTCCGCCCAGCTGGTGAAGCCGGTCTGCCAGCGGTGGTAGACACCGGCGTGGCTGGTGCCGAAGACCTCGATGCGGCCGTCGGCGTTGTTGGCCGCGCCGATCTCGGTGCCACCGCCGCCGAAGGTCTCCCACCCGGAGAAGGCGGCGTTCGGGCCGGTCTGCCAGGAGTGGCTCGCGGTCGCGGAGTTGATCGCGAAGACCTCGACCCGGCCGTCGACCGAGCGCGCGGTGGTCAGCTCGGCGTCGGCGATGCCGCCGGTGCCCGTCCAGGCCGACCAGGAGGCCGGGCCGGTCTGCCAGCGGTGGAAGATCCCGTTCGCGTTGGAGGCGAAGACCTCGAGGCGGCCGTCCTGGTCGTGGCTGACGGCGACGTCGTGCCCGCCGCCGCCGAAGTCCTCCCACGCGGACCAGCCGCCGTTGACCGCCGTCTGGTACAGGTGCCCGAACGTCGTGTCCGACAGGGCGAACACCTCCAGGCGGCCGTCGGGCGCGGTCTCCAGGGCGAGCCGGGCGTTCGCCGGTCCGCCGCCGGCGCCCTCCCAATTCGCCCAGCCTCCGCTGGGCGCCGTCTGCCAGCGGTGGAACACGCCGTCGGCGTTGGAGGCGAACACCTCGATGCGGCCGTCGGCGTTGTTGCCCACGGCCAGCCGGTGGCCGCCGGTGCCGAAGTTGGCCCAGCCGGACCAGCCCGCGCTCGGCCCGGTCTGCCACATGTGGTCGAAGGTGCTGCCCGACAGGGCGAACAGTTCGAGCCGGCCGTCCGCGTTGGCCGCCACCGCCAGCTGCGCGTTGCGCGGGCCGCCTTCGAAACGCCACGGCGACCAGGCGCCGTTCACCGCGGTCTGCCAGGCGTGGTGGACCCCGTCGGCCCCGGCGGCGAAGGCCTCCAGGCGTCCGTCGGCGGACCGCCCGGACACGACGCGGCCCGAGCCGTACGGGTGCCGGGGGCCGGTCGTCATCCCGGACCAGAGGGCGTTGGCGATGAGCGTCGCGTCGCCCGCCTCCACTCCGTACAGGTAGCGCAGGTCCTCCCGCGGGCGCTGGACGTGCCAGCACACCTCGCCGATCGCCTCGTCGTTCCACGAGCCGCCCGGGTACTGCCGTTCCACCTCGTCGAAGAAGGCGTTGGTGGCGTAGACCGGGTCCAGACGCTGCTCCCTGCTGCCCCACCAGTCCTGCTGCTGGAACAGTCCGAGGCTGGTGTAGTCGACGGCCTGGGCGTAGTTGTTCATGCTGCTCTCCACGATGATCGTGGCGATGGCGATCGCCGCGGCCCTCGGGTTGAGCCCGCGGTCCTTGACCGCCTGGGTGACCCTCCGCGCGCAGGACATCTTGTACGCGTCCAGGTAGCCGGCCATCTTCGCGTTCAGCTGCGGGTTGAGCTGGTCGGCGAGGAGGCCGTCGGTGGCCGACGGGCCGGCCGGGTCGCAGGGCACGGTCGGGATGGCGAACCCCTCCGGGCCCGCGAAGTAGCGGGAGACGCCGGCCCGGTCCTTGCCCGGGACCGGTTCGGGCACGGGCCGGGCCGTGGCGGCCGGGGCGACGGCCCCGACGACGAGGGCCCCGGTACCGGCGACGACGGCCAGCCGGGTGAGCACGCGGCGTAATGAGCCTCTGGGCATGGTGGGCCTTTCTGTCACGGGTGGGAGGCGGACGCCGTCGTCACGGTAGGGGCGGGGGCACCGGGGAGGGCATCCGGAACGATCCGGAGTGACAGCGGGGCGGGGCAGGGGAGTCGGGGGTCAGGGCGTGCCGGGTGTGCCCGTGGGGGGCGGCGGTGAGGGGCAGGCGACCGTGCCGGGGCGGACGGACAGCGAGAGCTTCGGGGTCGTCAGGAGGCCGGGTATCTGGAAGTCCTGGGCGGTGCCGGTGATCCGGTCGAACTTGGCGTAGCGCGCCTGGATGCCGAAGCGGTGCTGCGGGCTGTCGAGCGGGTTGGCGACGTACGCGCCGGTGGCGTCCTTGACGGTCCTCACGTCGGCGCCGTTGACGTTGAGGTCGACGACGCCGTCCATGTCGAGGACGCCGGTGGCGCTGCGCAGGTCGAGGACGGTGTTCTCCGTCCTGATCTCCCAGGAGTCCGGGTCGTCGTCGCCGAGGGTGAGGAGCAGGGTGTACGTGGCTCCCGCGATCTGCTGCCGTCGGCTCAGGCAGAGGCCGTTGATGACCCCGTCCGCGAAGCCCATGCGGAGCACGCGCTCGCTGCCGGTGGAGCCGTCGGGCCGTACGACGGTCTGGTCGACGACGGCGGCGCCGTACTGCGTCCCGTACAGACTGCTGGTGGTGAAGTCGACGGGCCGGTCCTGGACGCGGAGGCCGACGGCGAGCGCGCCCGTCGCCATGGCGGAGCCGAGGCCGCCGGCGGCGAGGAGCGCGGGCAGGGCGACGGCGAGGGACCGGCGCCAGTGGGTGCGTCCCTCCTCGCGGACGCTCATGGCGTGGTCACCGTGATCGTTCCGGGGAGGTGGACGGGGTTGTCCGTGGAGTCGAGGGCCGCGTGGTCGTCGACCGTCCGGATCGCGTAGATGTCGCCGGCGAAGTCCTCGGCACCGGCGGTGAGCGGGATGAGGGACCCGAAGAAGTCGAGCAGCCCCTGCACGCCGCAGACCTTGACGAGGACCCGGACACAGACGTTCGTGATGTTCCCCCACATCGTCGTCGTCTCGGCCTTCCCCGCGCTGTCGTAGCCGCCGAGCGAGCCCTCGCCGGGGACGTCGATGGTGACGGTGTGCCCGGCCGCGCGCTGGACCACGTTCATGTGCGAGCGGATCTTGAGCTTGGTGAAGGTGTACTGGGTGGTGGTGCGTGTCGAGCCGTCGGAGAGCCGGATGGTGACGTTCTTCTCGACCGTCATGGAGACGGCGACCATGCTGCCGATGGTGACGCGCAGGGGGTCCGGGGAGGGCAGGAAGGGCACGCCCAGCGGCGCGACCGCGGCGGCCTCGCCCGAGGCGCTGCTCGGCAGGCCCGACCAGAGGGCCGTGCCGAGCGCGAGGAGGAGGGCCGTGACCACGGCGAGGGCTCGCCGGCCGGCCGTCACCCCTCCACCGCCCGGCGGCGCGGCCGTTTGACGCCCCAGCCGACCATCATGGAGCCGCCGAGCACGCCGAGCGTCATGCCGAGCAGGAAGCCGCCCAGGTTGGAGACGACGAGCGAGACGACGGCGAGGACGACGCCGATGAGGCCGAAGGTGTACCGCTGGGCGGGCAGCGCGAGCGGGATGAGGCCGCACAGGATCATCCCGCCGCCGACCAGGTAGCCGGCCACTCCCCCGAAGCCGGTGCTCACGATCAACTGCAGCGAGCTGAGGGAGAACTTGAGGACGGTCCAGCCGCCGGCGACCAGCCACACGGCGCCCCAGAACGGCCGGGTGCGGCGGAAGGCGCGGAACCAGGCGGACGCGTCCCCGGCCCGGCTCAGCATGTGGTCGCCGTTCCCGCGACGACCCTGATCCTCAGGTCGGGCAGGACGAGCGCCCCGGCCATCTCTGCGTCGTACGCGGTGGCGTTCAGTCCGTGGAGCGTGATGGAACTGCCGCCCTCGCCGCCGGCCGAGCCGAGTCCGAAGCCGCCGGGCAGGGCGCCGGTGAGCGGCTTCCCGGCGACGGTGACCTGGTCGGCGGACTGTCCGATCACCGCGTTCTGGAGGGTGGTGGGCCCGTAGGACTGGAGTTCGGTGGCCTGGATGTAGAGGTTGGAGGCGTCGATGTCGGTGGTGAAGGCGGCGGGCGGGGCGCCCGTCACCTTCTGGCCGCCCGTCAGGAGCAGGGAGTACGGCACTCCGGCGATCGTCTGGTGGACGATCCCGCAGAGTCCGGCGAGTCCGGCGCTGGCGAATCCGACGCGGGCCATCGCGGTGGTGGTGGTCGTGGTGCCGTCGGGGCGTCCGACGGCGGGGGTGTTGACGACGGCGCCGAAGCCGCTGCCCTGGACCCCGTTGGTGGTCAGGGTGAAGGGCTGGCCTGTGACGCTGAAGTTGGCGGCGAGCGCGCCCTGCGCGAGGGCGGTGCCGAGGACGCCGATGGCGAGGGCGGAGGGGACGAGGGCGAGGGCGCCGCGTCCCCAGCGGGTGCCGCGGCGGGTGCCGTCGGCGGCCTGGGCGAGCATGCGGGCGTTCCAGTCGGCGGCGGCGCGGCCGCCGACCCGGAGGCCCGCCCGCGCTCCGGAGGCGAGGGGGTTCACGCGGATCCGCTCCCTTCGGGGGCCGGTGTCGTACGGGCGAGGAGGCGGCGCCGGGCGGGCTTCTCCGGCAGCCACGCGAAGGCCATGGAGCCGCCGAGGACCGAGAGGGACATCCCGACGAGCAGGCCGCCGAGGTTGGAGAGCGGGAACGAGGCGACGCCCGCGATGACCGCGATGACGCCTGCCGTGTGGCGCTGCCCGGGCAGCAGCAGGATGAGCAGGGCCATCGCCATGAGGACGACGCCGCCGGCCATCCCCGCGATCCCTCCGACGCCGATCTGGAGGATCTTGCCGAGTGGTGCCATGGGCAGGAAGAAGATGACGAAGCCGCCGAGTCCGGTCCACAGGGCCGCCCAGAACGGCCGGGTGCGGCGCCAGCGGCGGAAGGCCCGTCGGGCGCGGCCCGTGACGGACCCTTCGGTCGGCTCGGGCGGCGGGTCGGTGGTCATGGGAGGCCTCGCAGCGGTCGGTCGGGGTGGTGCGGGTGTCAGGCTCCGCAGGTCCTGTCGCCGTGGGCGACCGCGATCGCGAGGTCCGGGAGGGTGAGGGCGCCGGCGATCGTGGCGCCGTTGGCGTCGGCGTTGAGGTTCTTGATGTCGGTCCGGCCGCCGGTGGCGTCGAGGCCGAACTGGCCCGGGGTGCCGTCGTCGATTCCGGTGCCCTTGATCCCGGCGCCGTCGGCGGCGGCGCCGATGACGTTCGGGGTGGTGTCGCTCGCGTTGAGCGTCGCCGTGGCCGCCTTCAGCGCCTGGGCGTCGAGCACGAGCTTGTTCGCCTGGAGGCCTGCTCCGGCGACGAGCTGGTCGCTGGTGAGCGGGGTGGCGGCGGCGGGCGAGGAGATGTTGAGCGACCAGGTGCCGAGGCTGCCGATCACCGGGAGGTTCACCGACTGCACGGCGTGGACGCAGATGCCGTCGAGGCCCGCCTTGGCGATGCCGACCTCGGCGGCGCCCTTGGACCCGCCGGCGTCGATGGTGTGCATGACCGCGCCGATGCCCTGCGGTGCGGCGACCGTCTTGGAGCTGAGGGTGAAGGGGACGCTCGTGAGCGAGAGGTTCGCGGCGAGCGCGCCCTGGACCATGGCGGTGGCCATGGCGGCGATGGCGGCCGTCGCGGGTACGGCGAGGAACGCCGATCTCCGCCAGCGGGTGACGCCCCGGGTCTCGTGCTGCATCTGAATCTCCAACCGTCGTGCCGCACCGGTCGAATGACACTTCGCGGCCTCATGTCCGAGAATTGGACAGCTTCCAAAGAAGTGTCAACACTTCTGACAATCCTGAGACTTTTTCCCGCTGGACTAGGCTTGCCCGATGCCACGGTTCAGGGAGACGGTCCGGACACTGCTGCGCGAGCGCCTCCTCGACGCCGCGTACGAGGCGGTCGCGGACCGCGGCTTCGACAAGCTGCGCATGTCCCACCTGGCCGGCGCGGTCGGCGTCAGCCGGCAGACGCTGTACGCGGAGTTCCCCTCCAAGGAGGCCGTCGGCGAGGCCCTGTTCCAGCGCGAGCTGGAGCGCTGCCTCGTTGGCATCCAGCAGGGCCTGGACGCCCACCGGGACGACCTGCGCGCGGCCGTCGAGGCCGCCGTCGGCTTCACCCTGACGCTGGCCGCGCGGAACCCCCTGATCAGGGCCATGCTGACCAGCACCGGCGAGGACGGGCTCCTCCCGTACCTCACGACCCGGTCCGCGGCGGCCTTCGGCACCGCGACCGCGATGGCCGGCGCGTACGCCACGGAGGCTTGGCCCTCGGTCGACCCGGTGGCCCGCGAACTGGCCGTGGACGCGGCGGTCCGGCTGACCGCCAGTCACATCGTCCAGGCCGGCCCCTCCCCCGAGGAGTCGGCCCGGCGCATCGCGGACACCGTGCTCCGGATCGCCCTGAGCACGGGCCGGGAACGGATCCCGTAGGAGTGGTCAGGGGCCCGGCCCCCGGTAGTCCTCCAGGACGGGCCGGTTGCCGATGTCCGGTGACGCGGAGACCGGGAAGGCCCGGACGCCGGCCCGGCCCTGGATCCGGTCGAGCCTGCCCCAGCCGTACGCCCGGGAGTCGTCCGACAGGTCGGGGTTGTCGCCCAGGTAGAAGAACGCGCCCTCGGGCACGGTCCGCAGCCCGGGCCGCGCCGACCGGGTGCCGTCCGGCCCGCAGCAGGCGCTCGTACGGTGCGCCTGCGCCGCCCACTGGGGCGCCACCACCCGGCGCACGGGCCCCCGGCCGCCCTCCTGGAGGAGGACCTGGAAGGGCTCGTCCGGCGTGGACACGATCGCCACCCGGTCGCCCGGCAGGGCGATCACCCGCTTCACCAGGAGGGCGTCCTTCCCGGTGGCCCGCAGCAGCACCACGTCGAAGCGGCGCGCCCCGCCCGCCGAACCCGGGGCGACGAGGATCCGGTCTCCCTGGTGGAGGGTGGGCGTCATGCTGGTGCCGTCGACCCGGACGCCGAGGGCCGTGACGGCGACCCCGGCGAGGAGGCAGAGCAGGACACCGGTGCAGAGGACGGCCCCGGCCGCCCGGCGCGCGTTCACCGGCACCCCGTGCGGTCCGGCGGCCGGGGGCCTGGGGACCGGTCGATTTCGGTCATGGCGGGACGGTAGGCCGGGCGCCGGGCGGCGGCTGTGACCGTACCGCTCAGGGTTGTTGACCGCGTGTCTGATAGGACCGGGGCGTCTCACCGGTCCAGCGCCTGAACGCCCGGTGGAAGGCGCTGGGTTCGGAGAAGCCGAGCTGCCGGGACAGCCGCTCGATGGACACCCGGCCGCCGGTCAGCTCGGCGATGGCGTGGTCGCGCCGCACCTGGTCGCGGAGCCGCTGGTACGTCGTCCCCTCGGCGGCCAGTTGACGCCGCAGGGTCTGCGGGCTGACGGACAGGAGGTCGGCGAGCTCCTCGGGCGTCGGAACCGGCCCGCCGGGCAGGGCCCGCCCGATGAGGTGCCGCACCCGGCCGGTCGCCGTACTCCTGTGATCGGCGCGGACCAGCACGTCGGCCGGGGCGCGCCGGAGGAAGGCCCTGAGCGCCGCCGCGTCCCGCAGGACCGGTTCGTCCAGGTCCGCCCGGTCGAAGACGGCGGCGGTCCGGTCCGCGCCGAAGACGCAGGGCACGCCGAAGAGCGGGGCGTACTCGCGGGCGTGCGGGGGCTCGGGGTGGACGAACTCGACCCGCCGAAGGCCGATCCGGCGCCGGACGAGCCAGCCGGCGAAGCGGTGCGCCACGAGGACGGTGGACTCGGCGCCGAAGTGGAGGGGGTCGTCGTAGCCGGAGACGTCGAACTCCATCCGCGCCTCGTCGGTTCCGCAGGTCCCGCCCGCGCCGGGTTCGAGGAGCCGGAAGCGCGGTCCCGCCGGGAAGAGGGCGTAGAAGGTCTGGGCGCGTCGCAGCGCCTCGCGGAGGTCGCGGCTGCCGTGGACCGCCACATGGGCCATCATCGCGAAGGTCCCGACCTTGCTGGGCGCGCCGCCGAAGCCGATCAGCTCGTCGTCGAGCGTGGCCCACAGCGTTCTGACGAGCTGTCCGAACTGGTCGGCGGGGACCCTGGCCGGGGGCGTCTCCAGGAGGGCGGAGGGCAGTCCGGCGCGGGCGAGGAGCGGCCCCGGGGCGACGCCGCGCCGCTCGGCGCCGAGCAGGACGGCCCGTAGGTGATGGGTGCTGACCGACGAGTTCACCGAAGCTAGACACTTTCATCGAAGGATGTCCAGATCCAGACACTCTACTCAGAACTGTAAGGCGGCCGAAGTACGCATCCTGTGAACGGGACACAGCTCACAGCCGTACCGTCGGGTGCCGGCACACACCCGTGCCCGTGCACAGCGAGCGACAAAGGGGCAAGTACATGAGCGGAGTGGCACGCCGGACGGTGGTCGCGGCGGCGGGAAGCGCGGGCCTCGCGGCGGCACTCGCCGCCTGCGGGGACGGCGCGGACGGCAAGAGCGCGGCGGCTCCGGAGGGAACGGCGATCGCGCGGACCGGGGACATCCCGGTGGGCGGCGGGAAGATCCTCGCCGACAAGGGCCTGGTGATCACCCAGCCCAAGGCAGGCGAGTTCAAGGCCTTCTCCTCGAAGTGCACCCATCAGGGATGCGCCGTGAGCAGCATCCAGGACGGCGTCATCGTCTGCCCCTGCCATCAGAGCCACTTCGACATCTCGGACGGCAGCGTGAAGTCCGGCCCGGCGCCCGCGCCGCTGCCGCCGGAGCCGATCCAGGTGGTGGGCGAGGAGATCAGCCCCGGCTGACGGCGCCCCCCGGACTCCGGGGCGCCTTCCAGCACCCCAGCACCTCGTCCGTCGTGGTGATCGTGGCGACGAGCGCGAGCGTGTTCCGGATCATCGCGGGGGTGTAGTCGGCCGGCACCCCCGCGATGGCGTCCCCGGGCACCACGACCGTGTAGCCGAGGTTCACCGCGTCGAACACGGCGTTGGGCACGGCCACGTTCGCGGAGACCCCGGTGACGATCAGCGTGCGGCAGCCGAGGTTGCGGAGGAGGGCGTCGACGTCGGTGCCCGCGAGCGGCGAGAGCCCGTGCAGCCGCCGGACGATCAGGTCCTCGTCGGTGACCTCGATCGGTTCGGCGATCCGGACGGCCGCGCTGCCGCTGTGCTGCTGCACGGGCAGCCGGGCGGCGGCCGCGAAGAGCCGGGCGTTGCTGTTGGCGCCCCGGCCGTCGGGGCGCCGCTCGGCGACGGCGTGGATCACCTGGACGTCCGCCGCGTGCGCGGCGGCGACGAGCCGGGCGACGTTGCCGAGGGCGCCCGACGCCCGGGCGACGGCGGCCAGTTCGGGCAGGGCGCTGTCCGGACCGACGACACCCCGCTGACACTCGACGGTGAGCAGGACGACTCCGCCGTCCGGACGGATCCGCTCCCCGAGCCGTTCTCTCGGACTCTCTCCCATGGTCTCCCCCTTGCACGCGCGCGGATGGCCCTCCATGCTTTCTGACGTCTCATCAGAAATCCAGAAGGGTGCGGACGATGACCGTCGCACAGCGCCGCGGACGCCGGATCATGATGACCCCGGCCGAGCTCGACTCCTTCCTCGCCGAGCAGCGCACCTGCCGGGTCGCGACCGTCTCCGCCGACGGCCGCCCGCACGTGAGCGCGCTCTGGTTCGTCTGGGACGGCTCCTCGCTGTGGCTGTACTCCCTGACGCGCAGCCGCCGCTGGGCGGAACTGCGCGCCGACCCGAGGATCGCCGTGGTGGTGGACGACGGGGAGGAGTACGGGGAACTGCGCGGAGTGGAGCTGTCCGGGACGGCCGTCTTCGTCGGCGAGGCACCGAGGACCGGGGAGCCGTGTCCCGAGCTCGACGTGCCCGAACAGCTCTTCCCCGCCAAGAACTTCGGCCTGGACACCATGCCGCACGACGGCCGGCACGCCTGGCTCCGGCTGACCCCGGACGCCATCGCGTCCTGGGACTTCCGCAAGCTCGCGGACCTCTGACGCGCGCCTCCCGGCCTCAGCTCGCCAGGGGCTCCGCCGCCGCCCGCAGCGCCGCGACGACGGCCCGTACGGAGGGGCGGCGGCCCGCGTCGGCGCGCCAGGTGGCGTAGATGTGGCGCCGGACCTGCTGGCGGACGGGGACGAAGACGACACCCTCCGGCACCGGACGCCCGAGCCGGGGCGTGACGCACACGCCGAGTCCGGCCGCGACCAGGGCCAGCTGGGTGTGGTGCTCCCCGGCGAAGTGCCCGATGCGCGGCTCGATGCCCTGCGAGCGCAGCGTGAACATGAGCCAGTCGTGGCAGAACTCGCCCTCGGGCCAGGAGACCCACTCCTCGTCGGCGAAGTCCTCCAGGCCCACCGCGTCCCGTCCGGCGAGCGGGTGTCCGGCGGGCAGGGCCACGTCGGCGGAGTCGTCGAGCAGGTGGGCGCGCTCCAGGCCGCCGGGGACGGGTGCGCGCTTGTTGCTCCAGTCCAGGACGATCGCCAGGTCGGCGTCACCGCGCAGGACCGCCCGCACACCCGGCTCCGGCTCCCGTTCCGTCGTACGGACGCGGAGCTCGGGATGGCCGGCGCGCAGGGCGGCGAGCGCGGCCGGGAAGAGTCCGCGCGCCGCCGTCGGGAAGGCGGTGAGCCGCACCTCGCCCACCACCCGGCCCCGCTGGGCCTCGATGTCGGCCTGGGCCATCTGGACCTGGGAGAGGATCCGGGCGGCGTGCTCGGCGAGCAGCAGCCCGGCGTCGGTGAGCCGCACGCCCCGGCCGTTCTTGGCGAGCAGCTGCTGCCCCACCTCGCGCTCCAGCTTGGAGAGCTGCTGGGAGACGGCCGAGGTGGTGACGTGCAGGCCGTCGGCCGCGCCGCTGACCGAACCGTGCCGGGCGAGGGCATCGAGGGTGCGCAGACGCTCCAGGTTCAACATGTAAGCGATACTAAGGGGAGGGGTCGAGGAATTCTCGCTTGTTCTAAGACATCGCTCCCGTCACCCTGAGTGCATGAGCCCCGCAGCCCCGCCCTCGCCGCCCTCCCCGTCCTCCGTCTCCGCCGCCGCCTCCGCTCCCCGCCTGCTCGACTGGCGCGCCCGGTTCGGCGCCCTCGCCCTGATCTGGGGCTTCAGCTTTCTCTTCATCAAGGTCGGCACAGAGGGCTTCGCGCCCTTCCAGGTCACCTTCGGGCGGCTCCTGTTCGGTACGGCGGTGCTGGCCGTCGCGATCGTCGTGAAGCGCGACCGGCTGCCGCGCGGGGCCCGCGTCTGGGGCCACCTGACGGTCGCGGCCTTCCTGCTCAACGCGCTGCCGTTCTCGCTCTTCGCGTACGCGGAGCTGACCATCCCCTCCACCCTGGCGGGCATCTGCAACGCGACGACGCCGCTCTGGGGCATGCTGCTCTCGCTCGTGGCGCTCTCCGAGGACCGCCCGACCCGGGTCCGCGCGGCCGGTCTGGGCATAGGCTTCATCGGCGTCCTCACCGTGCTCGGCGCCTGGCAGGGCTTCTCCGGCCTGGACGTGACGGGCACGGCCCTGGCCCTGCTCGCCTCCTTCAGCTACGCGGTCGGCTGGATCTACGTCCGCAGGACCCTCAGCGGAACGGGCGCCTCGAACCTGTCGCTCGCGGGCTCCCAGGTGGGACTCGCGACGCTGCAGCTGGCCGTGGTCACACCGCTGTTCACCTCGGCCCCGGAGTCGGTCGAGGTCGTGCCGCTCCTGGCCGTGATCGCGCTCGGCGCGCTCGGTACGGGGTACGCGATGCTGCTGCAGTACGGCGTCGTCGCGGAGGTCGGGCCGACGACGGCCGCCATGGTCACGTACTTCATCCCGGTGATCGCCACGGCGGCGGGCGTCGCCCTGCTCGACGAGCGGCTCACCTGGAACACCCCGGTGGGCGCGCTCGTGGTCCTGGCGGGCGCGGCCCTCACCCAGACCCGTTCGTCCCGCCGCACGACCCTCCCGGCGAAGACCCCGGAGACCACCGCCGTGAAGCCGGCGACCACCGCCCTGACGCCGGAGACCACGGCTGTGGCGCCGGAGACCATTGTCGCGAGGCCGGCGACCGCGCCCGTGGGCGCGCCCGCGCCCACCCCCGTACACGCCGCGGCGTCCGCGCGGGCGGGCGCCCTCGACTGAGGCGCCGCCCGAACGGCGGGCGCGCGGGCCGCCGGCGGGCGCCTCTCCCTCTCCCGTGTCACTCTCCGTGACTCCCGTGGAGGCGAGGTCGTTCCCCGGGCATGAACCTCACCACGATCCCCCGCACCCTCGTCGCCGCCCTCGCCGTGGCAGGCGCCTTCCTCGGCTTCGCCGGCCCGGCCCAGGCCGCGGCCACCGCCGGTGCCGTGACGGCCGTCGCCCCGATGGACGGCCCGGAGCCGGTCGAGCTCGACGAGCTGGGCCTCCCCGACCTGCTGGAGGACTGACGCCACGGCGGGGCACGGGAACGGCCGGACACCACGAGGGCGGTGTCCGGCCGTTCCGCGCGCGGTGGGCGTCAGCCCCCGTCCTGGCGACCGCCCCCGAAGAGCGCCTGCAGGGCGTCGACGGCACTGCCGTCGTGATCGCTCCCCGCCGTACCGCTGCTGCCGTACTGGACGTTGGCCGCGCGGTCGACCTCCACGACGGAGTCGGCGTGCGAGTTGTCGACGACGGTCAGCAGGCTGCCGCCCGCCGCGGCGGGCGCGGCGCCCGCCGCGAGGAGGACGGCGGCCAGACCGAGCGCCTTGAGCGGCGCCCTGACCGCGGCCGCCCCCGGCGCGGATCCGTACGGCACCTGGCGCGGAATCACCGGGCTCACGCGCCGACCCGCTCGGGAGCCGACTGGTGGCGGGCGATGTTCCGCTCCAGGAGCCGCGTCGAGGCGGCGACCCCGACACCGCTCTCGGGGTCGAAGGACGGCAGCCGGCCGTTGGCCCGCTTCAGCTCGACGAGTGCCGAGTCCATCGCCTCGTGCGCCGCGAAGAGACAGGGCGTGCTGTAGATGGCCACGTCCACGCCGAGTTCGGAGAGTTCGTCCAGGGAGAGCCGCGGCGACTTGCCTCCGGCGATCTGGTTGAAGAGCAGCGGCTTGCCGCCGACCACCTCGCGGATGCGGTGGATCCACTCGACGCTGCGCACGCCGTCCACCAGGACCACGTCGGCGTCGGTCGCCGCCAGGCACTCCGCGCGCCGCAGGATGTCGGCCTCGTCCGTGGCGTCCGTCCTGGCCACGACCACCATGTCCCGGCGGGTGGCCAGCACCATCTGCAGCTTGGCGAGGTACTCGTCGAGCGGCAGCACCTGCTTGCCGTCCGCGTGCCCGCACCGGCGCGGCCGCTTCTGGTCCTCCAGGATGACGCCCGAGGCGCCGATCCGCTCCAGGCCCTCCACCACGTGGCAGGCCACCTCGGGGTCGACGTAGCCGTCGTCGATGTCCACGAGCAGGTGGTGGCGGGGGAAGGCGCCGCGCAGCCGCTGCACGAACGCCACCATGTCCGGCCAGGCGATGAAGCCGATGTCCGGGAGCCCGTAGTACGAGGCGGCGAAGCCGAACCCGGAGACGAACATCCCGTCGTAGTGGTCGGCGGCGACGGAGGCCGAGTACATGTCGTACACGCCGATCAGCGGGGTCGTCCCGGGGGCCGCGACGGCCTCGCGCAGACTGCTTCCGTAACTCAAGGGGTGACTCCTGGTCATCTCGGGAAACACGGCATCGGTGCGGAACCGCCGCAACACGGCGGGCCTTTACCAAAACCTGATGGTTTCCTGAGACACCGGCGAACATCTCCCTACGAGGGCTTTACTCACTCTCCAGGCGTAGCGCATTCACCGGCGAAACGTCACTTGTGCGGGGAACGGCCTTGCGCCGCAGCCCAGATGGGACCTATCCGTAGCTGCGCGCCGGTGCCGGGCCCGCCGCGCGGGCCACCGCGTCGGCCAGCGCCTCGACGTCCGCGACGGCGAGGCCCGAGACGGTGAGCCGGACGGCCGGTCCCGTGTCCATGCGGAAGCGGGCACCCGGCGCGACCGCCCAGCCGGCGGCGAGGAGCCGGGCCACCGCGCCGGTCTCGTCGGTCACCGGCACCCAGACGTTCATGCCGCCGCGCCCGTGCGCCTCGACGCCGCGCCGGGCCAGGGCCCGCACGAGCCCGTCGCGCCGCCTCCCGTACGCGCGCGCGACGTGGGCCGGGTCGACGGCGCCGGTCACCCAGAGGTGGGCGACGGCCTGCTGGAGCAGCCTGCTGACCCAGCCGGGGCCGAGCCGCTGCCGCCCCAGCACCCGGTCGACGGTCTCGGCGTCCCCGGTGAACGCGGCGATCCGCAGGTCCGGCCCGTACGCCTTGGCGACCGAACGGACCAGGACCCAGTGGTCGGTGACGCCGGCCAGCGGATGGAGGGGCTGCGCGACGATGCCGTGCCCGTGGTCGTCCTCGACGAGCAGGACGCCGGGGTGGGCCGCGAGGACCCGCCGCAGCGCGCGGGCACGCTCCTCGGTGACACAGGCCCCGGTCGGGTTCTGCGCCCGGTCGGTGACGATCACGGCGCGCGCGCCGTCCTGGCGGATCGCGCGCTCGACCGCCTCCGGGAGGGGCCCCTCGTCGTCGACGGCGACCGGCACCGGGCGCAGTCCGAGCGCGGGCACCAGGTCGAGGAGGCTGCCCCAGCCCGGGTCCTCGACGGCGACCGCGTCGCCGGGCCGCAGGTGCACGGCGAGCACCCGCTCGACGGCGTCGAGGGATCCCGAGGCGACGCCGACGGGCCCGGCGGGCACCCCGTCCGCGTCGAAGGCGGCGCGCGCGAGGCGCCCGAACTCCTCGTCGACGGGGGCTTCTCCGTACATGCCGGGCCGTTCGGCGGACCTCCGGGCGACCTCCTCGAAGGCCTCCGCGAGGGACGGCAGCAGGGCGGGGTCGGGGTTGCCCTTGCTCACGTCGCGGACCCCGGCGGGCGCCTCCACCCGGATCGAGCCGCGCGCGGTCGTGGCGGGCCGTGGCCGCACGCGACTGCCGCGCCGGCCGTCCGTCTCGATGACCCCGCGCTCGCGCAGGGTGCGGTAGGCGGCCGCGACGGTGTTGGGATTCACGCCGAGGGCGCTCGCCAACTCCCGCATGGGCGGTAGCAGTTGGCCGGGCTGGAGCGCGCCGGCAGCCACGCCCCGCTCGACGCTGGCGGCGATGTCCGATGCGCGACGGCCTTCGATCCGATACTCTCCTAGCACAAACATGATTATGCACTAGTGCAATGGAGTACGCAATGAGCGCCGCCGCCGACACGAGCACCGCGACCGAGACGTCCGCGCCGGGCGAGGCCTACACGCCGACCGACCGGACCGTGCCCACGCGTTCCCGTGAGCGCGCCTCGTACGACAGGGAGCTCGTCCACTCGATACTCGACGAGGCCTACGTCTGCCACCTCGGCTTCGTCCGCGACGGCGCCCCGGTCGTCCTCCCGACCCTCTTCGGCCGGGTCGGCGAGCGCCTCTACGTCCACGGCTCCACCGGCTCCCGGCCGCTGCGGGCGGCCGGCGACGGCGCGTCGGCCCCGGGCCTGCCGGTCTGCCTGACCGTGACGCACGTCGACGGCCTGGTGCTCGCCCGCTCCGCGTTCCACCACTCGCTCAACTACCGCTCGGTCGTCGTCCACGGCACCGCCCACCAGGTCACCGACCCCGAGGAGCTCAGGACCGCCCTGGACGCCCTCGTCGACCACGTCGTCCCGGGCCGCTCGGCCGACTCGCGCCCCGGGAACGCCAAGGAGCTCGCCGCCACCGCCGTGATCCGGCTCGACCTGGAGGAGGTCTCGGCGAAGGTGCGCACCGGCGGGCCCAACGACGACGCCGAGGACCTCGCCCTCCCCCACTGGGCCGGTGTGGTCCCGGTGCGGGGCGGGTACGGCACGCCGCTCCCGGCCGAGGACCTCGACCCGTCGGTCGCCGTGCCCGGCTACCTCACCTCGCTCTGACGCGGAGAGGGCGAACCGACCATGCTGATCCACCCCTGGGACGCCGCGCACGACGAGGGCGAGTGGCGCGACTGGCTCTCCCGGCACGACTTCGGCCAGCTCGCCGTCAACGGCCAGGACGGCGAGCCGCCGTGGGTGCAGCCGACGCACTTCCGGTACGACCCCGAGCCCGGCCCCTACGGCAGGGCCCTGGTCCACCTGGCCCGCCCGAACCCGCTCTGGCGCGCCCTGGAGGCGAACCCGGCGGCGCTCCTGAGCGTGGTCGACGACTACGTCTACGTCCCGGGGCACTGGACGGCCCCCGAGGGCGCCCCGTCGGAGCACGGCACCCCGACCTCGTACTACACGGCCGTCCAGCTGCGCTGCACCGCGCGCGTGGTGGACGATCCGGCGGAGAAGGCGGCCCTGCTCAACCGCCAGGTCGCCCGCTTCCAGCCGGAGGGCGGCACCGCGCCCGTGGCCCCCGGCGAGGCCCCGTTCGGCAGGCTGCTGTCGGGGATCCGGGTGCTGAGCCTGGAGGTGACCGACGTACGGGCGAAGTTCAAGTACGCGGGCAACAAGCCGCGCGAGGTCCGGGAGCGGGTCTCCCGGCGCCTCGCGGAGCGGGCCGGCCCCGGCGACCTGAACGCCCGGTCCCACCAGATCCGGCGCCACGCGGACGGATGACGCACCGGGGGCGGGAGGGTCACCGGGAATCCCGCCCCCGACGGGCCCTAGACCGCCACGGGCTCCCGCCTGCGCGCCCGCGCCGCCGTGCGCGCCTCGGCGAGGGCCAGCCCCGTCACGGCGGTGAGGAGCAGCAGCGTGCCGAGCACGATCGCGGCGGTGAGCCGCTCGCCGAGGAGCGAGACCGCGATCAGGGCCGCGCTGACCGGCTCCAGGAGCATGATCACGGAGACGGTGGCGGCCCGGACGACGGCCGCGCCGGCGAAGTACAGCGCGTAGGCGAGCGCGGTCGGCACCGCCGCCACGTAGACCAGGAGCAGTACGACGCTCAGCGGCGCGTCCGTGTGCGGGACGAGCCCTTCGGCGAGCGCGGCGGGCAGCAGCCCGACCGCGCCGATCGCGAAGGCCCACGTGGTCGTCGCCAGGGCGTCCGCGCCGCCGCCGTCCCGGCCGAGCCACCGGGTGAGCAGGGTGATCGCCGCGTATCCGGCCGCCGAGACGACCGCGAGGACGACACCGAGCGGCCGCACCTCCGCCGCCCCGCCGCCCAGCACGAGCACGAAGAGCCCGGCGAGCGCACCGGCGACGGCGCCGACCCCGCCGCGCCCGAGGCGCTCGCCCATGGTGAGCCGGGCGCCGATCGCGATCATGACGGGGCCGGCTCCCAGGGTGACGACGGTGCCGACCGCGAGGCCGGTGGCCTCGACGGCGGCGAAGTAGGCGCTCTGGAAGACGGTGAGACCGATCCCCGTGCCGAGGATGCGGGCCGTCCGCCGGCCCCGCGACTCCCCCTCGGTACGAACGGCGGTACGGGCGGCGCTGCGGGCGCCGGTGCGGCGGGACCGCAGCGCCAGCGCCCCGAGCAGCAGGACGAGGCCGCCGACGCAGCGCCAGAAGGAGAGGGCCAGCGGGCCCATGTCGCTGACGCGGAAGATCAGCGAGGCGGCGGCGCCGGCCGTGCCCCAGGCGATGCCGGCGACGATCAGATAGAGGAGGCTCCGCCCGGTGGACAGGGCGGGACCCGAGGAGTTCGACACGTGGGTGCTCCGTGGAAGACGGGAGGGAAGGGTGGTCGCTGGGCTCCGCGCGGGGGCAGCGACGAACCGCTCGGGGGCGAAGGAGTCGCCCGGCCGAGCCCGGTCTTCGTCGAGGAGGGTCCTCCGCGCGCTAGGCGGCGGGGGGCGGAAGCACGGTCGAATGCATGATCGGCACCTTAGGGGGCGGTCCGGCCGGAGGACAACTCCGCGTCCCGCTCCGTGGAACCGGCCGCGGCGACCGCCGCACCGGAGCCGGCGACCGGCCCCGACGGGGGCGCCTTCGGCGTCGAGGACTGGGCGATGAAGGCCCCGACGAGGACCACCGCACCGCCGATGATCTGCGGCGCCCCGAGGTGCTCGCCGAGCAGGACCCAGGCCAGGACGGTCGCGATGACCGCCTCCAGGCAGGCCACGACCCCCGCCACCTGCGGGGAGAGCCTGCGCACCGAGATGACCCCGGTGACGTACGCGAGGACGGTGGCGATCAGCACGATCCAGCCGAGCAGCAGCCACGCGGGCACGCTGGTCCCGTTCATGTCGGCACGGCCGCCGAGGACGGCCCAGTCCATGCCCCAGGGCCGGGACACGACGGTGAGGACGAGCGCGCCGATGAGCAGCCCGTACGCGATGACGCCCACCGGGTCGGCCCGCTCGGCCTCGTCGGCCCCGTCGGCTCCCTGGTCGGAGAGGACGAAGTAGCCGACCTGGCAGCAGGCGGCGGCGAGGGCCAGGAGCAGGCCGAGGACGTCGAAGCTCAGGCCGGACCAGACCTGCACGACGCACGCGAGGCCGCCGGCGGCGAGGACGACGCCGAGGGCGGCGGCGCGGGTGACGGGACGGCGCTGGACGAAGCGGACCCAGCCGAGGACGAGGGCGGGGGCGAGGTACTCGATGAGCAGGGCCACGCCGACGGGGATGCGGGAGAGCGAGGCGAAGTAGAAGGCCTGGACTCCGGCGACGGCGAGCAGGCCGAAGCCCACGAGGAGCGCGGGTTTGCGGCGCAGGAGGTCCCGGTGGCGCCAGGCCACGGGCAGCAGGACGAGCGCGGCGCCGGCGACCCGGAGCCACACCACGTGGAGCGGGTCGAGTCCCGCCTCGATGAGCGGCTTGGCAGCCACTCCTGAACCACCGAATGCGAAGGCCGAGGCCAGGGCGAGTCCCAGGCCGGCGCTTCTCCCCTGAGACGCGTGCATCGGGCCATCATGACAGGACGCCGTCAGGGCCGTAACCCCCGTTACACCTGTTGAGACGGCTCCTCGTCGCGGGCGGCCGCGAGACCCTCGATCCGGGCGGTCAGCGCGTCCGCATCGACCCCGGCCCGACGGAGCACCTCGACGGCCCGGCTCTCGGGATCGGCGGCGACCGCGGCGAGCAGATCGAGGCCGCGGGCCTGCGTCTCGCCCCGGTCGGCGGCCCGCCGGAAGGCGCCCTCCAGGGCCGCGGCCGCCGCCGGCGACCAGGGGGAGGTGCGGGATCCCGGGGGCTCGGTCCCGCGCGCGGCGGGAAGCAGGCGCCGGGTCGCGGACTCCTCGTCCGAGCGCTGCCAGCGCAGGCCGTAGCCGATGGACCGCTGGACGAGGTAGCCGAGGACGCGGGCGAGCTGGTGACCGCTCTCGAAGGCGGCGCCGACCTCGGGGTCGGACTCGACGAGCGCGTGCAGGAGGTGGGCGGTGTCGATCTGGCGGTCGCCGTCCCTGAGGGCCCTGCGGCGCGCGGCCGACGCGACCGCCGCCAGCGAGGGCGTGAGGAAGGGCGCGAGCTCCGCGCGCGGGGCGGCGGGCGACGGGAGCGGCTGGGAGCGCGGGACGGGATGGTGCACCCTCCCACCTCATCAGGCCGGGGCGGCCGGAACATCACCGGGGAGAAGCATGTCCGCATCCCACCGGAGTTGGGCACGCCCGCACGGTTCCTCCTCCTTACGGATGAGATCGCGCGTGTCGCCCCCCGAGGGGCGCGCGCCGCCTTGCTTTACGCCCCCACCGCAACCACGGACCCCCCTCCGCTCGTCCTCCGGTCGTGTTCTGGATGGTGGCGCTGCTCTCGCGCGACGGGCGGCAGTACGTGTACCGGGTGTACGCACCCCGGGACGCGCTGCCGGCCGATCTGTTCTGGGCGGCGTTCCACTGCCACGAGGAGGACGGGGCGCCGCGGGCCTCGGACAGCTTCGACGCGGCCGAGATCTGGTGGATCGGCGACGGCACGGGACCGGCGACGGCAGAACTGACGGTTCATCAGTATTGAATGTTCACGACCGCCCCGCTACGTTCCGCGACACCGGAACCCAGTTGGCACGCGTGAAGGGGTGGTCTCATGGCCGAAGTCAGCGCGGAGGCACGGATCGAGGCGCCGACCGGAAAGGTCTGGGCGCGGCTCACGGACTTCTCCTCGTACGGCGAGTGGAACGCCACCCACACCAGCTTCCCGAACGGCGGCCCGGCCGCACTGGAGGCCGGCGCCACCTTCACCGAGAACATGAAGCTGATGGGCTTCCCCGCCGAGGTCCTCTGGACGGTGGAGGAGCTGGAGTCCGAGCGGGCGTTCGCCATCCGGGGCAAGGGCCCGATGGGGGTCGTCGTCACCACGCGCTACTCGCTGGCGGCGGACGGGGAGGCCACGACGGTACGGATCGACGGGGAGTTCACCGGTGCGGCGGTCTCCCTGATGGCGGGCAAGCTCAGGGACTCGGCGACGGCGGCGCTGACCGAGTCCCTGCGCAAGCTCTCGGGCCTGGTGGCCTGACCGTACCTCCGGAGAATACGGCCGGGGGCGCGGGGCGGGGGGCGTGGGGGGCCCCCCGCTCGGGGGGGGGGGGGCCGGGGGGCCGGGGCGGGGGGGGGGGGGCCCGCGCCCCCCCCCCCGCGGGGGGGGCGCGC
>NZ_JBHWFF010000021.1:18713-24347 GCF_042733785.1 Streptomyces sp. NPDC059695 | reverse complement strand
CGCGACGATCGTCGCGGGGCCCCGGCCGCCGTCCGGCTCAGTGCTCGTCGGCGAGGATGAGGTAGAGCTTCTTGCGGGCCTCGTTGATCACGGTGACCGCCTTCTGCCGCTGCTCGGCACTGCCGGTCTTCCAGACCTGCCCGAACGCCTCCATCAGACCGAAGCCGGCCTGCCGGATCTCGTTCACGGCGTCCCAGTCGACCCCGCGCCCGGCCTCCTCCCACGGCGCCTCGGGGCCTTCCTCGGCCTCGGCGCGCCCGGATTCGGTGAGCGTGAACAGCTTCTTGCCGCCCTCGCTCGCGCTGGTGATCAGCCCCTCGTCCTCCAGCATCTGGAGCGTCGGGTAGACCGAGCCGGGACTGGGCTTCCACGCCCCGTCGCTGCGCTCGCCGATCTCCCGGATCATCTCGTAGCCGTGCATCGGGCGGTCCTTCAGGAGCGCCAGGATCGAGGCGCGCACGTCACCGCGCCGCGCCCTCCCCCGGCCGCCACCGCGACCCCGCCCGCCGAAGCCGCCACCGAACGGCCCGCCGCCGTACCCGGGCCCGAACGGCCCGAACGCGGCACGCCGCCCCTCGAAGTCCCCCCGAGGCCCGGGGCCGCAGCCTCCACGGCCGTGCCCGTTTCCGTGCTCGTGTCCATGTGAACGCATCGCAACGCTCCTTTCATCGAGAATCCGTCGTCGAACTGTCGCGATGCGCCAACGATATATCGGAACTGTTCGTCGAGCAAGAGACCGACAACGAATCCGTCTCTCCCCTCCCCGGCCGCACCGCGGACGCCCCTCGTGGTGGTCCCGGTTCCTCCTCGACGTGGTGGCCGGTACGACGACGTCGTCCTTCACCGACCTCGACGGCCTCGTCGCCCCCGACGCACGCACCCGCTTCCTCCCGCTGGCGCGGATCACCGGCCCGTGACGGCGGACGGCGCGGCCCTCGGGACGTCCCGCACGAACACCAGGCCGTCGCAGTCCGCGAGATGGGCCGGATCGAACGGGGCGTAGCCGTACCACGGGGACACCCGGGACGCAGGCCGCTCGTCACCGAGGACGGCGGAGAGCGCCCGGGCGTCGACGACACAGCGGTCCTCCCCGAGCGCGGACAGGAGGCCCTCGACCGTGTCCGGCGGCGGCGCGTCCACCCCCTGGTGCCGGATCGTGCCCAGGGCCGTCGCCACGAAGGCGTACTCCGCGCCGAGTTCGGCGCTCACCAGGGCGCCGGCGCTCCACCACTCCAGCGGCTGTCCGGCCATCCGCATCGAGCTCCGCTCCCGCTGGAGGTGGCTGTTGTGGGCGTACACGAGCGTCGGGCCCCGCTCGGCGAGCGCGAGGAGGTTGAGGGACATCAACCGGTCCCGCGCGGAGGCCAGTCGGGCCCAGCGGGACGGCGAGGCGTCGGCCATCCCGTGGTGGTAGCGCAGCAGGCCGAGCGCGGTGCGGCCGTACAGGCGGGCGCGCTCCCACTCGTCCGGCGAGCTCACCCCCACCAGGTGCGGCCGCTGCGCGTCGAGCAGCGCCGCGAGTTCGTCGGCGATCACCCGCAGCCGGGCCGCCGGCTCCGACCGCCCCACCGACCGGGCCGGGTCCCTCATCGCGGCGGGCTCGGTCCACCGGTCGTCGCCGCCGAGCAACTCGTCGAGCGTGTCCGGGCCGCAGGGCAGCAGGTCCGCCTCCACCCGGTCCGCGAGGTATCCGTGGAGCGCGGTGAGGGCCTGCCGGGGACTCTCGGCCGCGGCGATCTCCAGCGGTCCGTCGAACCCGGCGAAACGGAGCTGCTCGGCCGCGGGCCGGCCCTCGTTGTGGGCGCGCATCCAGCGCACCAGCTCGCGGTTGCCCGCGAGGGCACCCCACTCGTGGCTGAAGCCGTGCTCCATGACCTCGTCGAGGGTGCCGGTGCCCGCCGTGACGTGGTCGTCCACGATCAGGCCCCGCAGGCAGTCGGTCTCGAGCGCGATCGTCCGGTAGCCCTCCCGCTCCACGAGCTCCCGGAAGAGCGCGTTGCGCAGGTCGAGCAGCGCGTCCTCGCCGTGGGTGGGCTCGCCCAGGGCGAGGAGCCCGGGCCGGGCCGGAAGCAGCCCCATGACGGCGGCAGCGTCGACGGCATGGGCGGTGTCCTTGATGTCAGTCGCCATGCCTTCCACGCTATCGTTGAAGCTTCGGTGGAGACTTTTGCTCAGACCACCCGGGATACTGTGGCCCTCATGGGGAAAAAGCTTCAAAGTACGGATCGGCTGAGGCCCGTCGACCTGGCTCGCGGCCACGGTCTGTCGACCCAGGCGGTCAGGAACTACGAGGAGGCCGGGATCCTCCCCGCCGCCGCCCGCACGCCCCACGGCTACCGGACCTACACCCCCCTCCACGACAGTGCTCTGCGCGCCTTCCTGGCCCTGCTGCCCGGCCACGGCCACCCGACGGCGACGGCGATCATGCGGGCCGTGAACGAAAGCAAGCCCGACGAGGCGTTCCGCCTGATCGACGAGAGCCACGCACAGCTCCTGGAGGACCGGCGGACCCTCCGGGACGTGGAGAGCGCCCTGCGCGACCTGGACCCCGGTTCCGCGGGGCCGACCGAGCCCGGCGGCACGTTCATCGGGCCGCTCGCGCGGCGGCTCGGCATCCGCCCCGCGACCCTGCGCGCGTGGGAGGACGCCGGTCTGGTCCGGCCGCGGCGCGACCCCCGGACCGGGTACCGCGTGTACGACGAGGCCGCCGTACGGGACGCCCGGCTGACCCACCAGCTCCGGCGCGGCGGCTCCCCGCTGGAGCGGATCGCCCCGCTGATCGCCCATGTCCGCGCGGCCGGCGGACTGGCGCCGCTGGAGGCCGCGCTGGCCGAGTGGCACGGACGGCTGGCGGCCCGCGGGCGCGCGATGCTGGCCGGGGCCGCGGAGCTGGAGGAGTACCTCCGCGCTCGGGGCTGAGCCGGCCCCGACTGGCATGATCGGCGCCATGCCGACGCGACCGCTGCTCCTCGAAGCCCGCCGTCTGTGGGAGGAACTGGCCCGTGCGCCACGGTCGTTCCCGCCCGGGGGCGGTGTGACCGTGACCGTGTCCCCGGAGTCGGCGCTGTGCCCACCCGGCTGGGTCGGCGTGGTCGCCCTCGGAGGATCCGCACTCGTGACCGTCCCGGCGGAGACCGCCGCCGCGCCCGTGCGCACCGCCCTGGCCGGCCTGCCCGCGGAGGCCCTGGTGGACGAGGCGTCCCTCCGCGCGGTGCTGCCCGTGGCCGGGGTGCTGGGCCCGGCGGCGCTGGCCTATGTCTCACCCGGGGGCTTCCGCCCCGTGTCCGGCCCTGCGGCGGTGGAACGGCTGCCCGGCGACCATCCGGCGCTGCGGGCCCTGGAGGAGGCCGCCGGCCGGGAGGAGGCCGGGGAGGCCGCCCTGGACGACATCACCTCGGCCGCGTTCGTGGTCCGCGAGCACGGCCGGGTGGTGGCCGCCGCCGGACACCGGTCCTGGCCCCGGCGCACCGCCCACCTCAGCGTGCTGACGGCACCGGAGGCACGGGGCCGGGGGCTGGCGCGCGCGGCGGCGTCGGCGGCGGTCGCCGACGCCCTCGCCGCCGGCCTCCTCCCGCAGTGGCGCGCGCGTCACCCGGCCTCCCGGCGGGTCGCCGCCGCCCTGGGCTTCGAGGAGCTGGGCACCCAGCTCTCCCTGGAGCTCTCCCGGAACCCGGCGGCACCCCAGGGCCTGTCGTCACACTCCCGTCTGCCCTGCGCGGCCTCCCTCCGGGCGGCGACAGGAGCGTGACGACAGGCCCTGGTGACCCTGCGAGACTCCCCCCATGCCCGACGCCACCGCCCCGCGCTTCGCCCAGTTCACCGCTCCCGGCGCCCTGCCCGCCGGGCTCGCTCCGCTCCTCGTCGACTGCTGGACCGAGGTGAGCGACGCGGGCGGGGCCGCCGGGTTCCCCTTCCCGCCCGTCGACCCGGCCGAGGTCGCCGCCGCGGTCGACCGCATCGTCGCGGGACTCGACCCGGCGAGCAGCCGGCTCGTCACCGCCACGGTCGACGGCGCCCTGGCGGGCTGGCTGTGCCTCCGCCGCGACACCCATCCGCTGGTCGCGCACTGGGGCACCCTGCACCACGTCCAGACCCGCCTCCGCGTGCGGGGACGGGGCATCGGCGCCGGTCTGGTGCGCCGCGCCCACGCGATCGCCCGCGACGAGATGGGCCTGGAGCAGCTGCGCCTCGCGGCACGCGGCGGCACCGGCCTGGAGGAGTTCTACGGCCGGCTGGGCTGGCGGGAGATCGGCCGCTGGCCCGGAGCCCTGCGCATGGCGGCCGGCGACGACCGCGACGAGGTCCTCATGGTCCTGAAGCCCCTGTGACCTCTCCCGCCCCACCGCGACGGGCCCGTACGGCACGCGCGACCCGGGTGGTCCCGTACCCCGGCAGCCACGGCAGCGCCGTGATGCCGAGGACGTACGCGAGGAGGTGGCCGACGAGGTCGTCGGTGCGCAGCGGCTGGTCCCAGGGCAGGACCATGGCGGCCGCGGAGACCCCACCGGCACCAGTGGCAGCAGGACCGTCCACACCCGGGGCCACGGCCCGGGCCGCCGGGCGCACCAACCCGACGGGGTGCGGGGTCCGGGCGGTTCGATGCCGCGCGGGTGCGGGTGGACGACGCGGGGAAGAACGGGTCCAGTTCTCCGCGATTGGCCTTGGTCCGCGGTTTTCCTCCCCCGGTACGGTCGGTGACATGCGCATCCGAATCGTCGACGCCTTCACCGACCGGCCCTTCTCCGGCAACCCGGCCGGAGTCCTGCTCCTCGACTCGTTCCCCGACGACGCCTGGCTCCAGAAGGTCGCCGCCGAGGTCAACCTGTCCGAGACGGCCTTCGCCCATCCGCTGCCCGCCGGAGGGGAGGCCGACTGGGCGCTGCGCTGGTTCACCCCGACCACCGAGGTCGACATGTGCGGTCACGCCACCCTGGCCACGGCACACGTCCTGCACACCACCGGCACCGCGAGCGGCACCGTCCGCTTCGCCGCCCGCTGCGGCCTCCTGATCACCACCGCCGAGGCCGACGGCACGATCACGATGGACTTCCCGACCTCCTCCCTCACCCCGGTCCCCGTCCCCGAGGGTCTGGAGAAGGCGCTCGGCGCCGAGGTCGTCGCCGTCCACGACACCGCCGAGCACATCGGCGACCTCCTCGTCGAGCTGCGCGACGAGGCCACGGTCCGCTCCCTGGCGCCGGACTTCGCCGTCCTGAAGGAGCTCTCCCAGCGCGGCGTCATCGCGACCGCCGCCGCCGAACGCCCCGACGGCGACTACGCGTTCGTGTCGCGGGGCTTCTTCCCCGCCGTCGGGATCGACGAGGACCCGGTGACGGGCAGCGCCCACACCGCGCTCGCCCCGTACTGGTCGGCCCGGTTCGGCCGCGAGGAGCTCACCGGCTTCCAGGGCGGCGCCCGCACGGGCCTCGTCCGGACCCGTCTGAAGGGCGAGCGCACCCTCCTGAACGGCCACGCCGTCACGGTCATCGAGGGCGACCTGCGCGTGTGACGTACGAGAGGGGCGGGGGGGGCGCGGGGCGCCCCCCCCCCCCCCCCCCCCGCGCCCCCCGGGGGGGGAGCCACCCCCCCCACGCGCAACCAGGCGGCGACCCAAGAACACGACAGAGGAGGGGA
>NZ_JBHWFF010000021.1:16052-18703 GCF_042733785.1 Streptomyces sp. NPDC059695 | reverse complement strand
CTCATCACCGCCCCCGCCTCCTGGTTCAGGGCGGGCCCCGGGCGGGTTTGACGGCGGGGGGGGGGGGGGGCCCCCCCCCCCCCCGCCCCTCTCGCCGTGCCCGTCAGACGGTGGGCAGCCAGCCCACCTTCCCGGCGAGCAGTCCGTACCCGACGAAGGCCACGATGTCGAGCAGCGCGTGTGCCGCGACCAGCGGTCCGACCCGCCCCCAGCGGCGGTAGAGCAGCACGAAGACCACGCCCATCACCATGTTGCCGATGAAGCCGCCGATCCCCTGGTAGAGGTGGTACGAGCCGCGCAGCACCGAGCTCGCCACCAGGGCCGCCATCGGCGTCCAGCCCAACTGGCCGAGCCTGCGCAGCAGATAGCCGACGACGATGACCTCCTCCAGGACGGCGTTCTGCACCGCCGAGAGGATCAGCACCGGGTACTTCCACCACACCTCGGGGAGCGACTCGGGCACCACGGTGAGGTTGAACCCGGACGTCCGCGCCGCCAGGTAGAACGCGAGGCCCGCGCTCCCGATCCCCGCGGCGACGAGGGCCCCGCGCCCGAGGTCGGACCACGGGCGGGTCCGGTCGAAGCCGAGGGCCCGCAGCCCCCGTACGCCGTGCCCCTCCCGCATCAGGAGATGGGCGACGAGCACGACCGGGACGAGCGCGGTGGCGATGCCGAAGAGCTGCCAGGACAGGTCGAGCCAGGGCCTCCCGGGGGCGTGGGAGCCGTTGAGCGTCGCCGCCTGCTCCTTCAGCGAGCCCGGCTTGGTCAGCGCGCCGATGAAGCTGATGAGCGCCGACACCCCACTCGCCCCCAGGGAGAGCGCGAGCACGATGAGCGTCTCGGAGCGCAACACTCCGCGCGGCAGGCCGTCGGGGGATGGGGAGGGGTCCCTCAGTCGTTGCTCCGACACCACACCTGTCTCCACTTCCCCTCGCGGGCTCACGCCGTTCCGGCGGCCCCGGCCGCCCGGAACCACCCTGACATGATCACCCATGGAGGGGGCGGGGTGGAGGTCAGTCGATCCCCACGGGCCAGGTGTGCACCGGCTCGCCCGTGAGCATGAGCGTCCGGTAGCGGCGGGTGGTCGCCGCGAGGGCGGCCTCCCGGTCGAGGCCCGACTCCACCGCCCGGTGGAAGGTGTCGGCCTGCCAGGAGGCGCCGTTCACCCTCCGCAGACAGCGCTGCTCGATCACCCCCAGGTAGAAGTCCCGGTCGGCCGGCTCGATGTGCCAGGCGTCGAGCCCCGCCGCGGCCAGCGGCAGCAGCTCGTCGAGGACCAGCCGTACGGCCGGGAGGGTCGCGATGCCGCCGGCGCGCCCCGAGCGGGGCCAGCGCAGCTCCGCCTCGATGCCGTGGCGGCAGGCGGTGTCGAAGTTGGCCTCGGCGTCCTGGAAGGCCATCCGCTTCCACACCGGCCGGGGGTCGTCGGCGAGCGAGCGGACGAGCCCGTAGTAGAAGGCCGCGTTCGCGATCACGTCGGTGACGGTCGGCCCCGCCGGCAGCACCCGGTTCTCGACGCGCAGGTGCGGGACGCCGTCGACCCAGCCGTACACCGGCCTGTTCCAGCGGTAGACCGTGCCGTTGTGGAGGACCAGTTCCTGGAGGCGGGGCACCCCGCCCCGGTCCAGGACGAGCAGCGGGTCCTCCTCGTCGCAGAGCGGCAGCAGGGCGGGGAAGTAGCGGACGTTCTCCTCGAAGAGGTCGTACACCGAGTCCACCCACCGCTCGCCGAACCAGGTGCGGGGCCGGACTCCCTGGGACTGCAGCTCGGGCGGGCGGGTGTCGGTGGCCTGCTGGAAGAGCGGCGGGCGGGACTCCCGCCACAGCTCGCGGCCGAAGACGAAGGGGGCGTTGGCGCCGAGCGCGATCTGGACGCCGGACACGGCCTGCGCCGCGTTCCACACGGCGGCGAACCGGGCCGGTGTCACCTGGAGGTGCAGCTGCACCGAGGTGCAGGCCGCCTCGGGCACGATCGACTCCGAGGTGCACAGCAGGCGTTCGACACCGTGGATGTCGAGGGTGAAGTCCTCGCCGCGTGCCGCGAGTATCTGGTCGTTGAGGAGGGTGTAGCGGTCGTTGTCCGAGAGGTTCTCGGGGACCAGGTCGCGCTGGCTGAGCGTGGGGAGTATGCCGATCATGACGACGCCGGCGTCGAGTTCCGACGCCTTGCGGTCGGCATATCCGATGCCGGTTCCGATCTCCTCCGCGAGCCGATCGAATACGCGGCCGTCGAGCTGGTGGGGCGCGATGTTCACTTCGAGGTTGAACATTCCGAGTTCCGTCTGGAAATCGGGGCTGGCGATCTTTTCGAGAACCGGGCCGTTGAGCATCCTGGGCAGCCCGTCGGCGCCGGCGAGATTGAGTTCGATCTCCACGCCCATGAGATTGCGGGGCCGGTCGAACCTCTTCTCCGCCAACAGCCGCGCCAGTCCCGCGAGACACTGCTGGAGCTTTCTCCGGTACTGCTGCCGGTCGGACGGGCCGAACCCGTCGGCCACGACCTTCTCCCCCATCGAAGCGTCCCTCCCCAAGTGGGGGGGGGGCGGGGGGGGCGCGCGGGCCCCCCCCCCCCCCCCCCCCCCCCCCCACCCCACCCCCCGCCGACCGCCCCGGGGGGGGATAGGGAGGGGGGGGGGGGCGACCCGCCCAGC
>NZ_JBHWFF010000021.1:0-16042 GCF_042733785.1 Streptomyces sp. NPDC059695 | reverse complement strand
AAACGGCGGGTGTTTCCGCGGGTACTGGGGCGGGTGGGCGGGGCCTACCCCGCGGCCCACGACATTCACCCCCATCCACGCCGCCCTCCCCACGGGGGCGGCCGCGGGGGCGGCCGCGCGTCACGGACGATGATGCCCACGCCGCTGATCCACAACGCCTGCGAAACCGGCCTGTCGGAGGATAGGCTGGACGGAGCGCTCCACGGGCACATCCCGAAGGCAAGGAACAAGCGACATATACCAATGTCATATTGTTCCGGGACTCGGGGTTCGAATTCAGCCGTCCGCCCTCGCGAGGAATACGCAGGTGAGGGCGGTACGGCCTCCGCGATTCCGCTTCAACTCCCCTCTAATACGGCCTGATGACGCCTTGTCAGTAATATCCGCGAGGTCTAGCGGAAACACTGTGTGAACACGTGTCGTATAAACTCCGCGGACGAGGCAGAGTGTTGGTGCGCCCGGCCATGGCCCCATGTCCTCCTCTGGCCCCGCCGCCGACAGCGCCGTCGTACCTGCCCACGCGCCACCGTGTCTCCTGAGTGAGAGGCGACCCACCATGCTCCGACCCTCCCCGGCCCCTGCGCCGGCCCTCCGCAGTGTCCTCGCGGCCCTCGGCTCACCGACCGCCGTCCGCGAGCCGCGAACTCCCGCACTGCGGGCCGCACAGGGACTGCTGAGCCCCGAACACCCGCTGCCCGTGCACGTCCTCGGCGTCACCGGAGCACCGGGGCTCGCGCCCCGCACCCGGCTCGCCGGCTGGCGCTTCCTCATCCGGAACGGGGACCGGGCGATCGCCGCCGCGGACACCATGCTCACCCCCGACGGCTGGGCCTTCTCGCACTTCTTCGAGGGTCCGTACGTCTCCGCCACCGAGCGGGCCCTGCTCCAGGCCGAGGCCCTGCCCGTCACGTACCGGCCGAGGCTGCTCTCCGTACCGGAGCTCTACATGCTGACGCTCTGGCTCCAGGCCGACTCGGAGGCGGACGGCACGACCGTCGCCCCGGCCGCGGCCGACCTGATGGTGCCCCTGGCCCCCGCACCCCCGGGGATCGCGGCCCACCGCCCGTACCAGGTCGCCGACCTCCTGCCCGTGCTCAGTACGCGACTCGCGCCGCCGCCCCTCCTGGGCTCGCCGGCGCCCGCCTGATCCACCGCACGCGCTTCCCCGCCCCGTGACCCGACCGGGTCACGGGGCGCACTGCGGTCCGGGCCGCGCGCCCGAACGCGCCTCCCGAACGCCCCCTCCCGTACGGACTAGCCCACTGGGACCACTCCGAACCACCCGAAGAGAGGGTGCAGTTGACCTGAACCGCCCCTGCGGGTGATGCGTCTTCCCAGGAAAGGACGAGCTGCCGCGAAATCCCTGCGGAAGAGCGTCCGTGGGGCAAGACTGGGACCGGAACCGAACCGACCGACGGGGGCGGCCATGAGCGCGCAGAGCCGCAGGACATCCACCACGACGCAGCGAGAGAACCCACCCATGTGCCAGCACCAGCCTGCCTGTCCGACCGCCGACTCCGCCGACCGGGAGGCGGCCCGACTCCTGGCACACCACCCCGAGCAGGGGTGGAGCCTGCTGTGCAACGGCGTCCTGCTCTTCGAGGACACCGGTGAGCTCCTGCCGGACGGGCAGATCATCGCCCCGCACCGTCCGCTGACGGCCGGACGGGTGACGACCGCGGCCTGAGGGCGCGCGGCCGGACGCCGTACGAGGGAAACGCCGAGGGCCGGCCCGGAGGAGATCCTCCGAACCGGCCCTCGGCGCGTGCTCAGTTGTCGTACTCGTCCAGCGGCGGGCAGGAGCAGACCAGGTTCCGGTCGCCGAAGGCACCGTCGATGCGGCGCACCGGCGGCCAGTACTTGTCGGCGACCGAGACACCGGCCGGGAAGACCGCCTCGTCGCGGGTGTACGGGTGGTTCCACTCGCCGCCCAGCGCGGCCGCGGTGTGCGGGGCGTTGTGCAGCGGGTTGTCGTCGGCGGGCCACTGGCCCGAGGCGACCTTCTCGATCTCGGCCCGGATCGCGATCATGGTGTCGCAGAAGCGGTCGAGCTCGGTCAGGTCCTCGGACTCGGTCGGCTCGATCATCAGCGTGCCGGCCACCGGGAAGGACATCGTCGGCGCGTGGAAGCCGTAGTCGATGAGGCGCTTCGCGATGTCGTCGACGCTGACGCCGGTGGCCTTGGCCAGCGGACGGATGTCGACGATGCACTCGTGCGCGACCAGCCCGTTCGGGCCGGTGTAGAGCACCGGGAAGTGCGGCTCGAGGCGCTTGGCGATGTAGTTCGCCGCGAGGACGGCGACCTGGGTGGCGCGGGTGAGGCCCTCGCCGCCCATGAGGCGCACGTACGACCAGGAGATCGGCAGGATGCCGGCGGAGCCCCAGGGGGCGGCCGAGATCGGGCCGACGCCGGTCTCCGGGCCCGCGGTGGGCTGGAGCGGGTGGTTCGGCAGGTACGGCGCGAGGTGCGCGCGGACGCCGACCGGGCCGACGCCGGGGCCGCCGCCGCCGTGCGGGATGCAGAAGGTCTTGTGCAGGTTCAGGTGCGAGACGTCGCCGCCGAAGTGACCCGGCTTGGCGAGGCCGACCAGCGCGTTGAGGTTGGCACCGTCGACGTACACCTGACCGCCGGCCTCGTGGACCTCGGCGCAGATGTCGGCGACGTGCTCCTCGAAGACGCCGTGCGTGGACGGGTAGGTGATCATCAGCACGGACAGCTCGTCGCGGTACTGCTCGATCTTGGCGCGCAGGTCGGCGACGTCGACCTCGCCGTCCTCCGCCGTCTTGACGACGACGACCTTCATGCCGGCCATCACCGCGGAGGCGGCGTTGGTGCCGTGCGCGGAGGACGGGATGAGGCACACGGTGCGCTGGAGGTCGCCGTTGGCGCGGTGGTACGCGCGGACGGCGAGCAGACCCGCGAGCTCACCCTGCGAGCCGGCGTTCGGCTGGATGGACACCTTGTCGTAGCCGGTGACCTCGGCCAGGCGCTCCTCCAGCTCGGTGATGAGCGTGACGTAGCCCTGCGCCTGGTCGATCGGGGCGAACGGGTGGATCTGGCCGAACTCGGGCCAGGTCACCGGCTCCATCTCGGTGGTCGCGTTCAGCTTCATGGTGCAGGAGCCGAGCGGGATCATGCCGCGGTCGAGCGCGTAGTCGCGGTCCGCGAGCCTGCGCAGGTAGCGCAGCATCGACGTCTCGGAGCGGTGCGCGTGGAAGACCGGGTGGGTCAGGTACGCGTCGGAGCGCAGCAGCGCGCCGGGAATCGCGTCCCCGGTGGCGGCGTCGAGGGCCTCGATGTCGCCCTCGACACCGAAGGCGCCCCAGACGGCGGCGAGCTGCTCGCGGCCGGTGGTCTCGTCGCAGGAGACCGAGACGAGGTCGGCGTCGACGCGGTGGAGGTTGACCCCGGCCGCGCGGGCGGCGGCGACGGCCTCGTCGGCCTTGCCGGGCACGCGGACGGTGAGGGTGTCGAAGTAGGAGCCGTGCACGACCTCGACGCCGCCGGCGGTGAGACCCGCGGCGAGGATGGCGGCGTAGCGGTGGGTCCGCTCGGCGATCTGCTTCAGGCCGTCCGGACCGTGGTAGACGGCGTACATGCCGGCCATGACGGCGAGCAGCACCTGGGCGGTGCAGATGTTGCTGGTGGCCTTCTCGCGGCGGATGTGCTGCTCGCGGGTCTGCAGGGCCAGGCGGTAGGCGCGGTTGCCGTCGGCGTCGACGGAGACGCCCACCAGGCGGCCGGGCAGGGAGCGGGCGTGCTTGTCCTGGACGGCCATGTAGCCGGCGTGCGGACCGCCGAAGCCCATCGGGACGCCGAAGCGCTGGGTCGTGCCGACGGCGATGTCCGCGCCCAGCTCGCCGGGCGAGGTGAGCAGGGTGAGCGCGAGCAGGTCGGCGGCGACGGTGACGATCGCGCCGAGCTCGTGCGCGGCGTCGATCAGCGGCTTGATGTCGCGGACGGCGCCGGAGGCACCGGGGTACTGGAGCAGCACGCCGAAGACGCCGCGCTCGGCGATCTCGGCGGGGATACCCGCGCTCAGGTCGGCGACGACGACCTCGACACCGGTCGGCTCGGCGCGGGTCTCGATGACGGCGACGGTCTGCGGCAGGGCGTCGGCGTCGACGAGGAAGACACCGTTCTTGACCTTGCCGACGCGCCGGGCGAGCGCCATGGCCTCGGCCGCGGCGGTGCCCTCGTCGAGGAGGGAGGCGCCGGAGGTGGGCAGGCCGGTGAGGTCGGCGACCATCGTCTGGAAGTTGAGGAGGGCCTCCAGGCGGCCCTGGGAGATCTCCGGCTGGTACGGCGTGTAGGCCGTGTACCAGGCGGGGTTCTCCATCACGTTGCGCAGGATGACCGGCGGCGTGAAGGTGCCGTAGTAGCCGAGGCCGATCATCGGGGCGAGGACCTGGTTGCGGTCGGCGAGCGTGCGCAGCTCGGCGAGGACCTCGGCCTCGGTGCGCGCGGCCGGCAGGCCCAGGGCCTCGGCGTTCTTGATCACGTCCGGCACCGCGGCGGCCGTGAGCTCGTCGAGCGAGCCGTAACCGACCTGGGCGAGCATCTTGGCCCGGGCCTCGGCGTCGGGCCCGATGTGCCGCTGCTCGAACGGGATGCCCTGTTCGAGCTCGGAGAGCGGAGTGCGGTTGGCGGTCATGTACGGAGGCCTCCTGGTCGTCACGACCTGCGAGGGGCACCACGGCGCGGGTACCCGGACGGCCTCCCCCTCTGTCATCTCAACCTGAGAGTTTCACCGGCACGCCTCACGGCACGCCGGCTTTCACCGTCGGTGAGAGCGAAATGCCGTCGGACATCCGCTCTGCTTTCCAGAGTGACCTCGTCCGCGCGGTACAGGGGCCTGAGAGATTCCGGGGAGGATTTGCTCCTTCGGCGCCCACCGGAAGATTTCTCCGGGGGACTCTCCCGCACAGGGTCGACAGCCACAACCAGCCTACCAGCGAGGTTGCGGCTCTCTTCGCTCAAGTGGCCGACATCCCAGATGTGCACTTTCGTAGGGGTGTAGAGCAGTTGCGACCAGTTGGAGGGACCGTGCAGACCGATATCGATCCGCGCAGCCTGATCGGCCGCAAGGCGTTCGACCGGAGCGGGCACAAGATCGGAACCGTGGACGAGGTGTACCTGGACGACGCGACCGGCATCCCCGAATGGGCCGCGGTCCGCACCGGGCTGTTCAGCAGGGACGCCTTCGTCCCCCTGGAGCCGAGCGACCTGCTCGACGACGGCCTCCACATCCCGTACGAAAGGGCCCTGATCAAGGATGCCCCGGACTTCGGTGTGGGCCGCCATCTCTCCCCCGAGCAGGAACTCCAGCTCTACCGCCACTACAGCCTGGCGCTCCCCCCGCCGCCCACGGACGCCCCGGACAAGGACTTCGGCCGCCTGGCCGGCCAGGACGGCGCCTGAGCACCCGCCTCCAGGACGGACCCGCCCGCGCGGGGGCGCGGGTGGGCGACGTCACGCCGCCGCGTCCCCCCGCACCAGCGGCAACGGCTCCGACGGCTCCAGCTCCGGGTCGTCCACGGCGAACGTCCGCACCCGCCCCGGACCGGACCACGGCTCCTCGAATCGGACCGTGACCCGCCCGACCCCGCTCCCCTGGACCCACCCGGCCCCGTACACGGCGTGCCGTACGTCGTGGCCGGGCGCCCACACCCGCTCGGCGGCCTCCGTCGCGGCGTCGGGCGCCTCCTCCGGCTCGTCGGACCCCGCGGGCGCGGCCTCGTCCGCCGGCCGCTCCGAGGCCTCCGCCTGGGCGAACAGGTCCTCCTGCGTGTAGTCGGCGAGCCCGCTCACCCCCACGCCGAGGAGCCGCACGCCCCCCGTCGTGTCCACCGCCTCCAGGAGCCGCCCCGCGGCCTCCCGCACCACGACCGGGTCGTCCGTCGGCCCGCGCAGCGTCTCGGACCGGGTGAGCGTCGAGAAGTCGTAGCGCCGCACCTTCAGGACGATCGTCCGCCCGGAGTGCCCGGAGGACCGCAGCCGCCCCACGCACCGCTCCGCGAGCCGCTCGACCTCGATCCGGATCCGGACCCGGTCGTGCAGGTCCACGTCGAAGGTGTCCTCGACCGACACCGATTTCGCGTCCCGCTCGGCCACCACGGGCCGGTCGTCGTACCCCTGGGCCATCCGGTGCAGCGACGCCCCGTGCGCCCGCCCCAGGAGCCGTACGAGCTCGTCCTCGCCCGCCTCCGCGAGGTCGGAGACGGTGGTGATCCCGGCGCGCCTCAGGTGCTCCCCCGTGGCCGGGCCGACGCCGGGCAGGATCCGCACCGACCGGGGCCCGAGCAGTTCCCGCTCGGTGCCGGGCTCGATGAGGACGAGGCCGTCCGGCTTCGCCTCCTCGGAGGCGATCTTCGCGATCATCTTGGACCCGGCGAGCCCGACGGAACCGGTGAGGCCGGTGGTCGCGAGGATGGCGACCCGCAGGCGCTCCCCCGCGGCCCGCGCGCTCGCGCCGTCGTCGGCGACCCCGCCGGCCTCCAGGTCGACGAAGGCCTCGTCGAGGCTGAGGGGCTCCACGAGCGGGGACAGCCGCCGGAGCAGTTCCATGACCTGGTCGCTGATCGAGCGGTAGAAGGCGAAGCGCGGCACGAGATAGGCCGCGTTCGGCGCGAGGCGGCGCGCCTGGCCCATCGGCATGGCCGAGTGCACGCCGAACCGACGGGCCTCGTACGAGGCGGTGGCGACCACACCGCGCGGCCCGAGGCCGCCGACGACCACGGGCTTTCCGCGCAGGCTGGGCTTCGACGCCTGCTCGGCGGCGGCGAAGAAGGCATCCATGTCGAGATGCAGGATCGTGGGCGCGGCTCTCACAGGTCCGATGCTGCCCTACGCCACTGACAACGCCCCCGCGGACCGCCGGGGATCCCCGCCCCCGGGCCACAGGAGGCCCTCGGGGCGTCACGGACTCCCCGAAGACGTGGAAAGCCCCACGGGGACCCGCCGGACCGCCGTGGGGCCTTCAAGGCCCCACGGGAGCCGCCGGAGGGGCCTTGAAGGCCCTACGGGGACGTCCGGGAGAGGCCCGCGCGACGGCAGGCCGCCCTCAGACCGCCCTGTCGCGCCGTCGCCGTGCCAGCTCGTCGCCCGGGTTGTGCCCGACGAGCGTCTCGCCGGTGTCGACCCGCTCACCGTGGAGCTGCGACAGCGCGGCCTCGACGTCCCGCCACACCACCCCGACGGCGATGCCGAAGACGCCCTGCCCGCCCTGGAGGAGGTCGACGACCTCGTCGGGCGACGAGCACTCGTAGACCGTGGCCCCGTCGCTCATGAGCGTCATCCGCTCCAGGTCCCGGAAGCCCCGGGCGCGCAGGTGCTGCACCGCGGCCCGGATGTTCTGGAGCGCCACCCCGGTGTCGAGGAAACGCTTGACGATCTTCAGTACGACGACGTCGCGGAAGCTGTACAGCCGCTGCGTCCCCGACCCGTGCGCGGGTCGCACGCTCGGCTCCACGAGCCCGGTGCGTGCCCAGTAGTCCAGCTGGCGATAGGTGATCCCGGCGGCCGCGCAGGCCGTCGGCCCGCGGTAGCCGATCGCCGCGTCGGCGATGCCGCCACCGGCACCGGTCTCCGTCCCGAAGTCGCCCACACTGCCGTGAAGCGGATACGGACCGCTCTCCCCGGACACGCGCCCGAGCGAGCTTCCCGCCGTACCGTCCGCGCTGCTCATCACGCCGACCCTCCGTCCTTGACCTGCCCACACGAAGGTAGGCAGTCACTCGGGGTGCGTCAACGATCGCCACACTCGGCACGCCGAGTGATAATCACCCTGAGAGTGGTTTGGCGTGACTCTCTCCGGGGAAAGGCTACTCGAATGCCCTGACGGCACCCCGCGGACGACCTCCGGCCGAGCCACTCCGCCTCACTGGCTGTTGGTCCCGAAGTCCTCCGGTGAGATCTGGTCGAGGAACTCGCGGAACTTCTCCACCTCGTCCTCCTGCTCGTCCGGAATCGCGATGCCGGCGTCGTCCAGCACGCCGTCGCTGCCGAAGATCGGCGTCCCGGTCCGAAGGGCCAGGGCTATCGCGTCCGACGGCCGCGCGCTGACCTCGACGCCGCTGGCGAAGACCAGCTCGGCGTAGAAGACCCCGTCACGCAGATCCGTGATGCGGACCTCGGTGAGCTCCTGCCCCACGGCCTCCAGCACGTCCTTGAACAGGTCGTGCGTCAGCGGCCGCGGAGGGGCCATCCCCTGCTGGGCGAAGGCGATCGCGGTCGCCTCACCCGGTCCGATCCAGATGGGGAGGTACCGATCGCCTCCCACTTCACGCAGGAGCACGATCGGCTGGTTGGAGGGCATTTCCACCCGGACACCCACAACGTCGAGCTCGTTCACACAGCAACCCTAGGACGTGCCCGACCGGTTTGGATAGTCGGGCCCCCCGGGTCCCCCTGCCCGAGGGTCCTCCGAGCGCCCTCCGGGCCCCCTCCCGGAGGCCCCGGGATCACTGCGGGCGGAGCCCGAGAGCGGTCTGGACGAGGGCGGCGTGCAACCGCACGGACTGCGCGGCGAGCTCCTTCGCGGTGGCCTCCGCGTGGGCCCTGGTCTGCGGGTTACGGTGCCGGCGCAGCGGCGCGACCACCTGCTCGATCAGTCCGGCCTCACGGTCCGCGGCCGCCTTCACGGCCCGCAGGTGCCGGGGCTCCAGACCGAATCTCCCCAGATCCGCGACGAGTCTGGCCACGGTGACGGTCTCGGCGTCGTAGCCGCCGCCCTCCGACTCGGAGATCAGACCGTACGCCTCCCACTCGGCGAGCTCGGCCTCGGTCACGTCGGCGGCGGCGATCAATTCGGCACGCCCGAGCCGGGCGACGGTCGGCGACTCCGCCTCGTCCTCGTCCCAGGCCCCTTCGACCAGGTCCCGCCTCCGCCCGGGCGCCGGGAGCTTGATCGGCTCGCCCCGCTCGAGGGCGTCGAGGTGCTCACGGATGACCTTCAGCGGAAGGTAGTGGTCCCGCTGCATCCGCAGGATGCGAGCGAGCCGCTCCACGTCCTGCGGGCTGAACTTCCGGTACCCGGAGGCCGTACGCCGGGGCTCGACCAGCCCCTCGGCCTCCAGGAACCGGATCTTGGAGATCGTCACTTCGGGAAATTCGTCGCGCAGCTGGTTCAGCACCGTGCCGATGCTCACCAACTGGTCGCCCGCGGCGGCGGTGCCGGATCCGGCACCGCCCGTCGGTGTTCGCAGCATGGACCTTCCCTGAAGGGGCTTCCCCGAGGCGTCACACGCCTCGCTGGCTCGAGTAGAAGACCAGCCGGTACTTGCCGATCTGTACCTCGTCGCCGTTGGACAGGACGACCGATTCGATCGGCTCGCGGTTGACGTACGTGCCGTTGAGGCTGCCGACGTCGGCCACCGTGAAGCTGCCGTCCTGCGCCCGCCGGAACTCGACATGCCGCCGGGAGACCGTGAAGTCGTCCAGGAAGATGTCGCTCTGCGGGTGACGGCCGGCCGTCGTCAGCTCACCGTCGAGCAGGAACCGGCTGCCCGAGTTCGGCCCCCGGCGCACCACGAGGAGCGCGGAGCCCAACGGCAGCGCCTCCACGGCGGCGAGCGCCTCGGCCGACAGCGACGGAAGGGCGGTCTGACCGGTAACCTCGGCGTCGTACGCCTCCAGCCCCGAGATGGAGATCGTCGACGTCGTCTCCGACGCACGCTCGGGGGCGACCCCGCCCCGCAGCGGCGTACCGCAGTGGGAGCAGAAGCGGCTGTCGGCCGTGTTGCGATGACCGCACCTCGTGCACACCGGCATGGACGCATCCTCCTGCCGCGGCTGACCCGCGGAGGTCTGTGTCGCGTACGGGTCGGGCGTAAACCCTCCACCCGTACTTGAGGTTGATGGTTCTCCGAAACCTATGCGGGCGGCCCCGGCGGGGTCAACAGAAGACGCGCCCTGTGTGCCCGGAATGTCACCACCCCGGCCATCGACCTCGTCACGGAAGAGCGGGCGCTCGCCACCCTGCTCCTCGCTCTGGGCGTGGCGCGGCGCGGCATGCTTGGCGTTGCCGCCGTCCTCGCGTGCGCTCTTGCCGAACAACTTCGCAAACAACTTCACGGGCGATTCCCCTTGACCGAAACAGACCCGCCCGTGGGGCAGGACGAACCGAGATCCTTCACACCTGCCGACCCGGACACCTTCACAACGTCCGTATCCTCCGGACAGTTTCCACCACGCACCACCGTTGTGGTGCGCCGACCCCCCGCAACGTCTTGCCCTTGTCGCGGGACCCCCCTCGTCCCCCGCTCACTGGGAGGACGACTGAGCGTAGTCAGGCCGCTTCGCGGGTCGCAAGGCGTCGACGACGATCTTCGCCGACCGCTCCACCGTGGCTGTGGCCTGCTCCTTCTCCAGGGTCTGCACGACACCGCCGGGGATGTTGAGCGCGGGCTCGAGATCCTCCGGCTTGCCGATGACCTTGAAGACGTACGGAGCGGCCACCTTCGTTCCATCGATCCGCATGTCATCGCCGCTACCGGTGAAATAACTGTCCGCGACCACCCGGACACCGTTGACCTGGATCGCCTCGGCGCCCGCCGCGCGCAGCTCCTGGATGGCGTCGAGCAGCATGTCGGACTCCACCGCCCCGGTCGGATCTCCGACGGTGAGCGTGATGCCCGGCCCCTCGGCGGCGACGCTGCCCGCCAGGATGCCGAGCTGCCGCTCCTTCTCCTGGGTCTGCTTGCGCGCCTCCTCGGCCTGGTCCGAGCTGGACTCCAGCTCGGTGCGCTGCTTCTCCAGCCGGGTCTTCTCGTCCTCCAGGCGCTGCGTGCGGTCGTCGAGTTCGTCGAGGATCCGCACGAGGTCCTCCTGACGGGCCCCGCGCAGCGCGCTGTTCTCACTCGTCGAGGAGACCTGGATGGCCAGACCCAGACCGAGGACGAACAGCAGCAGGGCGACGACGAGTTGGGCCCGGGTGACCCGCGGCGGCCACAGGGCCGAGACGAGCCTCCGCCGGCCGCTCGGCTCGGCGGCGGCCGGTGGCCCGGCCGCGACGGGCACCTCGGGCGCCCGGACGTCCTCGGCCGGCGCCTCGGGCCGCGCGGCCTCGGGCGTCCCGCGCCTCTCCGGACCGGGCGTCCCGGCCTGGGCCCGCTCGGAGCTTCGGGAGCTCTCGGGGTTCTCGGCGTTCCCGGAGTTCTCGGACTTCTCGGGGTTCTCGGGGTTCTCGGGGTTCTCGCTCATCGGCCTCACGCCCGGAACACGTGACGCCGGATGGCGGCCGCGTTGGAGAAGATACGGATGCCCAGCACGACGACCACACCGGTCGAGAGCTGCGCGCCCACGCCCAGCTTGTCGCCGAGGAAGACGATCAGCGCGGCCACGACCACGTTCGAGAGGAACGAGACCACGAAGACCTTGTCGACGAAGATCCCGTCGAGCATGGCCCGCAGGCCGCCGAAGACCGCGTCGAGGGCGGCGACCACGGCGATCGGAAGATAGGGCTCGACCACCGCCGGAACCTCGGGACGGACCAACAGTCCGACCACGACTCCGACGATCAGGCCCAGTACGGCGATCACGATGTGCCCTTCCCTGTGTCGGCCGTGGCCCGGCCGGACGGCGTCGCCGCCCCGGCCCCCCTCGGCTCTGCGGTACGTACGGTCAGGCTCGGCGCGGCCGGCAGGCGTACGTCGCCCTCGGCCGAGATCCTGCTCCTGATCCCGAAGTTCTCCACCAGCGCGTGCAGGTACTGCCCGTCGGCGCTGTCCTGGAACGCGGTGCTCAGCCGCTGTCCGTCCCCGATCGCGAGGACGGTGTACGGCGGCACCAGCGGCTTGTTGTCGACCAGCACGGCGTCACCGGCCGCCCGGATCGCGGACAGCGATGTCAGCCGCTGCCCGTTGATGGCGACGGCCTCGGCACCCGACTCCCACAGCCCGTTGACCACCCGCTGCATGTCCCGGTCGCGGACCCGGCCCGTGTCGGTGAAGCCGGCGCTCTCCCTCGGCCCGCCGCCCCCGGTGTCGGTGCCCTTGGCGTCGTCCACGACGAGCTTGACCCCGGGGCCGTGCACAGGGGTCGCGCCCGAGAGGAGTGCCACGAGCTGGGTCTGGTCGCCGCCGTGCTGCTGCAGGGCCTGCCGCTGGCGCGCTCCGACCTCGTCCCGGATCCGCTCGACGTCCGCCTCCAGCTGATCGGCGGACGACGTCTCCTTCTCGATCCGGTCGATCAGGTCCTGCCGCTCCTTGGCGACGACCGGTGCGGAGATCCGCGCCTCGGCGGCGCCGACGGTGACCACGACCGCGGCGAGCAGAAGCCCCGCGGCGACACCGAGCTTGGCCCGCAGACTGCGGGGCAGACCCCCGCCCTCGGCCGCGCGCCGGGCGGTCGCCTCGGCGTAACCGTCGTCGAGCGCGTGGTCGATCACGTTGTTCAGCAGCGACATGGACGCGTCCGGACGCGGCGGCGGTGATCCGGTGCTCCGAACGGGGGGCTGCTGCGACATGCCGCACATCGTCGCACGTCGCACGGCCTACCGCCGAATGGCCCCTCCCCGCGACCGGGAGGCGCCCCTCGGGCACCTCCCGGCCGGACCCGCCGGTACCGTCAGCGACCTGCGCTGTCGACCACCTCGGCCCACTCGTCGAGCAGGGCCTGGGCGGAGGCGTCGTCGGGACCTTCCGCCCACAGATGGGTGACGGCCTCGGCGGGGTCGGGCAGCACCATCACCCACCGCCCGTCGGCCTCCACCACCCGCACTCCGTCGGTGGTGTCCACGGACCGGCTGCCGGCCGCCTCCACCACCCGGCGCATCACGAGCCCCTTCACGGCCCACGGGGTGGCGACGTCCTTCTTCAGGACGTGCGCCCGCGGGATCCGGGCGTCGATCTGGCTCAGCGTGAGCTGCGTCCGCGCCACCAGCCCGATGAGCCGCACGAACGCGGCGGCCCCGTCGAAGACGCTGCTGAACTCGGGAATGATGAATCCGCCGCGCCCGTCGCCGCCGAAGATCGTCGACTCCTCGCGTCCGACCCTCGTGAGGTCGTCGGGCGAGGTCGTCGTCCACTCGACCTGGGTGCCGTGGTAGGCGGCGACCTGTTCGGCGATACGGGTCGTGGTGACGGGCAGCGCGACCCGCCCGGACCGCCGCTCGGCGGCCACCAGGTCCAGCATCACCAGGAGCGCCCGGTCGTCCTCGATGATCCGCCCGCGCTCGTCCACGAGCGAGAGGCGCTCGCCGACGGGGTCGAACCGCACCCCGAACGCGGCACGCGCCGAGGCCACGATCTCCCCGAGCCGTACGAGACCGGCCCGCCGGCTCTCGGCCGACTCCGTGGGCCGCGACTCGTCGAGACCGGGATTGATGGTCAGCGAGTCGACCTGGAGCCGCCCGAGCAGGCTGGGCAGCACCAGCCCGGCGCTGCCGTTGGAGGCGTCCACGACGACCTTCAGTCCGGCTTCGGCGATCCCGGTGGTGTCGACGTTCCTCAGCAGGGAGCCGGTGTACGAGTCGAAGACGCTCGCCGGGAACGACAGGTCGCCGATCTCACCGGGGAAGGCCCGCCGGTACTCCTGGCGCGCGAACACCCGGTCCAGCTTCCGCTGCCCGCCCTGCGAGAGGTCCGCTCCCCGTTCGTCGAAGAACATGATGTCGACGGAATCGGGCACGCCGGGCGAGGTCCGCACCATGATCCCGCCGGCGCTTCCCCGCGCGGTCTGCTGCCGCGCCACCGGCAGGGGTACGTTCTCGAGGTCGCGTACGTCGATGGCGCTGGCCTGAAGCGCCGAGATCACCGCCCGTTTCAGCGCCCGCGCGCCGCGGGAGTGGTCGCGCGCGGTGGTGACGGTCGACCCCTTCTTGAGGGTCGTCGCGTACGCGCCCGCGAGCCGGACGGCCAGCTCGGGGGTGATCTCCACGTTCAGGATGCCGGAGACGCCGCGCGCCCCGAAGAGATGGGCCTGTCCCCGGGACTCCCAGATGACGGAGGTGTTGACGAAGGCGCCGGCTTCGATCGTCTTGAAGGGATAGACCCGTACGTTCCCCTGCACGATCGACTCTTCGCCGATGAGGCACTCGTCCCCGATGACGGCCCCGTCCTCGATCCGGGCGGCCCGCATGATGTCGGTGTTCTTCCCGATCACACAGCCACGCAGATTGCTCTGCTGCCCGACGTAGACGTTGTCGTGGACGACCGCCTTGTGCAGGAAGGCGCCGCTCTTCACGACCACGTTCGAGCCGATGACCGAGTGTTCGCGGATCTCGGCGTCCGCCTCGACCTTGGCGTAGTCGCCGATGTACAGCGGTCCGCGGAGCACGGCGTCGGGATGCACCTCGGCGCCTTCCGCGACCCACACCCCGGGCGAGATCTCGAAGCCGTCGATGTCGACCTGGACCTTGCCCTCCAGGACGTCCGCCTGTGCCTTCACGTAGCTCTCGTGGGTGCCGACGTCCTCCCAGTAGCCCTCGGCGACATAGCCGTAGATCGGCTTGCCCTCCTTCATCAGCTGCGGGAAGACGTCACCCGACCAGTCGACCGAGACGTCTGCCTGGACGTAGTCGAAGACCTCGGGCTCCATCACGTAGATGCCCGTGTTCACGGTGTCCGAGAAGACCTGGCCCCAGGTCGGTTTCTCCAGGAAACGCTCGACCTTGCCCTCTTCGTCGACGATCGTGATGCCGAATTCCAATGGGTTCGGCACCCGGGTGAGGCAGACCGTGACGAGGGCGCCCTTCTCCTTGTGGAAGGCGATGAGATCGGTGAGGTCGAAATCGGTGAGCGCGTCACCGGAGATCACGAGGAAGGCGTCGTCCTTCAACGCTTCCTCGGCGTTCTTCACACTTCCCGCTGTACCGAGTGGCTTTTCCTCGTTGGCATACGTGAGCTCCATGCCGAGCTCCTCGCCGTCGCCGAAGTAGTTCCTGACGAGTGAGGCGAGAAACTGCACGGTGACGACGGTCTCGTTGAGACCGTGCCTCTTGAGCAGTCGTAGGACGTGCTCCATGATCGGCCGGTTCACCACCGGCAGTAGAGGCTTGGGCATGCTCGAGGTCATGGGGCGAAGTCGGGTTCCTTCGCCACCGGCCATCACGACGGCCTTCATGTCGGAAGCGTCCTCCTTGAAGAGACGACGGTCCTGCCGACTTCACCTGTCCGCTCAGGGGCCCTGGGACGTCCTCGTTGTTGCCGGCGACGCTGCTCGGCACAGGACAGACGGGCTCAATCGGCCGCGGTATCCGCCTTCACGAGTCGGCGGACCTGGACCACGTAGAGGATCCCTGCCCACCAATACAGAGTTGTACCCCATCCGGCGAAGGCCCACCCGAAAACTTCAGCGAGTGACGAAAGCCAGCCCGTTCCGTCACTGAGAAGCAGCAACGGGAAGGCGTACATCAAGTTGAATGTCGCAGCTTTCCCGAGGAAGTTCACCTGCGGCGGCGGGTAACCGTGCCGGCGGAGGATTGCCACCATCACGAGCAGCATGGCCTCGCGCGCCAGAAGCGCGGCCGTCAGCCAGAGGGGAAGAATCTCCCGCCAGGTGAGGCCCACGAGGGTGGACAGGATGTACAAGCGGTCGGCGGCAGGATCGAGCAGCCGGCCGAGGCTGCTGATCTGGTTCCAGCGCCGGGCCAGTTTGCCGTCGAGATAGTCGCTGACGCCGCTGAGCATCAGCACGAGCAGCGCCCAGCCGTCGCTGTTGGGGCCGCCGAACACAGGTCGGAGAATCAGCCACAGGAAGAGCGGCACACCCACGAGGCGAGCCATGCTCAGGATATTGGGGATGGTGAGAACCCGGTCGGTCTGAACGCGGGTCTCCTGGACCTCCACCCGGGGGCCTCCTGCTGGGAACGTACGGACGATGCTCCCTGACCTTACCCGCAGCCACAGCGCCGCCGCGCACAGGGGGCACCGCCCGGCGCAGAACGCAAAAATGCCTCAACCCCCGGACAAGGTCCAGGGGTTGAGGCTAAAAATTGTTCGGCGGCGTCCTACTCTCCCACAGGGTCCCCCCTGCAGTACCATCGGCGCTGAAAGGCTTAGCTTCCGGGTTCGGAATGTAACCGGGCGTTTCCCTAACGCT
>NZ_JBHWFF010000020.1:156141-173288 GCF_042733785.1 Streptomyces sp. NPDC059695 | reverse complement strand
CGGATGTGGAAGCCCAGTAATGGGTGGAGCTGACCGGTACTAATAGGCCGAGGGCTTGTCCTCAGTTGCTCGCGTCCACTGTGTTAGTTCTGAAGTAACGAACACGCCCCCCTTTGGGTGGTGCGGCGGTTCATATCTTCATAGAGTTTCGGTGGTCATAGCGTTAGGGAAACGCCCGGTTACATTCCGAACCCGGAAGCTAAGCCTTTCAGCGCCGATGGTACTGCAGGGGGGACCCTGTGGGAGAGTAGGACGCCGCCGAACACCTGCCCTTTTAGCTCAGTCGGTAGAGCGTCTCCATGGTAAGGAGAAGGTCAACGGTTCGATTCCGTTAAAGGGCTCCGAAAAAGAAAAGGCCCCCGCCTCTTGGCGGGGGCCTTTTCGCGTTTCCCGGAGCGATGCGAGCCGGCGCCCCCCGAAGGGGAGGCGCCGGGTGGTGTCAGCTGTGGTCCGGCTCGCGGAGGCGCATCGCCAGGATGGCCATGTCGTCCGAGGCGGGAGCCTGGGCGAAGCGCTCGACCGCGCGCAGGACACGGGAGGCGACCGCTCCGGCCGTCAGGCCCGTACACGTCCTGAGGACCTCGGCCAGGCCGTCGTCGCCCAGCATGCGCGTGCCCTCGCGGCGCTCCGTCACGCCGTCCGTGACGCACAGGAGGACGTCGCCCGGGTCGAGCGTGACCGTCTGCTCGTACAGTTCCAGATCCTCCATGACGCCGAGGAGCGGCTGCGGCTCGGCCGCGGGCTCCACCGTGCCGTCCGGGCGCAGCCGCAGCGGGAGGGGATGCCCGGCGCAGACGACCTTGAGGATCGCCGAGCCGTCCGGCTGCGGACGCATCTCGCCGTACAGCAGGGTCAGGAAGCGGCTGCGGGCGCCCTCGTCGAGGATCGCCGCGTTCAGCCGCTCCAGGACGGCCGGGCCGCCGAAGCCCTCGCGGGCCAGGAGGCGCAGGGCGTGCCGGGCCAGGCCCGTGACGGCGGCCGCCTCCGGGCCCGTACCGCACACGTCGCCGATGGCGAATCCGTAGACGTCGTCCCTGATGGGGAAGACGTCGTAGAAGTCGCCTCCCACCTCGTTGCCCTCGCCCGCCGCCCGGTAGATGACGTCGACCTCGACGCCCGGGATCGTGGGGAGGCCGGGCGGGAGGAGGCTGCGCTGGAGGGACTGGCTGATCGCCACGCGCTCCGAGTACAGGCGGGCGTTGTCCAGGGCCAGCGCGGCCCGGCGGGACAGGTCCTCGGCGAGCTCCAGGATCTCCTGGCGGAAGTGGTCCTCCGAGGGCCTGCCGAGGGTCAGCATGCCGATGACCCGGTTGCGGGCGACCAGCGGCAGGACGACCGTCTCGCCGGCGACCGCGGTCGCGGTCGCCAGGGTGGTGTCGATGCCGGAGGAGAGCGGGCTCGTCGGGTGGTCGAGGGCACGGACCGAGGCGGTCAGCGCGGCGCGGTGCGCGGCGTCGCCCGGGGCGGTCCAGACGCGGGCGCCGAGGGTCGCCACCGGGTCGGGCGGGGCGATGGAGGAGAGCAGCTCCTTCAGGCCGTCGATGCGGTCCTCGTCCTCGTGGAGCACGTACGAGAGGTACGGGTCGGAGGCCTGGTCGGCGATCGTGTAGACCGCGCACCAGGTGGCGAGGGTCGGGACCGTCATCTGGGCCATGAGGGCCAGGGTCTGGTCGCGGTCGAGGGTGCCGGCCAGGAGGTCGGAGGCCTCGACGAGGAAGCTGAGGGAGCCGCGGCGGAGTCGTTCGAGTTCGCCGAGGCGGGCCGACTCGACGGCCAGGGCGATGCGGTCGGCGGCGAACTGGAGGCGCAGGGCCTCCTCGTTGGAGTAGCGGTTCGCGGACTCGGCGGCCACACCGAGCGAGCCGGTGAGGCGGCCCTCGACCTTGAGCGGCACGGTGACGACCGAGCGCATGCCGGTGGCTTCGAGGAGGGGGACGGCGCCGGGGACGGCGGCCAGGTCCTCGTGGACGGCGGGCATGCGGGCGGAGCCGTAGCGGCTGGCGCCGGTCTCCACGGGGACGCGGGCGAAGCGCTGGCGGGCGGCCGGGAGTCCGGTGGTGGCCCGTACCTCCAGCTCCGTCTCGTCGTCGGTGGCGAGGAGGAGGAAGGCGGCGTCGCCGTCGAGCATGTCGCGGGCGCGTTCGACCGTGCGCTGGAGGAGTCCGTCGAGGTCGTCGGGGGCGGGGGAGCCGATGAAGACCTCGAAGGGGTCGGCGGCGCGGCTCTCGGCGCCCGGCTCGGCGACGGGCCGCTGGGGGGACTGGAGGACGGCGCGCTCGTGCTCCCTCACCAGGAGGCAGACCGTGGAGGGCTCGCCCTCGGCGTCGCGGACCCGGAGGTGGGAGGCGTAGACGGGGATCACGCGGCCGTCGGCGCAGCGGATGCCGTAGCTGCCCTCCCAGCGGGAGAGGCGGAGGGCCTCGGCGAGGCCGGTGCCGATGCCGGGGGTGTGGGGCCAGGCGGCGAGGTCGCCGAGGGGTTTGCCGGTGACCTGCTCGGAGCCGTACCCGAAGAGCTCCTCGGCGTCCTCGTTCCAGGAGGTGATCGTGCCGCCGCGGTCGATCTGGGCGACGGCGACGCGGACGCGGGTCTCGGCGACCGGGAGGAGGGCGTCGGGGACGACCGGGCCGGCGGAGCGGGTGCCGACGGGGCGCTGGGGGAGGTTCAGGTGGAACCAGACGTGCTTGCGCGTGGGGGAGTAGTCGACGCCCCAGCGGTGGGCGAGGGCCGCGCAGAGCAGCAGGCCCCGGCCGTTCTCGCGGTCCGGGCTGCCGAGCGAGCGGCCGCCCTGGACGGGGATCTCGCGCTCGGGGTAGCGGTCGGAGACCTCGACGCGGACGCTGTCGTCGGAGCGGAGGCAGAGGACCTCGGCGGCGGTGCCGGCGTGGATGACGGCGTTGGTGACGAGCTCGCTGGTGAGGACGACGGCGTCGTCGACGAGCTCGGGGTGTCCCCAGCCCTGGAGGGTGTCCCTGACGAAGGCGCGGGCGGCCGCGACGGACCGCCCGACGGGCTCGAAGCTGGCAGTCGCCCGCGCGGTGATCACAGCACTCCTCGTACGCGTCTCGACGCCCGGCTCTGCCATGCTCGGTCTGTCCCTCCCGCTGCCCGGTGGTCGTGCACACGCCACACCGCCCCCGCCGGGCGGACCGGGGCGGTTGGACAGCCGGATGCCAGGTTACTTACCTTCACTGTCCGAGCGGATGCCGGTCACCGTTGATTCCGTCCCTCGGGGGTAGGGACGCTGTGCGAAGCTGCCGAACTGTTATCGCCTGGTTCGGTCACGGTGAAACACTGGACAGGCTGACGGCGAGAGCCGGAGCGGAACGGTCGACCCCTTTCGGGAGGGACACGGTGGAGTCTGGCACGGCGGCGCGGCGCGGCGGAGGCAGTGGCACGCGCGCGAGGGGCGGGCGTTCCCGTGGGGGGACGGTCCAGGTGGACGCGGCGGCGCTGGAGCGGTTGCTGGCCGCGCTGGTGTCGATGCGGGACGGGAACTTCCGCAGGCGGCTCACGGTCTCCGGCGACGGGGTCATGGCGGAGATCTCCGCCGTGTTCAACGAGGTCGCCGACCGGCAGATGCACGTGACGGGTGAGCTGTCCCGGGTGCGTCGGGTGGTCGGCCGTGAGGGCAAGCTGTCCGAGCGTCTGGAGACGGGACCCAGCGAGGGGGCGTGGGCGGCGGCGATCGAGGCCGCGAACGCGCTCGTCGACGACCTGGCCCGGCCGGTGTCCGAGGTGGGGCGGGTCCTGTCGGCGGTGGCCGAGGGTGACCTGGACCAGCGGATGGACCTGCGTTCGGAGAGTGCGGACGGGACCGTGCGGCCCTTGCGCGGGGAGTTCCTGAAGGTCGCCCGTACGGCCAACAACCTGGTCGACCAGCTGTCGGTGTTCGCCTCCGAGGTGACCCGCGTCGCCGTCGAGGTCGGTACGGACGGCAAGCTGGGCGGGCAGGCGCAGGTGCGCGGGGTGTCCGGTTCGTGGAAGGACCTCACGGACTCCGTCAACACCATGGCGAACCGGCTGACCGCGCAGGTGCGGGACATCGCGCTGGTGACGACGGCGGTCGCCGACGGTGACCTGTCGCAGAAGGTCACGGCGAACGTCGCCGGCGAGATGCTGGAGCTGAAGAACACCGTCAACCGGATGGTGGACCAGCTGTCGTCGTTCTCCTCCGAGGTGACCCGTGTCGCGCGCGAGGTGGGCACGGAGGGCGAGCTCGGCGGTCAGGCCGAGGTGGCCGGGGTCGCCGGTGTGTGGAAGGACCTCACCGATTCCGTCAACACGATGGCGGGCAACCTCACCAATCAGGTGAGGGGCATCGCCGAGGTGACGACGGCGGTCGCCAACGGTGACCTGTCGCAGAAGGTACGGGTGTCCGCGCGCGGTGAGATCGCCCAACTCGCCGACACCATCAACCAGATGACCGAGACGCTGCGGACGTTCGCCGACGAGGTCACCCGGGTCTCGGGTGAGGTCGGCGCGCAGGGTCTGCTCGGCGGCCAGGCGCAGGTGCCGGGTGCGGCGGGGACGTGGAAGGACCTCACGGACTCCGTCAACACGGTGTTCCGGAACATCACCACGCAGGTGCGGGACATCGCGCAGGTGACGACGGCGGTGGCCAACGGTGACCTGTCGCAGAAGGTCACGGTGGACGTGGCCGGCGAGATGCTGGAGCTGAAGAACACCGTCAACACGATGGTCGACCAGCTCTCCGCGTTCGGTTCCGAGGTGACCCGGGTGGCCCGGGAGGTCGGCGTCGAGGGTCTGCTCGGCGGCCAGGCCGAGGTGCCCGGCGCGGCGGGGACGTGGAAGGACCTCACCGACTCGGTGAACACGGCCTTCCGCAACCTGACGGGCCAGGTGCGGGACATCGCGCAGGTGACGACGGCGGTGGCCAACGGCGACCTGTCGCAGAAGGTCACGGTGGACGTGGCCGGCGAGATGCTGGAGCTGAAGAACACCGTCAACACGATGGTGTCGCAGCTGTCGTCCTTCGCGGACCAGGTGACCCGGATGGCCCGGGACGTGGGCACCGAGGGCCGGCTGGGCGGTCAGGCGCGGGTCGACGGGGTGTCCGGGCGCTGGCGGGAGCTCACGGACTCCGTGAACTTCATGGCCGGCAACCTGACCTCGCAGGTGCGGCAGATCGCGCAGGTGACGACGGCGGTGGCCCGCGGTGACCTGTCGCAGAAGATCGACGTGGACGCGCGCGGCGAGATCCTGGAGCTGAAGAACACCATCAACACGATGGTGGACCAGCTGTCCGCCTTCGCGGACCAGGTGACCCGGGTGGCCCGCGAGGTGGGCACGGACGGCCGGCTCGGCGGTCAGGCGCAGGTCCCCGGCGTGGCCGGTGTGTGGCGGGACCTGACCGACTCGGTGAACGGCATGGCCGGCAACCTCACCACCCAGGTCCGCAACATCGCGCAGGTCGCCACGGCGGTGGCCCGGGGCGACCTGTCGCAGAAGATCGACGTGGACGCGCGCGGCGAGATCCTGGAGCTGAAGAACACCCTCAACACGATGGTGGACCAGCTCTCGAACTTCGCGGAGCAGGTGACGCGGGTGGCCCGCGAGGTGGGCACCGAGGGCATGCTGGGCGGCCAGGCCGAGGTGCAGGGGGTCTCCGGCACCTGGAAGGACCTCACCCAGTCGGTGAACTTCATGGCGAACAACCTCACCATCCAGGTGCGGAACATCGCCGAGGTCACCACGGCGGTCGCCACGGGCGACCTGTCGAAGAAGATCACGGTCGACGCCAAGGGCGAGATCCTGGAGCTGGTCACGACCGTCAACACCATGGTCGACCAGCTGTCGAACTTCGCCGACGAGGTCACGCGCGTGGCCCGTGAGGTGGGCACGGAGGGCATCCTCGGCGGTCAGGCACGCGTGCGCGGGGTCACCGGCACGTGGAAGGACCTCAGCGACAACGTGAACCTGATGGCCAACAACCTGACCAGCCAGGTGCGCAACATCTCCCGGGTCTCCGCGGCCGTCGCCAACGGCGACCTGACGAAGAAGGTCACCGTCGAGGCGCGCGGCGAGGTCGCCGAGCTCGCCGACACCGTCAACACGATGGTGACGACGCTGTCGTCGTTCGCCGACGAGGTGACCCGGGTGGCCCGCGAGGTGGGCACGGACGGCATCCTGGGCGGCCAGGCGCGGGTGCCGGGGGTGTCGGGCACCTGGCGCGACCTGACGGACTCGGTGAACGGCATGGCCGACAACCTCACCGGCCAGGTGCGCCAGATCGCCGCCGTCACCACCGCCATCGCCAAGGGCGACCTCACCAAGAAGATCGACATCGACGCGCGCGGTGAGATCCAGGAGCTGAAGAGCACCATCAACACGATGGTCGACCAGCTGTCGAACTTCGCCGAGGAGGTCACCCGGGTCGCCCGCGAGGTGGGTACGGACGGGCAGCTGGGCGGTCAGGCCCGGGTGCGCGACGTGGACGGCACCTGGCGGGACCTGACGGAGTCCGTGAACGAGATGGCCGGGAACCTGACCCGTCAGGTGCGGGCGATCGCGGCCGTCGCCACGGCGGTCACCCGGGGCGACCTCAACCTCAAGATCGACGGTGTCGACGCGGCGGGCGAGATCCAGGCCCTCCAGGAGAACATCAACACCATGATCGCCAACCTGCGCGACACGACCCTCGCCAACGAGGAGCAGGACTGGCTCAAGGGCAACCTGGCCCGCATCTCCGGTCTCATGCAGGGCCGGCGGGACCTGGACGACGTGGCCTCGCTGATCATGAGCGAGCTGACCCCGGTGGTCTCGGCCCAGCACGGCGCCTTCTTCGTGGCCATGCCGACGGGCTCCGCGCACAGCGACGCCGAACTCGTCGGTGAGGGCGACGGCGCGTACGAGCTGCGGATGCGCGGGAGTTACGGATACTCCGCCGGGTCCATGCCGACCTCGTTCCGTCCCGGAGAGACCCTCATCGGGACGGCGGCGGAGGAGAAGCGGACCATCCAGGTCAACGTGCCGCCGGGCTATCTGAAGATCTCGTCCGGGCTCGGCGAGGCCGCGCCCGCGCACGTGATCGTGCTGCCGGTCCTCTTCGAGGGGAAGGTCCTCGGTGTGATCGAGCTGGCGTCCTTCCAGCCGTTCACGCAGATCCAGCGAGACTTCCTCAACCAGCTCGCCGAGCTGATCGCGACCACCGTCAACACCATCAGCGTCAACACCAAGACCGAGGTGCTGCTCCAGCAGTCGCAGGAGCTCACCGAGCAGCTCAAGGAGCGGTCGGCCGAGCTGGAACACCGGCAGAAGGAGCTCCAGGGGTCCAACCTGGAGCTGGAGGAGAAGGCGGAGCTGCTCGCCCGGCAGAACCGCGACATCGAGGTGAAGAACACCGAGATCGAGGAGGCCCGGCAGGTCCTGGAGGAGCGGGCGGAGCAGCTCGCCGTCTCCATGCGGTACAAGTCGGAGTTCCTCGCCAACATGTCGCACGAGCTGCGGACGCCGCTCAACTCGCTGCTGATCCTGGCGAAGCTGCTCGCGGACAACGCCGAGACGAACCTGACGCCGAAGCAGGTCGAGTTCGCCGAGACCATCCACGGCGCCGGGTCGGACCTGCTCCAGCTGATCAACGACATCCTCGACCTGTCGAAGGTCGAGGCGGGCAAGATGGACGTCTCGCCGACCCGTATCGCGCTCGTCCAGCTCGTCGACTACGTGGAGGCGACGTTCCGGCCGCTCACGGCGGAGAAGGGGCTCGACTTCTCGGTGCGGGTCTCGCCCGAGCTGCCGGCCACGCTGCACACGGACGAGCAGCGGCTGCTCCAGGTCCTGCGCAACCTGCTGTCCAACGCGGTGAAGTTCACCGACACGGGCGCGGTGGAGCTGGTGATCCGGCCGGCCGGCGCGGACGTGCCGCAGTCGATCCGCGAGCAGCTCCTGGAGGCCGGTTCGCTGCGCGACCCGGAGGCCGACCTCATCGCGTTCTCGGTCACCGACACCGGGATCGGGATCGCGGCGAGCAAGATGCGGGTCATCTTCGAGGCGTTCAAGCAGGCCGACGGGACGACCAGCCGGAAGTACGGCGGTACGGGTCTGGGGCTCTCGATCAGCCGGGAGATCGCGCGCCTGCTCGGCGGCGAGATCTTCGCGGCGAGCGAGCCCGGCCGCGGGTCGACGTTCACGCTCTATCTGCCGCTGAGCCCGACGGAGCTCCCGTCGGGCGGCTACGGGCAGGGCGCGCAGGACGCCGAGGACCCGCAGCAGGGGGCCGAGGACGGCATGGCCGGTGCCGGCCACGCGTTCCCGCACTTCCCGCCGCCGCCCGTACGGACGGAGGCGCGGTCCGGGGCCGGGGCGCTGTTCCGGCACCGGCGGAAGGCGGCGGCGGAGGCGACCGGGGCGCGGGGCGCGGTCCCCGGGCAGTTCGGCCAGCCGGTGGCGGACCAGGAGGAGCCGGAGGCCGAGCCGCGCCGTACGTTCGCGTTCTCCGGGGAGAAGGTGCTCATCGTCGACGACGACATCCGCAACGTCTTCGCGCTCACCAGCGTCCTGGAGCAGCACGGGCTCGCGGTGCTGTACGCCGAGAACGGGCGGGAGGGCATCGAGGTCCTGGAGCAGCACGACGACGTGACGGTCGTCCTGATGGACATCATGATGCCGGAGATGGACGGGTACGCGACGACGACCGCGATCCGGCGGATGCCGCAGTTCGCCGGGCTGCCGATCATCGCGCTGACGGCGAAGGCGATGAAGGGGGACCGGGAGAAGGCGATCGAGTCCGGTGCCTCGGACTACGTGACGAAGCCGGTCGACCCGGACCACCTGCTGTCCGTGATGGAGCAGTGGATGCGGGGGCAGTGACTCCGCGCCGGGGGTCCGCGGACGCCCGCTGACGGACTGTCGCCAGGGGCGTGTGAGAGGGCGGGATACGGGGAACCTTCTGGTCTCCCACCGCGTTTGTCGGTACGTGCACAGTGACATCGCGGTGACAGGGTGTGGCGACGGGCGGGGTGCGGCTACGATGACCGGCACAAGGACGGACGGCGCTAGGGAGTCGTCTTCTGGGGCGGCTCCCGGTGCTTCCCCCGGTTCGGGGGACCGGGGTGAGCCGTTGCCGGGACGAGGAGGACGGGGCATGGTGCAGAAGGCCAAGATCCTCCTGGTCGATGACCGGCCGGAGAATCTGCTGGCGCTGGAGGCCATTCTCTCCGCGCTCGATCAGACGCTGGTGCGGGCATCGTCCGGGGAGGAAGCGCTCAAGGCGCTGTTGACGGACGACTTCGCGGTCATCCTGCTCGACGTCCAGATGCCGGGCATGGACGGTTTCGAGACCGCCGCGCACATCAAGCGGCGGGAGCGGACCCGGGACATCCCGATCATCTTCCTCACCGCCATCAACCACGGCCCCCACCACACCTTCCGGGGGTACGCGGCCGGGGCCGTCGACTACATCTCGAAGCCCTTCGACCCGTGGGTGCTGCGGGCCAAGGTCTCCGTCTTCGTCGAGCTCTACATGAAGAACTGCAAGCTGCGCGAGCAGGCCGCCCTGCTGCGGCTCCAGTTGGAGGGCGGCGCCGAGGGCGGTCACGGCAAGGAGTCCGCCGGGCTGCTCGCCGAGCTCTCCGCGCGGCTCGCGGCCGTCGAGGAGCAGGCCGAGGCCCTGTCGAAGCAGCTCGACGACGACTCCGCCGACGCGGCCGCCGTGGCCACCGCCGCGCACCTGGAGCGCAAGCTCACCGGACTGCGGCGGGCGCTCGACGCGCTGGAGCCGGGGACGGGCGCCGCGCCGACGCTGCCCGCCCAGAGCTGACGTACCGTCATCCTCTGTCCCGGATGACGGGTTCGGCGCCCGCGCGCCGGGGGGGCGCCGTGATGCGGCGTCAGCATCGTGCCCCGGCCCGGCCGACACGAACGGGTGAGGCGGACAGGCGGTCTCCACACCGGTAACCTCGGCATCATGGCTTCACGTACGTCCGGCAAGGGTTCCCAGGGCACGGCGAACACCGCGAAACCGCGGGCCGGCCGGACGACGGGCGCCGCGAAGAAGGCGGCGCCCCCGAAGTCGCCCGCCAAGCCGCCCGCGAAGAAGGCGGCGGCCAAGAAGGCCGCGCCCGCCAAGCGGGCCCCCGCACGGAAGACCGCCGCGAAGAAGGCCGCGCCCCGGCCCGCCCCGTCCCCGACCGGGGGCGTCTACCGGCTCGCGCGCGGCGCCTGGCTCGGCCTCGCCCACGCGATCGGCGCGATGTTCCGGGGGATAGGGCGCGGAGCCAAGGGGCTCGACCCCGCCCACCGCAAGGACGGGCTCGCACTGCTGCTCCTCGGGCTCGCGCTGATCGTCGCCGCCGGCACCTGGTCCAATCTGCGCGGTCCGGTCGGCGACCTCGTCGAGATGCTGGTGACCGGCTCCTTCGGCCGGCTCGACCTGCTCGTACCGCTGCTGCTCGGGGCGATCGGCATCCGGCTGATCCTCTACCCGGAGAAGCCCGAGGCCAACGGCCGGATCAGCATCGGCCTCTCCGCCCTCGTCATCGGCATCCTCGGCCAGGTCCACATCGCCTGCGGCTCACCGGGGCGCGGCGACGGCAGCGCGGCCATGCAGGACGCCGGCGGGCTCATCGGCTGGGCCGCGTCCCAGCCCCTGGTCTTCATGATGGGCGAGGTCCTCGCCGTCCCGATGCTGGTGCTGCTCACCGTCTTCGGGCTGCTCGTGGTCACCGCCACCCCGGTCAACGCGATCCCGCAGCGGCTGCGCCTGCTCGGCGCGAAGCTGGGCATCGTCGAGCTTCCGTACGACCCGGCGGAGGAGGAGGGCCACACGGGCCGTCCCGACCACGAGGCGTACGACGAGGAGGGGCGGGAAGCGCGGCCGCGCCCCGCGCGGCCCGTCCGGCGCCGCACGGGCGGGCCAGCGGAGCCGTACGACGTGGACCGGGCCGAGGCGGAGATGCTGGAGCGGCGCGGCCGCTCGGCCCGCAGGACCTCCGGGCGCGAGGAATTCGACTCCGGTCTCGACCCGGTGGACGTCGCCGCGGCGGCCGCCGCCGCGCTCGACGGCGCCGTGCTGAACGGCATGCCGCCCTCGCCGATCGTCGCCGACCTCACCAAGGACGTCACCGCCGAGCGGAACGCGGCCGTGGCGGCGTCCGGCGCTTCCGCCCCCGCCGAGAAGGCCGCTCCCGTACCGCCCGCCCGCGGGGGAGACCGCCCCGGTGGCGGCGTGCCGGACCTGACGAAGCCGGCGCCCGAGCCGGCGGACCTGCCGCCCCGCGCCGAACAGCTCCAGCTGGCCGGCGACATCACGTACTCCCTGCCCTCGCTCGACCTCCTGGAGCGCGGCGGGCCCGGCAAGACGCGCAGCGCCGCCAACGACGCGGTCGTCGACGCGCTCTCCAACGTCTTCACCGAGTTCAAGGTCGACGCGGCCGTCACCGGCTTCACGCGCGGTCCGACGGTCACGCGGTACGAGGTCGAGCTCGGCCCTGCCGTGAAGGTCGAGAAGATCACGGCCCTGACCAAGAACATCGCCTACGCCGTGGCCTCGCCCGACGTGCGGATCATCTCGCCGATCCCCGGCAAGTCCGCCGTCGGCATCGAGATCCCGAACAGCGACCGCGAGATGGTCAACCTCGGGGACGTGCTGCGGCTCGCGGACGCGGCCGGGGACGAGCACCCGATGCTCGTCGCGCTCGGCAAGGACGTCGAGGGCGGCTACGTGATGGCCAACCTGGCGAAGATGCCGCACGTCCTGGTCGCCGGTGCCACGGGCTCCGGCAAGTCCTCGTGCATCAACTGCCTGATCACGTCGGTCATGATAAGGGCGACCCCCGAGGACGTCCGGATGGTGCTCGTCGACCCCAAGCGGGTCGAGCTCACCGCCTACGAGGGCATCCCGCACCTGATCACCCCGATCATCACCAACCCCAAGCGGGCCGCCGAGGCGCTCCAGTGGGTCGTGCGCGAGATGGACCTGCGCTACGACGACCTGGCCGCCTTCGGCTACCGGCACATCGACGACTTCAACCAGGCCATCCGGGACGGGAAGATCAAACTGCCGGAGGGCAGCGAGCGCGAGCTCAACCCGTACCCGTACCTCCTGGTGATCGTCGACGAGCTCGCCGACCTGATGATGGTCGCGCCGCGCGACGTCGAGGACTCGATCGTCCGGATCACCCAGCTGGCGCGCGCCGCCGGCATCCACCTCGTGCTCGCCACCCAGCGGCCGTCCGTGGACGTCGTCACCGGTCTGATCAAGGCGAACGTGCCCTCGCGCCTCGCCTTCGCCACCTCGTCGCTCGCCGACAGCCGGGTCATCCTCGACCAGCCCGGCGCCGAGAAGCTGATCGGCAAGGGCGACGGGCTCTTCCTGCCGATGGGGGCCAACAAGCCCGTCCGCATGCAGGGCGCCTTCGTCACCGAGGACGAGGTCGCGGCCATCGTGCAGCACTGCAAGGACCAGATGACGCCGGTCTTCCGGGACGACGTCACCGTCGGGACCAAGCAGAAGAAGGAGATCGACGAGGACATCGGCGACGACCTCGACCTGCTGTGCCAGGCGGCCGAACTGGTCGTCTCGACGCAGTTCGGCTCCACCTCGATGCTCCAGCGGAAGCTGCGCGTGGGCTTCGCGAAGGCCGGCCGGCTGATGGACCTGATGGAGTCGCGGAGCATCGTCGGGCCGAGCGAGGGCTCCAAGGCGCGGGATGTGCTCGTGAAGCCGGACGAGCTGGACGGGGTCCTCGCCGTGATCCGGGGCGAGTCGGGAGCGTAGCGGCGGGGAGGGCGGGTACCCGGTTCGAGACCGGGCCGAGACTCACTCGTAAGGGAACGGTGGACAACCGTTTCCCCTGGCCGTACGTCAAGTTGGAGGGAGGGACAGAAGGATGTCCCAGCCTCATGGCGTACAAACAGCACCCGCCCGGTTGCCCCACCCTTTCGTACCACCCATAGACTGAACGTCCAGCAGGTGGCTACACGCTCGAAAGGCGCTCTCGTGTCCATCGGCAACTCCCCCGAAGACGACCGGACCTTCCCGGCAGACGACCGGGACCCGATCGGTCGTGCTCTCCAGCAGGCCCGGATCGCCGCCGGTCTCACCGTCGAAGAGGTCAGTGCCTCCACCCGTGTCCGGATTCCGATCGTGCACGCGATCGAGGAGGACGACTTCTCGCGCTGTGGCGGCGACGTCTACGCCCGCGGCCACATCCGTACCCTCGCGCGCGCCGTCGGCCTCGATCCGGCTCCGCTGATCGAGCAGTACGACGCCGAGCACGGTGGACGTCCCGCGCCCACCCCCGCCGCCCCGCTCTTCGAGGCGGAACGTATCCGCCCCGAGCCGCGCAGGCCGAACTGGACCGCCGCGATGGTCGCGGCCATCGTCGCCGTCGTCGGCTTCGTCGGCTTCACGATGTTCAACGGGAACGACGCCCCGAAGGGGACCGCCGTCGCCGACGGCGGCCCCGCCCCGGCCCCGGAGAAGGCGACCTCCGCCGCCAAGCCGAAGCCGGCCAAGCCCGCGCCCAAGCCGACCGAGAGCGCGATCGCCGCGGTCCCGCAGGACAAGGTCACGGTCAAGCTCTCCGCGATCGACGACAAGAGCTGGATCTCCGCGAAGGCGCACGACGGCAAGCTCCTCTTCGACGGGCTCCTCCTCAAGGGCGAGTCCAAGACCTTCCAGGACGACGAGCGCGTCGACCTGGTCCTCGGCAACGCCGGCGCCATCGAGCTCTACGTGAACGGCAAGAAGCTCGACGACAAGTTCGAATCCGGCCAGGTCGAGCGGCTCAGCTACACCAAGGGCGACCCCGAGGCCGGCTGAGACCCGCGCTGAGACGGGCCCCGAGGCCCCCGATGTGACCTCTGTCGCGCAGGTGAACCCTGCGCGACGGGGGAACTGCCGGGACGAAGTAGTCTTGAGTCCATGCCCGAACGCCGTACCGTCGCCCTTGTCACTCTTGGCTGCGCCCGTAACGAGGTGGACTCGGAGGAGCTCGCAGGCCGCTTGGCAGCGGACGGCTGGGAGCTCGTCGAGAACGCCGAGGAAGCGGACGTCGCCGTCGTCAACACCTGCGGATTCGTCGAAGCCGCCAAGAAGGACTCCGTCGACGCCCTGCTCGAAGCCAATGATCTGAAGGACCACGGCAAGACCCAGGCCGTCGTCGCCGTCGGCTGCATGGCCGAGCGGTACGGCAAGGAGCTCGCCGAGGCCCTCCCGGAGGCCGACGGCGTCCTGGGCTTCGACGACTACGCCGACATCTCCAACCGCCTCCAGACCATCCTCAACGGTGGCAGTGTCGAGGCACACACCCCGCGTGACCGGCGCAAGCTGCTGCCGCTGTCGCCCGTGGAGCGCCAGGAGGCCGCCGCGGCCGTGGCCCTGCCGGGACACGGCACCGTGGAAGCCCCCGAGAACGTGCCGAGCGACCTGCCCGACGGCCTGGCGCCCGCCTCCGGCCCGCGCGCGCCGCTCCGGCGCCGCCTGGACGCCAGCCCCGTCGCCTCCGTGAAGCTCGCCTCCGGCTGCGACCGCCGCTGCTCCTTCTGCGCCATCCCCTCCTTCCGCGGCTCCTTCGTCTCGCGCCGTCCCTCGGACGTGCTCAACGAGACGCGCTGGCTCGCCGAGCAGGGCGTGAAGGAGGTCATGCTCGTCTCCGAGAACAACACCTCCTACGGCAAGGACCTCGGCGACATCCGGCTCCTGGAGAGCCTGCTGCCCGAGCTGGCCTCGGTCGACGGCATCGAGCGCGTCCGCGTCAGCTACCTCCAGCCCGCCGAGATGCGTCCCGGCCTGATCGACGTCCTCACCTCGACCGACAAGGTCGTGCCCTACTTCGACCTGTCCTTCCAGCACAGCGCCCCGGACGTGCTGCGGGCCATGCGCCGCTTCGGCGACACCGACCGCTTCCTGGAGCTCCTGGAGACCATCCGCTCCAAGGCCCCCACCGCCGGCGCCCGGTCCAACTTCATCGTCGGCTTCCCCGGCGAGACCGAGGCGGACTTCGCCGAGCTGGAACGCTTCATCACCCACGCGCGCCTCGACGCCATCGGCGTCTTCGGCTACTCCGACGAGGACGGCACCGAAGCCGCCACGTACGAGCACAAGCTCGACCAGGAGGTCGTCGACGAGCGCCTCGCCCACCTCTCCCGGCTCGCCGAGGAGCTCACCGCGCAGCGCGCGGAGGAGCGGATCGGAGAGACCCTCGAAGTGCTCGTCGAGTCCGAGTCGGACGACGAGGACGAGGCGGGCGGCTGGATCGGCCGCGCGGCCCACCAGGCGCCCGAGACCGACGGACAGGTGCTGCTGCTCACCACGGACGGCGGCGCGGGCCCCGGCCTGGCCCCGGGCCGTATGGTCAGTGCGAAGGTCGTCGGCACGGAGGGCGTCGACCTGGTGGCCGAGTGTCTTTTCGAGGAGGCGGGCAGATGACCGGAGTCCCGGCATCCGCGACGGGCGGGACCGGTAGGCCGGCGCCGCGCGGCAAGCTGGGCGCGGCGGCCGTCAACCAGGCCAGCCTGTGGAACATCGCGAACATCCTCACGATGATCCGGCTCGTCCTCGTGCCGGGCTTCGTGGTGCTGCTGCTCCAGGACGGCGGACACGACCCCGTGTGGCGTGCCTGGGCGTGGGCGGCGTTCGCGGTGGCCATGATCACGGACGTCTTCGACGGGCACCTCGCCCGCACGTACAACCTGGTCACCGACTTCGGGAAGATCGCCGACCCCATCGCCGACAAGGCGATCATGGCGGCCGGACTCGTCTCGCTGTCCTCGCTCGGCGACCTGCCCTGGTGGGTCACCGGCGTCATCCTGGCCCGTGAGCTCGGCATCACCCTGATGCGGTTCTGGGTCATCCGGCACGGGGTCATCCCCGCCAGCCGCGGCGGCAAGATGAAGACGCTCGCCCAGGGCACCGCCGTGGGCATGTACGTCCTCATGCTCACCGGCGCCCTGGCCACCTTCCGCTGGTGGGTGATGGCCGTGGCCGTCGTCCTGACGGTCGTGACCGGTCTGGACTACGTCCGCCAGGCGGTCGTCCTGCGGCGCCAGGGGCTCGCGGCGGAGCGGGAAGCCGCGCGGTCGGAGACGGCGGCACGATGACCGTGGCCGCCCGGGTGCTGGCGCTGCTCGCGGAGCGTGACCAGACGCTGGCGGCCGCGGAGTCGCTCACGGGCGGACTCGTGGCCGCCGAGCTCACCTCGGTGCCCGGTGCCTCGGCGTCCTTCCTGGGGTCGGTCACGGCCTACGCCACGCCTCTCAAGCGCGACCTCCTCGGCGTCGACGGGTCCCTGCTCGCGGAGCGCGGAGCGGTGGATCCCGAGGTCGCGCTGCAGATGGCGGCCGGTGTCCGGGACCGGCTCGGCGCCGACTGGGGGATCTCGACGACCGGGGTCGCCGGGCCCGCCCCGCAGGACGGCCAGCCCGTCGGAACCGTCTACGTGGCCCTCGCCGGCCCGGAAGCGACGAGCGCCCGCGCCGGGAAAGTGGTGTCGTTGAGGTTGAACGGCGATCGTACGGAAATCCGTAGAGAGAGCGTACGGAGCGTGCTGGAACTGCTCCATGAGGAACTCTCGGGAAATGCGCGGGCACAGGATACGGAACACAACGGGGGGAATTGATGTTTGCAGCCCTGAGTGAACACGACATCGCTCCCCGCACGGCCGCAGCGCGAGGCGGTACGGTGGGGCGAGAAGGATGCGGCTACGCGGTCCGAGGAGGGAGCCACCGATGATTCTGCTCCGTCGCCTGCTGGGTGACGTGCTGCGTCGGCAGCGCCAGCGCCAGGGCCGTACTCTGCGCGAAGTCTCCTCGTCGGCCCGAGTCTCGCTCGGCTATCTCTCCGAGGTGGAGCGGGGGCAGAAGGAGGCATCCTCCGAGCTGCTCTCCGCGATCTGCGACGCGCTGGACGTACGGATGTCCGAGCTCATGCGCGAAGTGAGCGACGAGCTGTCGCTGGCCGAACTGGCCGAGTCGGCAGCGGCGAGCGAACCGGTTCCGACGCCGGTACGCCCGATGCTCAATTCGGTGTCGGTGACGTCGGTGGCCGGTGTGCCCACCGGGCGGGTGACCATCAAGGCCCCCGCCGAAGCGGTGGACGTCGTCGCTGCCTGAACCGAAGTGGGGCGAAGCCCCCGGGGGGGGGGGGGCGCGGCCCGCGGCGGCGCCCGCCCGGCGCGCGGGCG
>NZ_JBHWFF010000020.1:87600-156131 GCF_042733785.1 Streptomyces sp. NPDC059695 | reverse complement strand
CGTGGGGCCCCCGGGGGGGTGCTCCAGACACGCCCCGGGCGCCGGGGTTGCTGGCCGCGGGGTACTCACCCGAGGGGGCCGTCCCCCCGGGGGGCCCCCCCTCCACGGGGCGCCGACCGGGGCTTTCCTCATGTCCGGGGCACGGGGTCCGGGGCACGGGGTCCGAGGTCAGGGGGACGGGGTCCGGGGCACGGCGGCGCCTTCCGCTGGAGATGCCGGGTCCCCGGGTGCCGTGCCATGGTGGGAGGGACGTACGACTGGGCCGTGTGCGCCGGGTCTGCCCCCGGTGCGCCCTCCCGCAGGGTGATCCTGCCGGTCTAGCGTCGACCGCAGGAGGCGGCCATGGTACGGCGACGGGTTCCGCTGGTGACGCTCGCGTTGCTCGCGTGCGGCCTCGCGGCCGGAGGGCTCTGGTGGTGGGCGGTGCTGCGGCTGCTCCTCGTGCCCGCGGAGACCGGGCCGGTCGAGGGGGCGGTGGCCGCGGGCGGATGGGGGCTGAGCCTGCTGCCGGTGCACGTGGCGGCCTCTTCGGGGCGACGGCGCCTGATCCCCGCGTCCGTGCGGTCCGGTGCGCTCGTCGAGTCGGGGCTTCCGGGTGAGGGTGCCCCGAGGGTCACCAGGGCATCGCGACGCCGCCGTTGGGGCGGAGGATCTGGCCGGTCGTGAACGCGGACGCGTCGGAGGCCAGGTGCAGCACCGCGTGGGCGATGTCCTCGGCCTCGCCGACCCGCCGCAGCGGTGAGTGACGGACCATCGCCGCCTCGGCCTGCTCCTGGGCCGCCGGCTCGTGGCGGTCCGTCATCGGAGTGCGGATCCAGCCCGGGGCGATCGCGTTGACGCGGATGCCGTGCGGGCCCGCCTCCGTGGCCAGGGTCTTCGTCAGCTGGACGACGGCCGCCTTGGTGACGCTGTAGCAGAGCAGGCCCGGGCTCGCGGTGTCCATCGCGCCCGAGGCCATCGTCACGATGGAACCGGGGACGCCGGAGTCGATCATCGAGCGGGCCGCTTCCTGGCAGGCGTGGAGCACCCCCTTGAAGTTCACGGCGAGGACGCGGTCGAGGTCCTCGTCCCGGGTCTCCAGGACCGTGCTCGTGTGCATGATCCCCGCGATGGCGGCCATCACGTGGAGCGGGCCGGCGGCGCGGACGGCGGCCGCGAGGGCGGGCCGGTCGGTGACGTCCAGGGCGTGGGTGTGCGCGGTGCCGCCGCCGCGGGCGATCAGGGCGGCGGTCTCCCGGAGGCCCGCCTCGTCGCGGTCGGCGCAGTGGACGGTGGCACCGGCCCGGGCGAGGAGGGCCGCGGAGGCGCGGCCGATGCCGCTCGCGGCGCCGGTGACGAACGCGGTGCGGCCGGTCAGGTCGTACGCCGGGAGAGTCATCGTCGTCGTCATGTCCGGACCGTACGACCGTATCTGACGGTCCGTCAATTGTTGGGGAGGATTCCGTCCGGGCCCCGCTGGCAGCCCGGGCACCAGTACGTGACCCGGTCCCCGAGCTCCGCCTTGCGGATCGCGGTGCCGCAGCGCAGGCAGGGGCGGCCCCCGCGGCCGTAGACGTGCAGCGGGGTGCCCGGGCGCCGGGTGGTCGTGGTGCGGCGGTCCGGACGCTCCTTGTTCGCGTCGAGCAGCCGGTGGGCCGTGGCGACCAGCCGGGCCGGGACGTCCGGGGCGAGCTCTCCGACCGGGAGCCACGGGGTGACGGCGGCCAGGAAGGCCAGCTCCGACTTGTACACGTTGCCGATGCCGGCCAGGTTGCGCTGGTCGAGGAGCGCGGCGCCGAGTGGGCGCGCCGGGTCGGCGAGGAGACGTCGCACGGCCTCGTCGGGATCCCAGTCCGGGCCGAGCAGGTCGGGGCCCAGATGGCCCACGGCGTCCGCCTCCTCTGCGGTCCGGATGAGCTCCAGGACGGGGAGGCGGTAGCCGTACGCGGTGGACTCGGCATTCCCGAGGATCGCGCGGATCTGGTGCTCGGGGCCGCCGCGCGGGCGCTCCCCGGTGGCGTACACCCGCCAGGCGCCGTCCATCCGCAGGTGCGAGTGGAGGGTGAGCCCGCCCTCGATCCGGGCGAGGAGGTGCTTGCCGCGGGGGGTGACGTCGAGCAGCGTGCGGCCGGTGAGGTCGGCGGTCGCGAACCGGGGCACGCGGAGGTCCGCGCGGGTGAGGACCTGGCCGGCGAGCGCGGTGTGCAGGCGGCGCGCGGCCTGCCAGACGGTGTCTCCTTCGGGCACGGCTCCATTGTGGGCCGTACCCGTCGGTTGCGGGCGGCGCCCACTCCCGTGTGGGCAATCGTCCCGTTGGGCGGGACGGGTGGGCACACGGGACGGCGCCCTTCAGCGGCGCCTCCGCGTTCCGGGCCTGGACCCGCACCCCGACCGCGCCGCCACCTGGTGGTGCGGGTCAGGGCGCGGGAGCCTGGGCACGGCACGGGGCGCCGTTCCGTTGTGCCCACCCGTTCCGCCCCGGCGGAACGCATGCCCACAACGCGGGGGGCCCGTACGGAACGCATGCCCGCAACGGGGGGTCAGGGGCGGAGGCGGAGGCCTCGGGGGGTGGCCAGGAAGCCGGCGGATTCCAGGGGGCGGGCCAGGGGCGACGTCAGGGACGCCGCACCGTTGACCCGCTCCACCGTGACCGTGCCCAGCGTTCCCGCCTTCGCCGACGACGCCAGCGCCTCCGCCGCCGCTCCCAGCGCCGGGTCGTCCGGATCCGTCGGCCAGGAGAGGAGCGTCTTGCCGCCGCGCTCCATGTAGAGCGTGAGCTCGCCGTCGACCAGGACCACCATCGCCCCCGCCTTCCGGCCCGGCTTGTGACCGGCGCCCGTCGGCGGCTCGGGCCAGGGCAGGGCCGCACCGTAGGCGTTCGCCGGATCCGCGGCGGCGAGGACGAGGGCGCGGGGGCCCGTCGCCGCCTCGGCGCCCCGGTCGCGGGCCGTCGCGGCGGCCCGCAGCCGGTCCACCGCCCCGTCCATCGCGAACTGGGCCGCGCCGAGGCCTTCCACGACGTAGCCGCGCCGGGCCTGTCCGCTGTCCTCGAAGGCGGCCAGGATCCGGTACGTGGCGGAGAAGCCGCCCTCGACGCCCTCGGCGGCCACCGCGCCCCGGGTGACCACGCCGTGCCGGTCGAGGAGGGTGCGGGCCAGGGCGTGCGCCCGGTGCGTCGGCTCCGGCTCGGGGGGAGGCAGGAGGGACCAGCGGCCGGAGACCGTCGGCGGGCCCGTGCGCGAGACCGGACGGGCCGCCGCCGTCAGGGTGCCGTACCGGCCGCGCGGCACCGTGCGCCGCGCGCGATGGGCGGTGGAGCCCGCCGTGCGGCCCGAGCCGAGGAGCGCGCGCAGCGGGGCCAGGGTGTCGTTGGTCAGCCGGCCCGACCAGGCCAGGTCCCACAGGGCGTCGGCCAGCTGCGGATCGGTGGCGTCCGGGTGGGTGGTGGCCCGGATCTGGTCGGCGATCTGCCGGAAGAACAGGCCGTATCCGCCGGAGAGGGCGGTGAGCACGGACTCGTGCAGGGCGGAAAGCTCCAGGGGGTGCGGTGGCGGGAGGAGCAGCGGGGCCGCGTCCGCCAGGTAGAGGGAGACCCAGCCGTCCTTGCCCGGCAGCGAGCCCGCGCCCGCCCAGACGACCTCGCCGGTCGTCGTGAGTTCGTCCAGGAGTGCCGGGGAGTAGTCCCTCACCCGGGACGGCAGGATCAGCTTCTCCAGGGCCGAGGCCGGGACCGGCGCGCCCTGGAGCTGCTCGACGGCGCGCGCGAGGCCGTCGATGCCGCGCAGGCCGCTGCTCCCCACGTGCTGCCACTGCGGCAGGAACGTGGCGAGGGCCGCCGGGGGCACCGGCTCCAGCTCGTGGCGCAGGGCCGCCAGGGAGCGGCGCCGCAGTCGGCGCAGAACGGTCGCGTCGCACCATTCCTGGCCGATGCCCGAGGGGTGGAACTCGCCCTGCACGACCCGTCCCGAGGCCGCCAGGCGCTGCAGCCCGCCGTCCGTGACGGCCGCGCCGAGGCCGAGGCGGCCGGCGGCCTGGGAGGAGGTGAACGGGCCGTGCGTCCGTGCGTACCGTGCGAGCAGGTCGCCCAGCGGGTCCTTGACCGGCTCGGTGAAGGCCTCGGGCACGCCGACCGGCAGGGCCGTCCCCAGGGCGTCCCGGAGGCGTCCCGCGTCCTCGATCGCGGCCCAGTGGTCCCGGCCGCCGATCCGCACCCGGATCGCGCGGCGGGCCGCCCCGAGCTCGGGCGCCCAGGTGGGCTCGGCGCCCCGCTCGGCCAGCTCCGCGTCCGTCAGCGGCCCCAGGACCCGCAGCAGGTCGGCGACGCCCTCCACGTCCTTGATGCGGCGGTCCTCCGTCAGCCACTGGAGCTCCCGCTCCAGCTCCGTCAGCACCTCCGGGTCGAGCAGCTCGCGCAGCTCGGCCTGGCCGAGGAGCTCCGCGAGCAGCCGGGAGTCCAGCGAGAGGGCGGCCGCCCGCCGCTCCGCGAGCGGGGAGTCGCCCTCGTACAGGAACTGCGCCACGTACCCGAAGAGCAGCGAGCGGGCGAAGGGCGACGGCTCCGGAGTAGTGACCTCGACCAGCCGGACCCGGCGGGCCTCGATGTCCCCCATGAGCTCCGTCAGGCCCGGCAGGTCGAAGACGTCCTGGAGGCACTCGCGGACGGCCTCCAGGACGATCGGGAACGAGCCGAACTCGCTCGCCACCTGGAGGAGCTGGGCCGCGCGCTGCCGCTGCTGCCACAGCGGGGTGCGCTTGCCCGGGTTGCGCTTCGGCAGCAGCAGGGCGCGGGCGGCGCACTCGCGGAAGCGGGAGGCGAACAGCGCCGAGCCGCCCACCTGGTCGGTGACGATCTGCCCGATCTCGCCGCGGTCGAAGAGGGCGTCGGCCGCACCCACCGGCGCCTTGTCCGCGTCGTACGCCGTGTCCAGGTGCCGGCTCGGGTCGACCGGCTCGTGGTCCAGGAGGTCCAGGCCCATGTCCAGGCCCATCAGGTCGGCGTCCGGCAGGCGCAGCACGATGCCGTCGTCCGCGTGCATCACCTGCGCGTCCATGCCGTACCGCTCGGCGAGCCGCGCGCCCAGCGCCAGCGCCCACGGGGCGTGCACCTGCGCCCCGAACGGCGAGTGGATGACGACCCGCCAGTCCCCGAGCTCGTCACGGAAGCGCTCGACCAGGATCGTCCGGTCGTCCGGCACGTGACCGCAGGCCTCGCGCTGCTCCTTGAGGTACGCGAGGACGTTCTCCGCGGCCCAGGCGTCCAGGCCCGCGGCGAGCAGCCGCAGACGGGCGTCCTCGTCCCCGAGGGCGCCGACCTCGCGGAGGAACGCGCCCACCGCCCGCCCCAGTTCGAGCGGGCGGCCCAGCTGGTCGCCCTTCCAGAACGGCAGCCGTCCCGGCACGCCGGGCGCGGGGGAGACGAGCACCCGGTCCCGGGTGATGTCCTCGATCCGCCACGAGGTGGTGCCGAGCGTGAAGACGTCACCGACCCGCGACTCGTACACCATCTCCTCGTCGAGCTCCCCGACGCGGCCCCCGCCCTTCTTGGGGTCCGAGCCCGCCAGGAAGACGCCGAACAGCCCGCGGTCGGGGATCGTGCCGCCCGAGGTCACGGCGAGCCGCTGGGCGCCGGGCCGTCCCGTGACCGTCCCGGCGACCCGGTCCCAGACCACGCGCGGGCGCAGCTCGGCGAAGGCGTCCGAGGGATAGCGGCCGGCCAGCATGTCCAGGACGCCGGTGAACGCCGACTCCGGGAGCGAGGAGAACGGGGCCGAGCGGCGCACCACGGCCAGCAGGTCGTCCACCTGCCAGGTGTCGAGCGCGACCATCGCGACGAGCTGCTGCGCCAGGACGTCCAGCGGATTGGCGGGGATCCGCATCGACTCGATCGCGCCGGAACGCATCCGCTCGGTGACCACCGCTGCCTGCACCAGGTCGCCCCGGTACTTGGGGAAGACCACGCCCGTGGAGACCGCTCCCACCTGGTGGCCCGCGCGCCCCACGCGCTGGAGGCCGGAGGCCACGGACGGGGGCGACTCCACCTGCACCACCAGGTCGACCGCGCCCATGTCGATGCCGAGCTCAAGGCTGGAGGTGGCCACGACGGCGGGCAGCCGGCCGGCCTTCAGGTCCTCCTCCACCTGGGCGCGCTGCTCCTTCGACACGGAACCGTGGTGGGCCCGGGCGAGCAGCGCAGGGGCGCCCTGCGCCGCTCCCGACTGGGCCATGACCTGGGCCGGCGGAGCCCCCTCCGGGAGCGGCTCGCCGGTCGCCCGCTCGTACGCGATCTCGTTGAGCCGGTTGCACAGGCGCTCGGCCAGCCGGCGCGAGTTCGCGAAGACGATCGTGGAGCGGTGGGACTGCACCAGGTCGGCGATCCGCTCCTCGACGTGCGGCCAGATCGACGGCTTGTCCCCGCCGTCCTTCCCCTCGGAGGCGGGGGAGCCGCCGAGCTCACCCATGTCCTCGACGGGGACGACGACGGACAGGTCGAACTCCTTGCCCGACGGGGGCTGCACGATCTCCACGGCCCGCCCCGGCGACAGGTAGCGGGCCACCTCGTCGACCGGGCGGACCGTGGCCGACAGGCCGATCCGGCGCGCCGGGCGGGGCAGCAGCTCGTCGAGCCGCTCCAGGGAGAGGGCCAGGTGCGCGCCCCGCTTCGTGCCCGCGACCGCGTGGACCTCGTCCAGGATGACCGTCTCCACCCCCGACAGGGCCTCGCGCGTGGCGGAGGTCAGCATCAGGAACAGGGACTCGGGCGTGGTGATCAGGATGTCCGGCGGCCGGGTCGCGAGCGCCCGGCGCTCGGCCGGCGGGGTGTCCCCGGACCGGATCCCGACCCGGACGTCCGGCTCGGGCAGACCGAGCCGCACCGACTCCTGGCGGATGCCGGTCAGCGGCGAGCGGAGGTTCCGCTCGACGTCCACGGCCAGGGCCTTCAGCGGCGACACGTACAGCACGCGACAGCGCTTCCTCGCCTCGGCGGGCGGCGGTGAGGACGCCAGCCGGTCCAGGGAGGCGAGGAAGGCCGCCAGGGTCTTGCCCGAGCCGGTCGGCGCGACGACGAGCACGTCGGAGCCCGCTCCGATGGCCTGCCAGGCGCCCTCCTGCGCGGCGGTGGGCGCGGTGAAGGCCCCGGTGAACCAACCACGGGTCGCGGGGGAGAACGAGTCGAGCGCGGACCTGACCATGTCCCCCATCGTGCACCCGACCACTGACAGCCGCCCGGACCTGGGCAGTCCCGATCGTCGCGGGGCGCCGGCGGGGCGCAGAATGGGGGGATGGCGAGGGGCACGGCGAGGGACGGAGCGAGCGGGGAGCGGGCCCGGTACTGGCAGTACGCGGAGTTGCCCGGGGTCGACCTGCTGCACGCCCACTACATCCACAAGGCCTTCGCCCGGCACACCCACGAGAGCTTCGTCTTCGCCGCGATCACCGAGGGCGTCGAGGCCTTCCACTACCGCGACGAGCTCGTCCAGGCGGGCCCCGGACAGATCGCCCTGGTCAACCCGGACACCCCGCACACCGGGCACGCGGGGGTGCCCGAGGGCTGGACCTACCGGACGATCTACCCGGACGCGGAGATCGTCCGGTCGATCGCCGCCGACACGTTCGCCCTGCGCGGCGAGGCCGGCTTCACCTCGCCCGTGGTCGACGACCCGTACGCCGCCCGGCTCGTCGTCGGCGTCCACCGGGCCGCCGAGGAGGGCAACGCGCTCGCCGCGGACAGCCTGCTGCGCCTGGTCACCGCCCGGATGCTGCGCAGCCACGGCGGTCTCGTCAGCCCGCTCCCGCCCCGCTCGGCCGGAGCCCGGAACGCGGCACGCGCGCGTGAGGTCCTGGAGGCCGGGATGACCGGGCCGCCGACCCTGGAGCGTCTCGCCGCCGACCTCGGCACCAGCCCGTTCGCGCTGCTCCGGGCCTTCCGCGAGGCGTACGGGATGCCCCCGCACACCTGGCTCACCGACGCGCGCGTACGGCGGGCCCGCAGGCTCCTCGACACGGGGACGCCCCCGGCGGAGGCGGCCGCCGCCGTCGGCTTCACCGACCAGTCCCACCTCAGCCGGCACTTCACCCGCAGCGTCGGGGTACCGCCGGGCGCCTACCAGCGCGCGCGTGGCGCGGCCCGGGAGACGCCGGGTCCCGGTGGCGCAAGAACGTACAAGACCTGACCGGAACCGGCCCCGTACCGTCTCCGACGTGGCAGAACAGACAGCACCTCCCGTCATACGCGACGGCACCCCGGCCGAGCCCGGCGCGGCCGCCATGGGCGACGGCACCCCGGCCAAGCCCGACGCGGCCGTCGTCCGCGACGCGCTCGGCGTCGGCGTCGCCGTCGGGCTCTCCGGCTTCGCCTTCGGCGTGACCTCCGCGGGCTCCGGCCTCAGCCTCCTCCAGACCTGCGTCCTCAGCCTGCTCGTCTTCACCGGCGCCTCGCAGTTCGCCCTGGTCGGAGCGCTCGCCGCGGGCGGCAACCCCTTCACGGCCGCCGCCGGAGCCTTCTTCCTGGGCACCCGCAACGCCTTCTACGGACTGCGGCTCTCCCAGCTCCTCGCCCTGCCGAAATCCGTCCGGCCCCTCGCCGCGCACTGGGTGATCGACGAGACCACGGCCGTCGCCCTCGCGCAGCCCTCCCGCCGCGCCGCCCGGATCGGCTTCACCGTCACCGGCCTCACCCTGTACGTCCTGTGGAACCTGACCACGTTCCTCGGGGCGCTCGGCGCCGAGGCCATCGGCGACACCGCGGCCTGGGGGCTCGACGCCGCCGGCCCCGCCGTCTTCCTGGCCCTGCTGGCGCCGATGCTGAAGTCCACGACCGAGCGCGCCACCGCCGGGATCGCCGTCCTGCTGGGCCTCGGGCTGCTGCCCGTCCTGCCCGCCGGGGTCCCGGTCCTCGCCGCCGCCCTCGCCGCGCCCGCCGTGCTCTGGGCCCAGGGCCGGCGCACGGCCCCCGCCGCAGGAGAGAAGGACCCCCGATGAACGTCTGGATCGCGATCGCCCTCACCGCCGGCGGCTGCTACCTCGTCAAGCTGATCGGCCTCCTCGTGCCCGCCGGAGCCCTGGAACGCCCGCTGGTCCAGCGGCTCGCCGCCCTGCTCCCCGTCGCGCTGCTCGCCGCGCTCACGGCGCAGCAGACCTTCAGCACGGGCGGTGACCTCGTCGTGGACGCGCGGGCCGCCGGGCTCGCGGCGGCCGCCGTCGCGCTCGTCCTGCGCGCCCCGTTCCTGGTCGTGGTGGGCGCCGCCGTCGCCGTCACGGCGGGGGTCCGGGCCCTCGGAGGGTGATCGCAGGACCCTTACGGGGGTCCGGGCCCTCGGACGGTGATCGCAGGACCCTCACGGGGCGGGTGGCCGGCCAGCCGCCCCGTACCGCTCCTCCTCATCGACCCGGCGACGCCCCTGCCGGTCCTTCCCGTCAGTCGATCGGGCGGCCGTGGGCGCGGAGGGTGCGCAGGGCCTCGACGGTGACGATCGGGCGCCACTCCAGGGCGGAGCCGGGCGCCCACGCCCGCCACCGGATCGGCCAGCCGCCGTCCTCCTGCTGGTCGGCCTGGAGCCGGTCGAGCGAGCGCGCCATCTCCTCCTCCGTGAACCAGCGCCCGGCCAGGGAGTCCGGCACGCGCGCGTAGTCGTGCGGGTAGTGGTACTCACCGGGCGCGTAGCCGTCCGCGAGCGGGTGGTCCTCCGGCCGGTCGGGGTCCAGGACGGCGAGGCCCTGCTCGCGGACGAGCCGGCCCAGCCGGTCCGCCGCCGCTTCGGCACGCGGGCGGTCGGGGGCCGAGTCGAGGAAGGCGACGGCCGCCTGGATCTCGTACGGATGGGACTTCTCCAGCGACTCCACGGCCGACCAGCAGAACTCGGTGGCCCGGAACAGCCACGCGTGCCACACCTGGTTGCGGTGCAGCACACCGACCACCGGGCCGGTCGAGAGCAGCGCGCTCGGCGGGGCGTCGACGACCGGCACGAAGGGCGCCGCGGGGTAGCCGCGCTGGGACGGGTGGATCGCGGGGAGGGCCCCGTCGTGGGTGGACACCTCCGTGAGGTAGCGGCAGATCCGTTCCACGCGCAGTCCGCCGCAGCGGCCGATGGAGTCCAGGACGCGCAGCCCGTGCGCGGTGTGCAGGGGCTGGCTCACCGGGCCGCGCAGATCCGGTTCGAGGGCGTGTCCGTAGCCGCCGTCCTCGTTGAGGTACGCCGTGAGGGCCGTCTCGACCCGGTCCGGGCCGCCGCGCAGGAAGTGGTAGGCGAACCGGTGCTGTTCGAGGACGCGGGCCGTCAGCCAGACGAAGCGCTCGGCGCGGGCCAGGGGAGTCGAGGGCGGGGAGGGGAGGGGATTTTCGGCCATGCTCCGACGGTAGGGCGGAAAAGCGCGGTGACAAGGTCTGCGGAGCGGGCTGCACTCTTGGGAGCGGGATACTGGGGTCATGCGGTTGACGATTTTCTGGGAACGGATGGCCGACCACTTCGGTGCGTCCTACGCCGAGTCCTTCGCGCGCGATCATGTGATGGCGGAGCTCGGGGGCCGGACGGTGCGCGAGGCACTGGACGCCGGCTGGGAGGCGAAGGACGTCTGGCGGGCCGTCTGCGCGGCCGTCGACGTCCCGGCCGACAAGCGGTGACCGGAAGGCGAACCGTGGGGTGACCGGAGGGGATGTGCGGGGTCCCGGGTGGAATGTCCGTGCGGTGCGCGAGACTGGCGGGGTGGCCCCGACTGACGACACCGACAAGACCGAACCGAACGACGTGCCCGGTACCGCCGGCGTGACGGCGCCCCCTGCCTCGGCTCAGGCCCCGGCTCACGCCCCGGCCTCGGCTGTGGCCCCGGCTCAGGCTCCGGCCCCGAGAGCGGCGGCCGACGGACCCGCGGCTCCGGCCGCGGCCCCGTCGGCCCCCGGGGCCGGGCCGGCGGCGGGGTCCGCGCGGATGCCGCGCTGGCTGCCCCGCGCGCTCGTGCTCGCCCTCGCGCTCTACGCCGTCTTCCAGCTGGGCAACTGGGCCTTCCACCAGCTCATCGGCCTCCTCGTCAACATCCTGCTGGCCTTCTTCCTCGCCCTGGCCATCGAGCCGGCGGTCGGGCGCATGGCGGCGCGCGGGATGCGGCGCGGCCTCGCCACCTTCCTCGTCTTCTTCGCCGTCACGGTCTTCGGCGTCGGCTTCGTCGTCCTCCTCGGTTCGATGCTGGCCGGCCAGATCGTGGACATGGTCGAGAACTTCCCGAAGTACCTCGACTCGCTGATCAACTGGATCAACCAGAACTTCCACACCGACCTGTCGCGCGTCGAGGTCCAGGACAGCGTCCTGAGCTCCGACTGGCTGCAGAAGTACGTGCAGAACAGCGCGTCCGGCGTCCTCGACGTCTCCGCCACCGTCCTCGGCGGCCTCTTCCGGCTCCTCACGATCTTCCTGTTCGCGTTCTACTTCGCGGCCGACGGGCCCCGGCTGCGGCGCGCGCTCTGCTCCGTCCTGCCGCCCGCCCGGCAGACCGAGGTCCTGCGGGCCTGGGAGATCGCCGTCGACAAGACCGGCGGCTACCTCTACTCGCGCGGTCTGATGGCGCTCATCTCGGGCATCGCGCACTTCGTGGTCTTCGAGATCCTGGGCGTGCCCTACGCCCCGGCGCTCGCCGTGTGGGTCGGTCTGGTCTCGCAGTTCATCCCGACCATCGGCACCTATCTGGCCGGCGCCCTGCCGATGCTGATCGCCTTCACGGTCAACCCCTGGTACGCGCTGTGGGTGCTCGGCTTCGTCGTGATCTACCAGCAGTTCGAGAACTACGTGCTCCAGCCCAAGCTCACCTCGAAGACCGTGGACATCCACCCGGCGGTCGCCTTCGGCTCGGTCATCGCGGGCACGGCGCTGCTCGGGGCCGTCGGCGCGCTGATCGCCATCCCGGCCGTCGCCACCCTCCAGGCCTTCCTCGGCGCGTACGTGAAGCGGTACGACGTGACGGACGACCCGCGCGTCCACGGCCACCGGAGATACGGCGAGGCGGTCGTCGCCCGGCTGCAGAAGGCCCTGCACTCGAAGAAGGAGTCCTCGCAGGGGGAGTCCTGAAGGAGGGGCCGGGGGCCCGTTCCTGACCTTGCTGGCCGAGTTGCTTAGTAAAAAAAGTGACTATGCTGGATCGACGAGGCGACTGATGCGCCGATCGTCGAGGAAGGCGGGGTCCATGTCGGACGGCACGTTTCTGCGGTACGTCGCCCTGGGGGACAGCCAGACGGAAGGAGTCGGTGACGGTGACGACACCGTCGGGCTCCGCGGCTGGGCCGACCGGCTCGCGGAGTCGCTCGCCCGCGCGCACCCCGATGTGCGCTACGCCAACCTGGCCGTACGCGGCCGCCTCGCCGGACAGGTCCGCGCCGAGCAGCTCGGCCCCGCCCTCGCGCTCCGGCCGGACCTCGCCACGGTCGTCGCCGGCGTCAACGACGTACTGCGGCCGCGCTTCGACGCGGACGCGACGGCCGGGCACCTGGAGGCGATGTTCGCCGCGCTGACCGGGCAGGGGGCCCGCGTCGCCACCCTCACCTTCCCCGACGTCGGCCGGATCACCCCGCTCGCCCGCCCACTCGGCCCCCGGATCGAGGCTCTCAACGAGCGGATCCGCGCCGCCTCCCGCCGCCACGGCGTCGTGGTCGTCGAAGCCTCCGCGCACCCCGTCGTCACCGACCCCCGGCTGTGGAGCCCGGACCGGCTGCACGCCGGACCCATCGGCCACGCGCGCATCGCCGCCGCCGTCGCCCACGCGCTCGCGCTGCCCGGCTCCGACGACTCCTGGACCCACCCCCTGCCCCCGCGGGCCCGCCCCACGGGCCTGGGCACGGTGACCGCCGAACTCCGCTGGGCCGGCACCTTCCTGGGGCCCTGGCTCGGCCGGCGGCTGCGCGGACGCTCGTCCGGCGACGCCCGGCGCGCCAAGCGCCCGGACCTGATGCCGGTGACCGCCGTCCCCCAGTAGGTTCGTTCCGCCGAAGGACGCGGCGGAAGGGGGAACGGTCGTGATCGAGACCGATCTGGAACTGGACGACGGGCGCGTGCTGCACGTGTACGACACCGGGGCCGGCGGGGACGGGCCGACCGTCTTCTGGCAGCACGGCACGCCGAACATCGGCGCGCCCCCGGGGCCGCTCCTCCCGGACTCCGCCCGGCTCGGGATCCGCTGGGTGTCGTACGACCGTCCCGGGTACGGCGGATCCACTCCCCGTCCCGGCCGGAACGTCGCCTCGGCGGCCGACGACGTACGGGCCGTCGCCGACGCCCTGGGAATCGGCCGGTTCGCCGTCATGGGCCATTCCGGCGGCGGCCCGCACGCCCTGGCGTGCGGCGCCCTCCTGCCGGAGCGCGTGCGGGCCGTGGTCGCCGTGGCGTCCCTGGCTCCCTTCGGGGCCGAAGGGCTCGACTGGTTCGCCGGCATGACGGCGGCCGGCACGGCGGGCCTGCGCGCCGCCGCCGAAGGGCGTGCGGCGAAGGAGGCGTACGAGGCGGACGCCGGGTACGACCCGGAGATGTTCACGCCCGCCGACCACGCCGCGCTCGCCGGGGACTGGTCCTGGTTCGGCGACGTCGTCGGCCCCGCCGTGGAGGGCGGGCCGGGCGGGCTGATCGACGACGACCTCGCCTACGTCGCCCCGTGGGCCTGCGACCCCGCCCGGGCCGTCGCGCCGGTCCTGCTGCTGCACGGCGGCGAGGACCGCGTCGTGCCCAGCGCGCACGGCCGGTGGCTGGCCGGCCGCTGTACCGGCGCGGAGCTGCGGCTCACCCCGGCCGACGGGCACATCTCCGTCCTCGGCGGCGGCGCCGCGGCCCTGGAGTGGCTCGCGGACCGCTCCGCGTGACGGCGGGGGCCCGCACGGGCTCCGCGTCAGGCCCGGGGGGCGAGGATGCGGAAGTCGTGGCCCTCCGGGTCGGACATGCACGTCCACGGGACGTCGCGCCGGCCCCCGTCGAGGTCGGTGGCGCCCAGCGCCCGCAGCCGGGTCGCCTCCGCCTCGCGATCGTCGCCGGGTTGGCACAGCAGGTCGACGCGGACGCGGTCCGGCACGGTCTTCGCATCGGGGCCGAGGAGGAACTCGAGATACGGGCCGGCCCCCTCGGCGGAACGCAGCACCGCGCGGTCGTCGGCCACCTCGTGCAGGGTCCAGTCCAGCGCCTCGTCCCAGAACCGGGCCATGGCGCGCGGATCCGCGCAGTCGACGACCACCGCGGCGATCGGGCCCGTGTCCCGGTAGACCTCCCGGGGCTCCAGAACGCAGAACTCGTTGCCCTCCGGATCGGCGAGGACGGTCCACGGCACGTCGCCCTGGCCGATGTCGACGGGTGTCGCGCCCAGGGACCGGAGGCGCGCGACCAGCTCCGCCTGATGGGCGGTGGAGGCGGTCGCGAGATCGAGGTGCACCCGGTTCTTCACCGCGGGCCGGGGCCCGGGCTCGCGCACGGCGACGACGCCGACGCCGAAGCCGGCCGGGTCCCGTCGGCCGAGCGCCTCCGCCCAGAAGCGTCCGACCGCCGAGTCGTCGAGGGCATCGATGGTCACCTTGACCGGTCGCAGCGTCATGCGAGCGATCCTAGGAGCAGGTCCGGGGGAGCGTCCGGTGGCCGCGCGCACCGGGTCCGCGCGGTCTCCGGAGAGCGCGCGGCACGCTTGACACTAAAATCGAACATCCATTCTCATGGAAGCCCGACCCTTGGAATCACGGGCTTGTCGCCGAGTTGTCCACAGGTCGGAGGGGACGTCGGGGCCCATTGTCAGTGGCAGGGGTTAGCGTCTTTCACATGAAGCGATCGACTCAAGCAAACCGGGTGGAACCCATGGCAGGAACCGACCGCGAGAAGGCGCTCGACGCCGCGCTCGCACAGATTGAACGCCAATTCGGCAAGGGCGCCGTGATGCGCATGGGCGACCGCACCCAGGAGCCGATCGAGGTGATCTCCACCGGTTCGACCGCCCTCGACGTCGCCCTCGGCGTCGGCGGCCTGCCCCGCGGCCGTGTCGTGGAGATCTACGGACCGGAGTCCTCCGGTAAGACGACCCTGACCCTGCACGCCGTGGCCAACGCCCAGAAGGCCGGCGGCCAGGTCGCCTTCGTGGACGCCGAGCACGCCCTCGACCCCGAGTACGCCAAGAAGCTCGGCGTCGACATCGACAACCTCATCCTGTCCCAGCCGGACAACGGTGAGCAGGCCCTCGAGATCGTCGACATGCTGGTCCGCTCCGGCGCCCTCGACCTGATCGTCATCGACTCCGTCGCCGCGCTCGTCCCGCGTGCGGAGATCGAGGGCGAGATGGGCGACTCGCACGTCGGCCTCCAGGCCCGTCTGATGAGCCAGGCCCTCCGGAAGATCACCAGCGCGCTCAACCAGTCCAAGACCACCGCGATCTTCATCAACCAGCTCCGCGAGAAGATCGGCGTGATGTTCGGCTCGCCGGAGACCACGACCGGTGGCCGCGCCCTGAAGTTCTACGCCTCGGTGCGCCTCGACATCCGCCGCATCGAGACCCTCAAGGACGGCACCGAGGCGGTCGGCAACCGGACCCGCGTCAAGGTCGTCAAGAACAAGGTCGCGCCCCCGTTCAAGCAGGCCGAGTTCGACATCCTCTACGGCCAGGGCATCAGCCGCGAGGGCGGCCTGATCGACATGGGCGTCGAGCACGGCTTCGTGCGCAAGGCCGGCGCCTGGTACACGTACGAGGGCGACCAGCTCGGCCAGGGCAAGGAGAACGCCCGCAACTTCCTGAAGGACAACCCCGACCTCGCCGACGAGATCGAGAAGAAGATCAAGGAGAAGCTGGGCGTCGGCGTCCGGCCCGAGGCTCCGTCGGCCGAGCCGGGTGCGGACGCGGCGGGCACCGTCGACGCGGCCGGTGCGGACGACGCCGGCAAGAGCGTCCCGGCTCCGGCGAGCAAGACCGCGAAGGCGACCAAGGCCACCGCGGTCAAGAGCTGAACCGGTGACCGGGCGCACCGAATGGCCGGGTGACAGCTCCGACTCGTCGAGGGCCGAGAAGGAGCTGTCACCCCAGGACCCGGCCGAGCGGGCGCGTGCGATCTGCCTGCGCCTGCTCACCGGGAGCCCCCGCACGCGCAAGCAGCTCGCCGACGCGCTGCGCAAGCGGGAGATCCCCGACGAGGTGGCGGAGGAGGTCCTCTCCCGCTTCGAGGACGTCGGTCTCATCGACGACGCCGCCTTCGCGGGGGCCTGGGTCGAGTCCCGCCACCACGGCCGGGGCCTCGCCCGCCGTGCACTCGCCCGGGAGCTGCGCACCAAGGGGGTCGAGCCGACCCTCATCCAGGAGGCCGTGGAGCAGCTGGACTCCGAGCGTGAGGAGGCCACCGCGCGCGAGCTCGTGGACCGCAAGCTGCGCGCCACCCGCGGCCTCGACCGCGACCGGCGCCTGAGACGGCTCGCGGGGATGCTGGCCCGCAAGGGGTACCCCGAGGGCATGGCCCTCCGTGTCGTCCGCCAGGCGCTGGAGGCCGAGGGCGAGGACACGGACGGGCTGGACGAGTCCTTCTGATACGGGGGTACAGAAGGACTCGTCCGAACCGGCGGGGGATGTACTCCCTCTGGCTGCCCGGCTGCCCGGCTGCCCGGCTGCCCGGCTGCCCGGCTGCCCGGCGGCGGCGGCCTGATCCGGTGCGGATCCGTGTCCGGGGCGGGCGCCCGGCGGGCCGGTCCGAGAACGGGTGCCGGACGGGGGGGCGACTTCCGGGGCGGCGCGGGCACGCTCCAGGCGCCGTCGAGACCTTGAGGCGTCGAAGCTTCGAAGCGGGGGCCGTCGAGCCGGGGGGCCGTCGGGCCGGAGGCCGGGGCGGGGAGCGAGGGCGGCCGGTGGAGCGTGGGTGGGGGCCGGTCGAGAGTGGGCGGCGGCCGGTGGAGCGCGGGCGGCGGTGCGGAGGGGGTCAGGCGGGCTGCGGGGCGGGGGTCTCCGGAGCGGGCGCGACCCCGCGGGTCTCGCCGGTGTCGCGGGTCCCGGGGGTGCCGCGGGTCTCGCGCAGGATCAGCAGGCCGTTGACCACCATCAGGGTCGCGGTCAGGGCGTGGACGCCGAGCGCGATGGCCACGGAGCCGTGGTGGGCGAGCACGGTGGTCATGTCGCCGTACGCGGCGAGGGCCTCCACCAGCAGCGCCCAGCCGAGCGCCCTGCGGTGGCCCGTCACCAGCAGGACGCCCAGGACCAGGGCCATGACGACGTCACGGATCCCCTTGACTATCAGGAAGCCGCCGCCGTCGCCGGACGGCCATGTCGGCAGGCCGAAGCCCGGCGCCGTCGTCTCCGGGGTCAGGATGAACTCCGTCCCGAACCAGAGGATGAAGAGCACGAAGGCGGCGGCCAGGACGGTGTTGATCTTCTTCAGTGACACGGTTCTTGTCCTTGCGGGTTCGGTGGGCACGCCGGAGCGGGTCCGGTGGGTGCGCAGGGGCGGCTTCGGCGTCAGACGAGGGCGGTGACCAGCAGGGCGAAGGCGGCGATGATGACGGCGACGCGGACGTAGTGGTAGCGCTCCCAGCGGTTCATCTGCTCCTTCCAGTCGGCGGGCCGGGTCTCCGGCGTCCACGTCTTGCCCCGGTTGTTGATCGGGACGAGCAGCAGGATCGACATGACCACGCTGACGATGAGCAGCGCGCCGGCGGTCACCACGAGTCCGGCGCCGTCGTGGCGCCATCCGGCGACGGCCCAGACCGCGACGAGGACGAGCGAACCGATGTACCAGAACGGCATCACGGCGCCGAGCATCCGGCCCCCGTGGGAGTGGGCCTGCTGATTGCTGTCGTCCGGGAGGGCGTTGAAGATCGGGTTCATGACAAAGGCGACGGAGAACTCCACCCCCACCATCAGACCGACGGCCACGGTGGTGATGACTTCGAGTGTGCTGAGCATGGGGTCCCTCCCGGGATCTAGCGCTGCTAGCCGATGTGGACAACGCTAGTGCTGCTGCCGCTTGATTGTCTAGCGGTGCTAGGATTCGAATCATGTCGGTACAGGAACGCAAGCAGCGCGAACGGGCGGAGCGCGAGCGCCTCATCGTGGCGACCGCCCGTGAACTCGCCGAGCAGCAGGGCTGGGACGCGGTCACCACCCGCCGGCTCGCCGAGCGCATCGAGTACAGCCAGCCCGTCCTCTACAGCCACTTCCGCGGCAAGCGCGAGATCATCGGCGCCGTCGCCCTGGAGGGCGCCGCCGAGATGGCCGCGGTGGTGCGGGCCGCGGCCGCCGCCGCGGACGGCCCGCGCGGTCGGGCCGCCGCGCTCGCCCGCGCCTACCTCGACTTCGCCGAGCGCAATCCGGCGGTCTACGACGCCCTGTTCCACCTCGACGGCGGGCTGCCGTACGCGCAGGAGGACACGCCGGAGCCGCTGAAGGACGCCTTTGCCGCGCTGATGGAGAGCCTGGGCGAGGTGGCCGGGGACGGCGTCCACCCGGGGCTGTTCACCGAGGTGTTCTGGGCGTCCCTGCACGGCATCGCCACCCTGACGCGGGCGCGGCGGCTGCTGCCGGAGGACGCCGAGCGGAGGGTGGAGCTGCTGGTGGACCGGCTCGCCGTGGTCTGACGCACGGTCTGGTGTCGACATGCCGCGGGCCGGGTCTCGAAGCCGATCTCCGAGACCCGGCCCGCGCCGGTACGACGTTTGCTCTGTCGGTTCCTCTGCCGGTTCCGCCCGGCTGTTCCTCCCGGCGGCTTCTCCCGGCGGTTTCTCCCGACGGTCTCCGGAGGGTTTCTCCGGCGGTTCCTCCGGAGGGTCCCGTCAGGCGGGGGTCGCCGGGAGGAGGACGGGGAGGCCGGCGGCCTTCCAGGCCTGGAAGCCCCCGATGAGGTCCGTCGCCCGGTGCAGGCCCAGGCGGCGCAGCGACTCGGCCGCGAGGGAGGAGGCGTAGCCCTCGTTGCAGAGGACCACCACCCGCAGGTCGTGGCTGTCCGCCTCCGCCGCGCGGTGGCTCCCCAGCGGGTCGAGCCGCCACTCCAGCTCGTTGCGCTCCACGATCAGCGCGCCCGGGATCAGGCCGTCCCGCTCCCGCAGGGCCGCGTAGCGCGTGTCCACCAGGAGCGCGTCACCCGCCTCGTACGCCTCGTAGGCGGCCCGGGGCTCGATCCGGTCGAGGCCCGACCTGACCCGCTCCAGGAGCTCGTCGATGCCCACCCGCTCCGCGCTCACTGCCAGTCCTCCGGACGCTCGACCTGCTCCAGGCGCAGCACCGCGCCGGCCCGGCTGAACCGCCGGATCAGCGGGAGCGGCGGATAGTAGGCGTGCACCGACACCGCGTGGGTGTCCGTGGACTCGTTGAGCACCTCGTGCACGTGGTGGCGTCCGAAGGCGCGGCCGGCGCCCTCCGAGAGGCGTCGGGAGCGGTCGAGCCCCTCGGTCAGTTCCAGGGTCTTCCAGCCGCTCGCCGGCAGCCGGACCGCGAGCGCGTTCTCGGTCAAGGTGCCGCGGGCGGTCGCGAAGGCGCCGAGCGACTCGGCATGGTCGTGCCAGCCGGTGCCGGTGCCCGGCGGCCAGCCGATGAGCCAGGCCTCGCTGCCGCCGGGGCCGTCGAGCCGTACCCAGGTGCGGCCCTCGGGGTCGAGGGGCAGGGAGTCGACCAGTGTCCGGTCGGCGGCCGTGCGCCGGACGAAGTCGAGGAGTTCCGCCGAGGTCGGGGCCGGGGCCGAGGTCGGGGCCGGGGTCGGGGCCGCGCCAGGGGCCGAGGCCGGTGAGGCGGAGGCAGGGGAGGGCGGAAGGGCAGGGGGAAGGGGGGAGACGTGCTGGGGCACGGGTGACCGTCCTGAGGTTCGCGGAAGCGCGCGCGACGGCACACGGCACACGGACGTGCGTCAGTGGCGGGGCGCGCGCGGGGAAGGGGCGAGATCAGCAGGACGGGCGACACACGCAGCCCGCATAGCGGAGGAGGTCCATATGGACCCTCCGCCACAGGCGCACATCGGTGTCGGTCACGCTCCGGAGTACACCATGCGCGCCTGCGGGAATCAATGCATGTCCGCCGTGCGGTCGCTCCCCACGGACACCTCGGAACCCTCCTCCGGGTCCTCCTCCGCACCGTCCCCCTCGGTGTCCGAGCCGCCGCGGGTCGCGTCCGCCGCCGCGTACAGCTCCTCCGGGCGGACCCCGGAGAAGGCGGCGACGAGGTGCCCGTCGGGCCGTACGAGCAGGACGGCGTGGGCCGGAGCCCCCGGGTAGGCCTCCGTCACCAGGACCTCGGCCTTCACCGGGAGAGCGTCGACGGCCTCTTCGAGCTTGGGCATCACCCCGGCGGTCCGCCAGTGGCGCCGGTCCCACACGCCGGTGCCGGGGGCGACGAGGAGGACCAGGAGGCGGCCCAGGCCGAGCCGGTCCCGGAGCCGAACGGTCGTGCCGTCCGGCGCGGTCACCCGGACGTCCTCGACCGGGGCGCCCGCCGGGGTGCCCACGGGCGTCTGGCCCTCGGTGTGCGGAGGCGCGAGGGGGGAGTGGGGGTACGCCGGGGGCGCGCCGAGCGGGCCGCGCCCCACGTGGCCGTCGGTCAGCAGGGCGTCGTGGCCGCGTGCGGCCCCCGGGAGGTACGTCCGCAGGCCCCCGCCGCCGCGCAGCACCGGCAGCGACTGGTCCGCCGCGCGCAGCCGGGTCGCGACCGCCGTCCGCCGCTCGCTCTGGTAGCTGTCGAGCAGCCGCTCCGAGGTGCTGCCGCCGTGGTGCCAGGCGTGGGCGAGCTTCCAGGCGAGGTTGTCCACGTCCCGCAGGCCCTCGTCGAGGCCCTGGGTGCCGACCGCGCCGAGCAGGTGCGCCGCGTCCCCGGCGAGCAGGACCCGGTCGACCCGCCAGCGGCGGGCGAGCCGGTGGTGCAGGGTGTGGACGCCGGTGTCGATGAGTTCGTACGGAGGTGTCACGCCGTCGCACCAGCCGGCCAGGGTCTCGCGGATCCGGGCGACCAGGGCGTCCGGGGTGACCAGGTCGCCGCGCGGCGGCAGGAGCCAGTCGATCCGCCACACCCCGTCGGGCAGCGGGCGCGCGGTGATCTCCTCGGCCGCGCCCCGCCACGGCGGCTGACGGTGCAACAGGGCCTCGCCGGGCCAGGGGAGTTCGGTGCGCAGCGCCGCGACCGCGTGGCGTTCCACGGCCGTGCGGCCGGGGAAGCGGATCCCGAGCAGCTTGCGTACGGTCGAGCGGGCCCCGTCGCAGCCGACGAGGTGGCTGCCGCGCCACCAGGTGCCCGCCGGGCCGCGGGTGTGGGCGACGACGCCGTCCCGGTCCTGTTCGATGGTGTCGAGCCGGGACTCGGTGACGAGCCGGATCAGCTTCTGCCGCGTGATGGCGTCGCGCAGTCCGCGGGCCAGGGCGTGCTGGGGGATGTGCAGGGGGGCCGCCGGGGAGGCGGGCGCGTCGGGGTCCTCGGACCACTCCTCGGTGCCGCCGAGCCCCAGGTCGAGGGTGAGCCGGCGCACCTCCTGGCGGCGGCGCATCCCGCGCCAGCCGATCCAGCGGACGCCCTCGTCACGGAGGGTCGTGCAGCCGAGGCGTTCGACCATGGCGGCCATGTCGGCGCGCAGGACGACGCTGCGCGCCGGGCGGGACTCCTCCTTGCCGGCGCCCTCGTCGAGGACGACGCTGGGCACGCCCTGCGCGGCGAGCGCGAGGGAGAGCGCGAGGCCGACCGGCCCCGCGCCCACGATGATCACCGGGTCCACGGCGCGGCTCCTGAAGGCCGGACGGTCATGAGGGCAGCACAGCTGAGTGTGGCACGAGCCCGGTGGTTGATCACAGACCGTATGCAACCCACTGAGGGTGCTTGCGTCAAGCGACGGGGTGGGCGCGGTGCGGCCGACCTGAAGTCGGTGCCGCTCCGGCCCACCCCTGTGGTCCCACGGACCCCCGCCGCGTCAGGCGCCGCTGACGGCCTCCGACTTCGCGTCGGTGGCTCCGGCCTGGGCCGGGAGGGTCACCGAGGGGGTCTTCCTGCCCTGCCGCAGGCGCTTCTCCAGGCGGCTCGCGAAGGTGGTGAGGGCGAAGTTGATGACGATGTAGATCAGCGCGATGACCACGAGGGTGGCGATCGTGTTGGCGCCGTAGTTGGCCGTGATCTGCCGGTTCTGGCTGAGCAGCTCGGCGAAGCCGAGCAGGGCGCCGCCGAGGGCGGTGTCCTTGACGATGACGACGAGCTGGCCGACGAGGGCGGGCAGCATGACGGTCACGGCCTGCGGCAGCAGCACGTACAGCATGGTCTGGCCCTTGCGCATGCCGAGCGCGACGGCGGCGTCGCCCTGCCCCCGGGGCAGCGAGAGCACGCCGGCCCGGACGACCTCGGCGATCACCGAGGCGTTGTAGAGCACCAGGCCGGTGACGACCGCGTACAGCGGGCGGAAGTCGGAGCTGACCGTCGTGAACTCGCGGTACAGGGAGGCCGCGAACACCATCAGGAGCAGGACCGGGATGGCGCGGAAGAACTCCACGACCGCGCCGACCGGCACGCGCACCCAGCGGTGGTCGGAGAGCCGGCCGATGCCCAGCAGGGCGCCGAGGGGCAGCGCGATCAGGATGGAGAGCGCGGCGGCCTTGAGGGTCTCGGTGAGGCCGGGCAGCAGGTACGTGGTCCAGACCCGGGAGTCGGTGACGAACGGGCTCCACTTGTCCGCGTCCAGCTGGTGCTTGTCGTCCAGGGCTCCCAGCACCCACCAGGCCACCAGGGCGAGGACGGCGAGGAAGACGATCGTGTAGACGACGTTGCGCCGCTTCGCGCGCGGGCCGGGAGTGTCGTACAGGACGGAGCTCATCGCTTCACCGCCAGTCGCTTGGCCGCCCAGCCGAGGATCAGGCCGGTGGGGAGGGTGAGGACGATGAAGCCGAAGGCGAAGATCGCGAAGACGGTGAACAGCGCGTCGGCCTCGTTCTCCATCATCGTCTTCATCAGGAGCGACGCGTCGGCGGCGCCGATCGCGGCCGCGACGGTGGTGTTCTTGGTGAGCGCGATCAGGACGTTGGCGAGCGGGGTCACCGCGGCGCGGAACGCCTGGGGGAAGACCACGAGGCGGAGCACCTGGGTGAAGCTCAGGCCCAGCGCGCGGGCGGCCTCGGCCTGGCCCGGCGGAACGGTGTTGATGCCCGAGCGCAGCGCCTCGCAGACGAAGGTGCCGGTGTAGGCGACGAGGCCGAGGACGGCGAGCCGGAAGCCGATGTCCTCGGAGCGGTCCGCGCCGAGCGAGATGCGGAGGGTCTGGTTGAGACCCAGCAGGCAGGCGACGAGCACGACCGTCAGCGGAGTGTTGCGGACGACGTTCACGTACGCGGTGGCGAAGCCCCGCATCAGCGGGACCGGGCTGACCCGCATCGCGACCAGGGCCGTGCCCCAGATCAGCGAGCCGATCGCCGAGTAGAGGGCGAGCTGAGCCGTCACCCAGAAGGCGCCGAGCAGGTCGTACTGCCCGGAATCAAGAAAGTCGAACACGATGCCCCGCGCTCTCCCCTGGTGGTCGGTCGGTGTGGAGGCCGCCGCGGGGGCGGCGGCCGGTGCCGGTGCGACGGCCGCCCGTGTGCGCGGCGGCCGTCACGGCGTCTGGCGGGGTGGGTCAGTTCGCGACCTTCGGCGCGGGCTCGTACTTGTAGCCCGAGGGACCGAAGTTCTTCTTGACGAGCTTCTCCCAGGTGCCGTCGGAGACCATCTTCTCCAGCGCCTTGTTGATCTTGCCGCGCAGCTCGTCGTCGCCCTTCTTGAGGCCGATGCCGTAGTTCTCGTCGCTCATCTTCAGGCCGACGAGCTTGAACTTGCCCTGGAGCTCCTTCTGCGAGGCGTAGCCCGCGAGGATCGACGCGTCCGTGGTCAGGGCGTCGACGGCCTTGTTCTCCAGGCCGGTGAGGCACTCGGAGTAGCCGCCCAGCTGCTGGAGGTCGGCCTTCGGGGCCAGCTTCTCCTTGACGTTCTGCGCGGAGGTCGAGCCGGTGACCGAGCAGAGCTTCTTGGAGTTGAGGTCCTCGACCTTGGTGATCGAGCTGTCGTCGGCGCGGACGAGGAGGTCCTGGTGGGTCAGGAAGTACGGACCCGCGAAGTCGACCTCCTTCTTGCGCTTGTCGTTGATCGAGTAGCTGGCGACGACGAACTTCACGTCACCGTTCTTGATCAGGTTCTCGCGCTCGGCACTCGGCGCCTGCTTGAAGTTGATCTTGTCCTCGGAGTAACCGAGCTCCTTGGCAACGTACGTGGCGACGTCGACATCGAAGCCGGCGTACGTACCGTCCGGGGTCTTCAGGCCGAGGCCCGGCTGGTCGAACTTGATGCCGATGTTGATCTTGTCGCCGTTGCTGCCCGAGTCGGAGCCGCTGCCACAGGCGGTGGCGGTCAGGGCGAGGACGACGGCGGCCGCCGCGGCGGCGGAGACGTTGCGAAGCTTCATGGAGGAAAGTCCCTTGAGTAGGCGTGAGTTGGGAAGACTAGGTCGTCAACTCGCTCAGTGGTGAAGGATTTTGGAGAGGAAGTCCTTGGCCCGGTCGCTGCGCGGGTTGCTGAAGAACTCCTCGGGGGTCGCCTGCTCGACGATCTTTCCGTCGGCCATGAAGACGACGCGGTTGGCGGCGGAGCGGGCGAAACCCATCTCGTGGGTGACGACCACCATCGTCATGCCGTCCCGGGCCAGTTGCTGCATGACCTCCAGGACCTCGTTGATCATCTCCGGGTCCAGGGCCGAGGTCGGCTCGTCGAAGAGCATGACCTTCGGGTCCATCGCGAGCGCGCGGGCGATCGCCACGCGCTGCTGCTGGCCGCCGGAGAGCTGAGCGGGGTACTTGTCCGCCTGGGTGCCGACCCCGACCCGGTCGAGCAGCGCCCGGGCCTTGGTCTCGGCGGCCTTCTTCTCCGTCTTGCGGACCTTGATCTGGCCCAGCATCACGTTCTCGAGCACCGTCTTGTGCGCGAAGAGGTTGAAGGACTGGAAGACCATGCCGACGTCGGAACGCAGCCTGGCGAGCTCCTTGCCCTCCTCCGGCAGCGGCTTGCCGTCGATGGTGATGGTGCCGGAGTCGACGCTCTCCAGCCGGTTGATCGTGCGGCACAGCGTCGACTTGCCGGACCCGGAGGGTCCGATGACGACCACGACCTCGCCGCGGGTGATCGTCAGCTCGATGTCCTGGAGGACATGCAGTGCGCCGAAGTGCTTGTTCACGCCGGACAGTACGACCAGGTCGTCCGCGGCACGCGGGGTGTCCTCGGGCCCCCTGGGCACGGACTTGGACACTGACTCTCCGCTCATCGGCCTCTTGCTCCGTCCTCCTCGGTTGGGGAGGAGACTAGAGACCGGATGTGATGAGCGTCATCACATCTGAGCGGAACTTGAGGATAACGATACGGCCGCGACCGGACACGGCGGGTGAAGTCGGCGCCCCCTGCCGTACCGGGTCCATAACGGAAGCGGCCGTGTCCCAGGGGGACACTTGACTGTGACACCCATGTTCGGTGTTCATGCCCTGGTAGCACCTGGTACACAGAGAGCCGCTGTCAGCCGCCGTCGGCGGACGATCATCACGGAGGAGGTACGCATGCGACTGCTGCTCGTCGAGGACGACGACCACGTCGCCGCCGCCCTCTCCGCGATCCTCGCGAAGCACGGCTTCACGGTCACGCACGCCCGCAACGGCGAGGAGGCCCTCCAGGCCGTCCTGCCCACCGCCCAGGGCGAGCGGCCCTCGTACGGCGTGATCCTGCTCGACCTCGGCCTGCCCGACCAGGACGGCTACCAGGTCTGCGGGCGCATCCGGAAGCTCACCACCACCCCGGTGATCATGGTGACCGCGCGCGGTGACGTCCGCTCCCGGATCCACGGCCTCAACCTGGGCGCCGACGACTACGTCGTCAAGCCCTACGACCCCGGTGAGCTCCTCGCCCGCATCCACGCCGTCAGCCGGCGCCGCGCCGGCTCCGAGGAGACCCCAGGGAGCGCCGGCGCCGTCGACGGCACCCTGCTGCGGCTCGGCGCCGTCACCATCGAGCTCCCCACCCGCCGGGTCAGCGTCGACGGCGACAGCGTCCCGCTCACCCGCAAGGAGTTCGACCTCCTCGCCCTCCTCGCCCAGCGGCCCGGCGTCGTCTTCCGCCGTGAGCAGATCATCAGCGAGGTCTGGCACACCAGTTGGGAGGGGACCGGCCGCACCCTGGAGGTGCACGTCGCCTCCCTGCGCTCCAAGCTGCGCATGCCCGCCCTGATCGAGACCGTACGGGGCGTCGGCTACCGCCTGGTCGCCCCCGTCGCGTAACCCCGGACGGCTCCTGACGTGCGCACCCGACTGCTCCCGCTGCTCATCGTGCTGATGGCCGGTGTGCTGCTCGCCCTCGGCTTCCCGCTCGCCGCCAGCCTCGCCGCGTCGGAGCAGCAGCGGGTCGTCGTCGACCGGCTCGACGACGCCGCCCGCTTCGCCGCCCTCGCCCAGTTCGTCAGCGAGAGCAACCCGGGCAACGACGAGCGGCAGGCCACCCTCAGCGGCGAACTCGCCAGCTACCACGACGTGTACGGCATCCGCGCCGGGATCTTCAAACGCGACAACCGTGCCATGGCCGCCGCCCCCGAGGACTGGGTCGTCCCGTACGACGGCGAGGGCCGGCGCGCCTTCAACGAGGCACTGCTCGGCCGCCGCAGCCACGACCCGCCCCAGGTGTGGCCCTGGCAGCCCGACGCACGGCTCACCATCGCCTCCCCGGTCGTCCGCGACGGTGACGTCGTCGCGGTCGTCGTCACCGACTCGCCCACCGGGCAGCTCCGCTCCCGCATCCTCCGCGGCTGGCTGCTGATCTTCGCCGGAGAGGCGGCCGCGATGCTGCTCGCCGTCGGCGCGGCCTTCCGGCTCACCGGCTGGGTGCTGCGCCCGGTCCGCGTCCTCGACGCCGTCACCCACGACATCGCCACCGGGCGGATGAACTCCCGCGTCGCCGCCACCGGCGGACCGCCCGAACTGCGACGCCTCGCCAGTTCGTTCAACGAGATGGCCGACAACGTCGAGGACGCGCTCGAACAGCAGCGGGCCTTCGTCGCCGACGCCTCCCACCAGCTGCGCAACCCGCTGGCCGCACTGCTCCTGCGGATCGAGCTCCTCGCCCTGGAGCTCCCCGAGGGCAATGAGGAGATCGCCTCCGTACGGACCGAGGGCAAGCGCCTCGCCCAGGTCCTCGACGACCTCCTCGACCTGGCGCTCGCGGAGCACGCGGCGGCCGAGCTGCGGCTCACCGACGTCGGCGCGCTCACCGACGAGCGGGTCGCGTCCTGGCGCCCGGTCGCCGAGGACAAGGGCGTCCTGCTGACGGGGGAGTGCGGGGCGGTCACGGGGTGGGCGGACCCGGTGGCCCTCTCCAGCGCCCTCGACGCGGTGATCGACAACGCGCTCAAGTTCACCCCCGCCGGTGAGGAGGTCACGGTCACGGTCGTCCCCGACCGGTCGACCGTCGCCGTCGTCGTCGCCGACCACGGGCCGGGCCTCACGGAGGAGGAGCTCGGCCGGGTCGGCGACCGCTTCTGGCGCTCGGGCCGTCACCAGAACGTCAAGGGCTCGGGGCTCGGCCTCTCCATCGCGCGCGTGCTGCTCACGGCGGGCGGCGGAGGCGTGGACTTCGCCCCGAACGAGCCGCACGGCCTCCGGGTGACGGTCACGGTCCCGCGCCACGCGCCGGGGGAGCGGGACCCGGGCCGCTGACGGGAGCGGGACCCGGGCCGCTGACGGGATCGGGACCCGGGCCCCTGATGGCGGGCGGCACCCGTCAGGGCTTCACCGAGCGGTAGTAGCGGCGGGCGCCGTCGTGGAGGGGCAGGGGCTCGGTGTAGACGGCGGTGCGCAGGTCCACCAGCTGGGCCGGGTGGACCTGGCGGCCGATGCCGTCCCGGCTCCTGATCACCGTACGGGTGAAGCCCTCCACCAGGTCCTCGTCGGCGTCCACCGTGGTGACCAGCAGGTTCGCCACCGCCAGGGTCGCGATCGGCCGGCCGTCCTGCGCCTGCGCGTACGCGTCCGCCGGGATCACCGCCGACCGGTAGTGCCGGGTGGACTCGCCGACGTCGTGCAGCCGGTCGACGAGGGGCGCGTCCAGGGGGATCAGCCGGACCGGGAGGTCCCGGGACAGCGTCTGCACGGCCTCGGTGGGCAGTCCGCCCGACCAGAAGAAAGCGTCGAGCCTTCCGGCCTTCAGGAGCCCCGGCATCGTGTTGATGCCGGCCGGGACCGGCACGACGTCCCGGTCCGGGGTCAGACCGGCCGCCGCGAGGACCCGGTCGGCGATCAGCCGGACGCCGGAACCGTCCTGGCCGACGCCGACCCGCAGGCCGCGCAGGTCCTGGACCTCCTGCACCGTGGAGCCCTTGGGCACGACGAGCTGGACGTAGTCGTCGTAGAGCCGCGCGCAGCCGCGCAGCCGTTCGAAACCGGGCCGGCGCTCGCGCTGGTACTGGGCCACCGCGTCGGCCGTGGCGACGGTGAAGTCGGCCTTGCCCGTCGCGACCCGGGCCAGGTTCTGCTGCGAGCCCTCGCTGTCCTTGAGGGTTATCGACACCTCGGGCAGGTCCTGCGCCAGCGCGGTCTTCAGGAGCTCGCCGTACTTCTGGTAGACGCCGGTGGGGACCCCCGTACTGAACGTGACCGAACCGCTCGGGGCGGGGGAGCCGAAAGGAACCAGCCACCAGGCCAGCACCCCGCACAGCGCGAGCAGCGCGGCCGAGACCGCCAGGACACGGCGGCGGGCGGCACGGGAGAGCGAGGCGAACATGCGCCCGATCCTGCCAGCTCACCGCCGCCCCTGGCCAGGCTCGGCCGGGTACGGAGGCCCGCGAGGCCCCCGTACCCGTGAGGGGGCGCCGCGTCAGTACGCGAACGCGGACTTCCCCGTCATGGTCGAGGCGACCTGGGTGATCCCGCTGCCCGGCGGCAGCGCGACGGTGGTCCCCGTGGGCGTCGTCGTGGTGCCGTCGCCGAGCTGGGCCGCCGCGTTCGCGCCCCAGCCGATCACCGAGCCGTCGTCGAGCGCGGCCACCGTGAAGTCCGCCCCGCCCGCGATGCTCTGCACGCCCCTGAGGGAGTCCAGGACGACCGGGGTGGTGCGGTTGGCGTTCGTGCCGTCGCCCAGCTGCCGGTCGGTGTTCTTGCCCCAGCCCGCGAGGCTGCCGTCGTCGAGGACGGCGAAGCCGGACGCGGAGGTGGCGAAGATCCTGGCCACGGCGTCGAGGTAGGCGACGTCGACCGGCTTGTTGCTGTCCGTCACGGAGTCGTTGCCGAGCTGGCCCTCGGCGCCCTTGCCCCAGGCCTTGACGATGCCGTCGGCGGTGAGCGCGAGGACGTGGTCGCAGCCCACGGCGATCGATTCGACGTCGACCAGGTCCGGGACCTTCTGCGGGGTCTCGCGGGTGGTGTTGTTGCCGGTGCCCAGACGTCCGTTGTCGCCCTTGCCCCAGGTCCAGACCGTGCCGTCCTGCCGCAGCGCCACGCTGAAGTCGCAGCCCGCGGCGACGTCCTTGACCTTGTCCAGGCTCTGCACCGGGACCGGGTTCTTGTACGGGTTGGTGGTGTCCTGGCCGGTGCCGAGCTGCTTGGAGGCGTTGCTGCCCCAGGCGAGGACCCGGCCGGCCCTGACGGCGAGGGCGTGGTTGAGACCCGCGGAGACCTCGCTCACGCCGGAGAGGCCGGAGACGGTCGCGGGGAAGGACTGGGCGGTGAGGGTGCCGTTGCCGAGCTGGCCGGTGGCGTTGTTGCCCCAGCTCTTCACGGTGCCGTCCTTGAGCAGGGCGACGGCGAACTGGTTGGCGGCCGCGGCCGCGCCGCCTCCGCCGCCGGAGAGCTCACGGACGTCGTCCCGGGTGAGGCCGCTGACGGCGGCGGGGGTCTGCTGGGCGAGGACGCTGCCGTTCCCGAGCTGCCCCTGGGCGTTCTCGCCCCAGGCCCGGACCCAGGGGTCGGTGCCGGCGTGGGCGGGGAGGGCGGAGGCGGTGAGGGCCGCGAGGGACAGCGCGGCGAGGAGGGTGAGACGCAGGGGCGGGGTCATCTGCGGAACCTTTCGGGGTTCAGTAGGCGTAGCTGGATTTGTTCGCGACCGAGGCGGCGACGTGGGTGACGCCGCTCCCGGCAGGGAGAGCCGTGACCGGGGTGGAGGACGAGTCCGTGGTGCCGTTCCCGAGCTGCCCGTTGCTGTTGTTGCCCCAGGCGAGGACGGACTGGTCGTCGAGGACGGCGAGGGTGTGCGTCCAGGCGCCGGCCAGGTCCTGGACGCCGCTGAGGCCGGGGACGGGGACGGGCGTCGTCCGGCTGACGGTGGTGCCGTCGCCGAGCTGCCCGTTCCCGTTCCAGCCCCAGGCGCGCACCGTGCCGTCGTCGAGGACCGCGTAGCTCTGGTAGGCGCCCGCGAAGACCTTCCCGGCGCTGTCCAGATGGCGCACGGCGACAGGGACGTCGCTGTGCGTCGTGCTGTCGTCGCCGAGCTGGCCGTTGGTGTTGTGGCCCCAGGCCATGACCGTGCCCTGGGAGGTGAGGGCGAGGGTGTGGAGGCAGCCCGCGGCGACGGCCACGACGCCGTCGAGGCCGGGCACCTTCCCGGGTGTGTTCCGGGCGGTGCTGCCGCCGTCGCCGAGCTGCCCGAAGTCGTTCCTGCCCCAGGCCCAGACGGTGCCGTCCTCCCGCAGGGCGACGGAGTGCCCGCAGCCGCCCGAGACGTCCGTGACCCTGTTCAGGCTCTGGACGGCCACGGGCCGCGTCGCGGGTCCGGCGCTGTCCGGGGTGGTGCGTCCGTTGCCGAGCTGGCCGTAGTCGTTGGTGCCCCAGGCCAGGACGCGCCCGCCGCGCACCGCGAGGGCGAACGGGCCGCCCGCCGCGGACACAGCTGACACTCCGGAGAGTCCGGCGACCGCGGCGGGGAAGCCCTGCTGTGTGGTCGTCCCGTTGCCGAGCTGGCCGGAGGTGTTGCCGCCCCAGGACAGGACCGTGCCGTCGTCGAGCAGCGCGAGGGCGAACGAGAGGTTGCTGTTGAAGCCTCCGGCGGACAGTTCGCGGACGTCGGCGCGGGCCACTCCCGCGACGGAGCCTGGCGTGGTTTGGTCGAGCGTGGTGCCGTTGCCGAGCTGGCCGCCGATGTTCAGGCCCCAGGCCCGTACCCAGGGATCGCGGGGTTCGGCGTGCGCGGGTGCGGCCAGGACGGCCACGGTGAGGGCCGCGGCGGCCGTGGCCCGCACGTACGAGCGGTACGTCATGCCGGTCACCGGCCTCAGTACGCGTACGTCGTGTTGCCGCCCAGGGAGACGGCCACGTCCTTGATCGCCGAGCCCTCGTTCAGGATCTTCACCGACTCGAAGCGGGAGACCGTCGTGCCGTTGCCGAGCTGGCCCTCGCCGTTGTGGCCCCAGGCGAAGACGTCGTCCGCCGTGACCGCCACGCCGTGCCGGGCGCCCGCCGCGAGGTGCTGGACCCCCTCCAGTCGCGGGATCTCGACGGGGGCGGTGCGGTTGGTGCGCGAGATGTTGTCGCCGAAGGCCTCGTCGCCCTCCAGGAGCTGGCCGTACTGGTTGTTGCCCCAGCCCCAGACGTGGCTGTCGCTCGTCTTGGCGTAGTTGTGGAAGGCGCCCGCCTCGATGTCGGAGACGCCCTCCAGCCAGTCGACGTCGACGGGCAGCACGGCGGACTTGGTGGAGGAGTTGCCGAGCTGGCCGTAGAGGTTGTAGCCCCAGGACTTCACCGTGTCGTCGGAGGTCAGCGCGAGGGCGTGGTGGCAGCCCGCGTCGACCTCCACGACGTTCTCCAGGCCCTGCACCTGCCGGGGCACGGAGCTGGTGGCGCGGCTGCCGTTGCCGAGCTGGCCGTGGATGCCGCGGCCCCACGCGTACACCTTGCCGTTCTCCAGGAGGGCCAGGCTGAAGTCGCAGCCCGCCGAGATCTGCTTCACCTTGGGCATGCCCTGCACGCGGTCCGGGACCGTACGGCTGTCGCCGGTGCGGTTGTTGCCGAGCTGCCCGTAGGCGTTGTCGCCCCAGGAGTAGACCTGGCCGCTGGTGTCGAGGGCGAGGGCGTGCTTCCCGCCGGCCGCGACGTCCTTGATGTTGGTCAGGCGCGGGACGGTGGTGGGCACGGTCTGGTTGGTGTTGCCGCCGTTGCCGAGCTGGCCGGACGAGTTGTGGCCCCAGGACTTCACCGTCTTGTCGGTCCGGGCGAGGACGAACGAGTCGGCCGAGGACGTGCCGCCGGCCGAGACCTGGTCGACGTCGCCGCGGAACAGGCTGGTGACGGAGGTCGGGCTGAGGCTGTCGGCGAGGGTGCCGTTGCCGAGCTGGCCGGTGCGGCCCGCGCCCCAGCTCAGCACCGTCGGATTGCCCTCGTTGGCGCTCGCGAGGGCGGTCGGTACGGCGGCGAGGGCCGCGGCCGTGAGGACTGCCAGGCCTCGGATGGGGGTACGCAGGGGACTGCGGCGTGTACGGGACATGGCTCTGCTCTCCTTCGATGGGGACATACGGGAGCGCTGCGCCCGGTCGGCCGCGGGCCCCGCCGGGGAGGGCGGGGGCGTGCGCGGGCCGGGCGCGGGTCATGCGGACAGGCCGTGCCGGGCCTCTGGGCACGGGGCGCCCATGGCCGGGTGCGACGGCCGGGACGGGCCGTCGGGCACAAGAGCAGACTGACCGAAAACGATCACCGGGGCGAGCCGGAACCGCCGAAACACCCTTCTGCCGGGCGCCCGTTCGGCGGCGTGGCCGCGGGGGCGCGTTCGGCTGACGGGCGGACCCGGAGCGGGTCCCCGCGGCCCGGTCCGGCGGGCGGCCGAACGGCGGCGCCCGGGGGAGTGAGCGGCCCCGCCGCGCACGGTCGCCCGAGCTCTCGCGCCCGCCCCCGATTCCCTACGAACGGGTGGACCGGAAGCTCCGGGGAGCCGCGCGCGGACGCACCCGGCCCGGCCCCTCGCGGCGGCCCCGAGTGCGCTCCGCCGAAGCGGTGAGCGGGCTGTCGGCACGCGCCGCGCCGTGTGTCGCGGCGGGGCGCAGGGGCCCCGGCGGCTAGCGTCGAAGCACGCTCGGTGATCTTGAGGGCAGTCCCCTGTCCGCCCCTGGCGTCCCCTTCCGAGCTGCCCAACTCACCCCTGTCCCAAGGGAGTTCCCGTGTCCTCACTGAAGGTCTCGGCGCGCCGCGCGCTGGCCGCCGCCGTCCTCGCCGCCGCTCTCGGCCTGCCCCTGGCCCCCACCGCGTACGCCGAGGAGTGCAAGCCCGACGACCAGGCCTGCCTGGACAAGGAGGCCAACGCCAAGGAGGCCAAGGAGATCGAGGAGAAGCAGAAGAAGACCGAGGAGGCGGCGGGCCAGGCCGACAAGGACATCAAGGACGTCGGCAAGAAGCTCGAAGAATGCCCGCCCAGCTCCGACTCCTGCATGGGCAGGCTCACGTCGGGCAAGGGCGCCGCGGAGGAGAAGGGGGTCGAGGACATGACCGAGACCATCTCCACGTACCGGCCGGAGCCCGCCGACAACGCCCAGTCCGCCGTGACCTCCACCTGCGCCGGCTTCCCCGGCTCCCTGCCGCAGGGGTCCAACGACCCGGGAACGTCCCCCTTCCCGGCCTCGCAGCTCTGCTCCCTGCTCGGCTCCTGACCCCCGCCCGTCCCCCCGTCCCCGTCCCGAAGGGTTCCTCCGTCATGCCTCCGCGCCGTCCCCGCGCCGTCCTGCCCGTGCTCGTCCTCGGCCTCACCGCGCCGCTCGCCCTGCTCGCCCCGCCCGCCGCGACCGCCGAGGAGGGGCCGGGCGAGACCCCCGCGCCCCGCGCCGTCACCGCCGACGGCCGCCCCGCGAAGATCGCCGACGTCCTCGAACACTGCGGGACCAGGCGCACGGCCTGCACCTTCGCGATCGACCCCAGGCAGGACCGCGAGTACGCCACCGCCGTCAAGTCCCTGGGGAACGCGGTCGTCAACTGCACCGCGAGCGACATGAGCGTCGACCGGACCGTCACGCTGCGCACCAGCAGCACCGACAACATCGGCGGCGAGATCTCCGGAAAGATCGCCGCCGAGGGCTCCGTCAGCGCCTCCGGCGAGGTCACCACGAACCTCGTCAACGACATCACCAGCGAGAACAAGACGCCCAACCTCAAGGACGGACCCACCTCGACGAACGGCACCAAGACCAGCGTCGCCGCCGGCGGCAAGGTGGCCGGCTCGCTGAGCGCCAAGCTCGCCTTCGAGGCCGCGTTCAAGGCCACGTACTCCAAGTCCTGGACGATCGACAACACCGAGACCACCACGTACAAGACCACCGTCAAGCCCTACGACATGCTGGTCTTCGGGGCGAGCGCCGCCATGCGGCGGGTGGTCGGGGACCTGGTCGCGGACAACGGGCAGAAGATCATCGGCATCCGTGTCGACAGCCCCTCCATGGTCAACAGCAGCACGTTCGTCGCCCAGACGTACGCCGTCCCCGACATGCTCTGCGGCCGCAAGCGCCCGGCGACCGACACCCAGCCCGACGGGGACAACAACGGACTCCGGAACGCCCCGCGCGAGGTGCCCGCCGACCGGGCGGTGCCGGAGGGCGCCGACCCGAAGCGCGAAGTCGTTCTGTCGTCCGCGGCCCGCTGACCCGGAGGAGTCCCCCGCCATGAACCGCACCACGCTCCCCGCGCTCGCCGCCCTCGGGGCCGCCGGACTGCTGCTGCCCCTCGCCCCCGTCTCGTACGCGACCCGGGCCGCCCCCGCCGAACAGGCCGTCCCCGTCCTCAACGGCGACTTCGCCGACCCCGTCATGAAGGGCGACGGCCCCACCACCGTCGGCATCGACTTCTGGACCGGGCTCAACCAGCGCTACTCGCCCACCGCCTCGGGCCGCACCGACACCTCCCACGGCGTCGCCCTCCAGAAGGACGGCAACAGCCTCCGCCAGCGGCTGCGCGGGGTCCGCGCCGGGGCACGGGTGACCGTGACCTACGAGGACAGCCCCGCCGTCTCCAAGGAGTGCACCGGCGAACAGGTCGCCGACGGGCAGCCGTACGCGGTCACCGGCTCCGGCGGCCCGGTCCAGGAGGTCACCACCGCGGGCGACCCCGACCGGGTGAAGGGCACACCCGGAAAGGGCCGTTGGACCGGCCGCGCCTACGTGTTCACCGCCGGCGAGAACGAGCCGGTGCTCACCTTCACCTCGCGGGTCACCGACTCCCGCACCCATGTGACCTGTTCGCCGATGATCGCCCGCGTCCGCGCGGTCGAGGTGCCGCCCGCCGTCGACAAGACCGTCGACAAGACGCGCCTCGGCACCTCGGAGGCGTACAAGGGCAACGAGCGCGAGAGCACCCTCCACAACGCGGCCGCCGCCTGCAACGGCGAGAACGCCTGCGTGTTCCGGCCGGACACCCGCACCTCCTTCCGCTACTACGACGAGGCGCGGGTCGTCGGCGAGGCCTTCGTCAACTGCACCCGCAACGCCCTGGAGCACAACCGGGTCCTCTCGTACTCCGAGCGCAGCCACGACAGCATCGCGCAGACGTACGCCGACGCCGGCCTCGCGCTTCCCGAGGTGGCCCGGCTGCCCACGAGCGGCGACCGGGCGGAGGACGAGAAGAGGATCAAGGAGCGGCCGATGGCGGCCCAGTTCTCCCAGGCGTACGAGAAGGGCTGGCAGCGGGCCTGGCAGTGGTTCAGCAGCGACCAGCGGACCGTCGTGGAGCGGATCCAGCCCGGCGAGGTCAGCTGGGTCGAGCTGCAGCCGAGCCGCGAGCGGGTCGAGGGCTGGTTCGTCGGCAAGAAGGACGACTACCGGCTGCACGCCGTCGTCGACGGACCCTCCCGGGCCGTGCCCGACCGGCTGATCCAGCGCACCGGCCCCATGTCCGAGGCCGAGAAGCAGCGCTGCGCCGCCTCCCGTCCCATGACCACCACCCCGGTGGGCGCCGACGCGCCCGCGAGCTCCAGCGACAAGGGCCTCCTCAGGACGACGGCGCCGACCGCGCCCGGCGTCCGCTCCGCGGTCCGCGCCGTGACCCTGCGGTAGCCCCCCGGACCGCGAGGTCCCCCGGACCGGGCCCGCGCGCCGGGAGACCGGTCCCGCCGCCTCACCCCGCCACGGCGGTGAGGCGGCGCACCACCTCGTCCCGGCCCAGGGCGCGGGCCACCGCGGACAGGTCCGGGCTGCGGGGCGCTCCCGTGAGCGCCACCCGGACCACGTTCGCGACGGCCCTCGGCGGCCCCGCCCAGCGCTCCGGTTCCCGGCGCCAGGAGGCCGTGTCCGGGGCGAAGCCGTGCCGCACGGCGATCTCCCCGAGCCGCGCGAACCACGCGTCGGGGGAGACGGCGGCGAAGTCGGCCGCGATCCGCCGCACCAGGTCCGGGGCGAGGCCGCCGTACCGGTCGTCCTCCGGCGCCGGAGCCCGCCCGAACAGCTCCGTGAAGAAGAAGCCGTACCGGTCGCGGAAGCACGACCAGCGCTCCAGGTCCTTGCGGGCGGGCGCCCCCTCCGGACGGCCCGTCGCCACCGCCGCGAGGGCGAGGTCCTCGTGGCGGGCGAGGACGGACGCCAGCTCCGGGTCGTACTCCTCCGCCCAGGCCAGGAGCTGCGCGTACAGCTCCTCCGGCGTCAGCGAGGCGATGAACTCCCGGCTCAGGGAGTGGAGTTTGGGCAGGTCGAGCAGCGGCCCCGAGGGGCGCATGCCGTCCAGCCGGACGTCGGCGGCGAGCGCCTCGGCGGTGGGGACGTCCATGAGCCGGATGTTGGCGAGGCCCCGCAGATAGTGCTGGACCGCGGCCGGCGGATAACCGGCGGACAGGTAGTAGTCCACCGACGCCTCGGGGTCCTTGCGCTTGCTGAGCTTGCGGCGCGACGGCCCCTCCGCCTTCATCAGCGGGGCGAGGTGGGCGTACGCGGGCGGTTCGAAGCCCAGCGCCGCGTGCAGCTGGAGATGGACCGGGGTCGAGGACAGCCACTCCTCGCCGCGCACCACGAGCGTCACCCGCATCAGGTGGTCGTCCACGACGTGCGCGAAGTGGTAGGTGGGCAGCGGCAGTTCCTCCTGGGACGACTTGAGGAGGACGATGTCGTTGCCGTTGTCCTGCATGGTGACCGAGGTCCGGATCCGGTCCGCGAACCGGACCCGGCCGGGGAACTCGTACGGGCAGCGGAACCGCACCACGTACGGCTCGCCCGCCGCGAGGCGGCGCGCCGCCTCCTCCGGCGCGAGCGTCCGGCACGGCGCCCAGCGCCCGTAGTAGCCCAGCGGCGAACGGCCCGCGCGCTGCTCCTCGGCGCTCCGGGCGAGCAGCTCCCTGCCGCAGAAGCAGGGGTACGCGCGGTCGCGGCGCAGCAGGTCCCGCACATGGCCGAGGTAGATCTCCCGGCGCTCCGACTGGAGGTACGGCCCCCACGCCCCGTTCCCGGCGACACCGCCCTCGTCCGGGGCGAGCCCGAAGGCCCCGAGCAGCCGCGAGAACTCCTCGGCGGCGCCCGCCACCTGCCGGGACCGGTCGGTGTCCTCGACGCGCAGCACGTGCGTGCCGCCCGACTGGCGGGCGAGCGCCCGCGCCACGGCCGCCGTGTAGAGGCCGCCGATGTGCAGGTGTCCGGTGGGGCTCGGGGCGAAGCGCGTGACCTCGGCGCCGTCCGGCAGGGCGCGCGGCCCGAACCGCCGCTCCCATTCGGCCGGTTCCGGGAGATCGGGCGGGAACATCGCGTTGATGACGGACAGGTCGAGCACGGTGGACTCCCTCCTGGGGTTCCTGGAGAGATCCACCGTAGGGCGGTGACCGGCCGATCCGGCGGGTGCGAGGGCGCTTGGCTGCGGAACTCCGAACCCTCTTCGGCGTTGTGGGCTGCGAGGGGCATGCCCGGTCAGTAGCGTCCCGAGGACCGTTCCGTACGACGACCACAGGAGGGTGTGATGGGCGGCACGCGCGCGGTGGGCCTGCTCGCACTCGGTTCCTTCGCCATGGGGACCGACGCCTACGCGATGGCCGGACTGCTTCCCGACATCGGCGCCGACCTGGACGTCTCCGTCTCCCTCGCGGGCCAGTCCGTCACCGCCTTCACCCTCTGCTACGCCCTGGCCGCGCCGCTCTTCTCGGCCGTCCTCGCCCGCTGGGGCACCCGGACGGTCCTCGTCACCGCCCTCGTCGTCTTCGTCCTCGCCAACGCCGGTACGGCCCTGGCCGGTTCGTACGCCGAACTCCTCGGCACCCGGGCCCTCGCCGGCGCCGGAGCGGGCCTCTTCACCCCGGCCGCGGCCACCGCCGCCGTCGCGCTCGTCCCGCCCGAGCGGCGCGGGCGCGCCCTCGGCCTGGTCCTCGGCGGGATGAGCGCGGGGACCGTGCTCGGCGTGCCGCTCGGACTGCTCGTCGCGGCCGGCTCCGGCTGGCGGGCGGCCCTGTGGCTGATCACCGCGCTCGGACTCGCCGCGCTCACCGGCGTCGCCACGGCCCTGCCGCCCGTCCGGGGCGCCGCCGCGCCCTCGCTGCGGGCCCGGCTCGGCGCCCTCGCCCGGCCCCGGGTCGCCGTCGTCGTCGCCGTCACCTTCACCCAGACCGTCGCGAGCCTCGGGCTCTACACCTACCTCGAACCGGTGCTGCACCGCGTCGCCGACGTGGACAGCGCCGTGCCGTACCTCTGGGTCTGGGGCATCGGCGGGGTCTGCGGCAGCTTCCTCGCCGGGACCCTCGTCGACCGGACCGGGCGGCCCGCCCGCCTCGCCGTCACGCTCCTCGGGATCCTCGGCGGCGCGCTGGCCCTGCTGCCGTGGACCGGCGCCGTACCCGGCCTCGTCCTGCTGCCCCTCCTCGTCTGGGGCGCGGTCGGCTGGGCCTTCGTCGTCCCGCAGCAGCACCGGCTCCTCGCCGGCGACGGCTCCGGCGGCAGCGCGGGGGCCGCCGCCGTCGGCCTCAACAGCTCCGCCACCTACCTCGGCGGCGCCGTCGGCTCCGCGCTCGGCGGCCTCGCCCTCGCGCACGGGCTCGACGCCCGTCTGCTCCCGCTCCTCGCCGCCGGGGTCGCGCTCGCGGGAGTCCTCTTCCACCTCACCGTGGCCCGGGGGGTCGTCCGGCGCGACGCCCGCACCACGGACCCTGTCCACGGGGCCGGAGCCGCCGGCGCGACCGCGGCCGAGGCCCCCGAAAGGAACGCCTCATGAAATTCGGCGTCAATCTGCCCAACTACGGGCCCGAAGCCACTCCCGACGCCCTCGCCGACTGGGCGCTGCGGGTCGAGGCGATGGGCTACGACTACGCCATGGTCTCCGACCACGTGGCGCTCACCCCGGACGTCCAGCACCTCTTCCCGGCCCCGTTCTACGACCCCTTCGCGACCCTCGCCTGGCTCGCCGGGGTCACCAGGACCGTGGGCCTCGGCACGACCGTGACGATCCTGCCGTACCGGCATCCCGTGCACACCGCCCGGGTCGCCGCCAACATCGACCGCTTCAGCAACGGCCGGCTGGTGTTCGGCGCGGCGGCCGGCTGGGCCGCCCGGGAGTTCGCCGTCCTCGACGTGCCGTACCGCAAGCGGGGCGCGATCAGCGACGAGTACCTCGCCGCGATCAAGGCCTGCTGGGCCGACGAGGTCGCCTCCTTCGACGGCGCGCACGTCTCCTTCCGCGAGGTCCACACCGGGCCGCTGCCCGTGCAGCGCCCCGGCCCGCCCGTCTGGGTCGGCGGCCACAGCTACGGGGCGCTGCGCCGGGCCGTCCGCCTGGGCGACGCCTGGCACCCCACCTCCGTCTCCGGCGACTGGCTCCTCGGCGTGGGACTCCCCACGCTGCGCCAGGTCGCCGAGGAGCAGGAACGCCCGGTGCCCGACCTCGTCCCCCGGATCAAGCTGCGGGTCACACCCCGGCCGCTGGGCCCGGGCCGGCTGCTCGGCGAGGGCACCCAGGCGCAGATCGCCGACGACCTCGGACTGCTCCAGGACCTGGGGGCGAGCGCCGTCGTCCTCGACCCCACCTACCCGGGCGACCGGCGGGAGGCGGGACGCACCGCGCGGGACCTGGACGTCCTGGAGACACTGGTCAAGGAGGTCATCGACGTGGACGCGGGCTGCGTACGATGACGAGACGCTGACACCGGGGCCGTACGGAGAGGGGGAGGGAGTGCGGGACGTGACCGATCTGGACCTGCGGAAGCTGCGCGTGCTCAGGGAGCTCAGCGAGCGCGGCACCGTCAGCGCGGCCGCCCGGGCCCTCCACCTCACCCCGCAGGCCGTCTCCCAGCAGATCAGCGCCCTGGGACGGGAGTTGGGCGTCCAGCTCACCGAACCGTCCGGCCGTCGGCTGCGCCTGACCGGTGCGGCGCGGATCGTGCTCCGGCACGCCGACGCCGTGTTCACGCAGGTCGAGCAGATGCGGGCGGAGCTCGCCGCCCACGAGAGCGGCGAGCGCGGCGAGGTGGCCGTGGCCGGGTTCTCCACCACCCTCTCGGCGCTGATCCTGCCCGCCGTGGCCCGGCTGCGGGAGACCCGGCCGCTGCTGCGGACCTCGCTCGCCGAGGTCGACCCGCCGGAGAGCTTCTCGCTGCTGCACCGCGGGGAGACGGACGTCGTCATCTCCGCGGACACCACCCACCGCCCGGGCCCGGCGGCGGACGACGGACGCCCCGACGCCCGGTTCCACCGGGTCGCCCTCTGCGACGACCCCTTCGACATCGCCCTGCCCGAGGGCCACCGGCTCCTCGACAGCCCCCGGCTGCTCCTCGCCGACCTCGCCGAGGAGACCTGGATCTTCGCGACGACCGGCATGTGTCACGACATCGGCGTCGCGGCCTGTACGGCCGCCGGGTTCACCCCGCAGGCCTCCCACGCCATCGGCGACTGGGACGCCACGCTCGCGGCGGTGCGGCTCGGCCTCGGGGTCGCGCTCGTCCCGCGGATGGCCAAGCCGGCGCCGCGGCCCGAGGTGACGATCCGCGCGTTCAGCGAGCAGGCCCCGTCCCGCACGGTCTTCGCGGCCGTACGGGAGGGGAGCCAGACCTCCCCGGAGATCGCCGCCGTCCTGGATGCGCTGCGCACGGTGGCCAGGGCGGCCGTCGCCGCCTGACCAGGCGGAACGCGATTCGCCACGGCTCGTGGAAGGTACCGTCCACGAGCCGTTGCTGGACCGGACCGGCCGCCGCTGCGAGGCTCTTCGCATACCGCGGACCACTTCGCGCGTCCCCCCTTCCTCCCTCTTCCCCTCCCCCTTCTTCTCCCCATGCCTTCTCCTGGAGCAGGAACACCCATGTCCAAAGCCACGTACACGCGGCTGGCCGCGCTGAGCCTCATCTGGGGCTCCGTCTTCCTGTGGATCAAGATCGCCGGCTACGGCTTCTCCCCGGTGCAGATGGTGCTCATCCGGCTCGCCCTCGGCGCCGTCGTCATCCTCGCCATCGGCTACGCGAAGGGGCTCCGGCTGCCCAAGGAGCGGGCCATCTGGGGCCATCTGACGGTGGCCGCGCTGCTCGGCAACGCCATCCCCTGGACCCTGTACGCCGAGGGCGAGATCGCCGGCTCCAGCAGCGTCGCCGCCGTGGTCAACGGCAGCGCGCCGATCTGGACCCTGGCCGCCGCGCTCCTCCTCGGCCAGGAGAAGCGCGTCTCGGGCTACAAGGCCGGCGGCGTGCTGCTCGGCCTCGGCGGCACCGCGCTCATCGCCTCCCCCTGGAACTCGGCCTCGGCGGGCACCGGTTGGAGCATCCTCTGCTTCGTCCTCGGCTCGATCAGCTTCGGCGCCAGCTTCGCGTACATGGGCAAGTTCCTCGTGGGCAAGGGCATCCCGCCGCTGATGCTGGCGGGCGGGCAGCTCAGCGCGGCGACCGTGCTGCTCCTCGCGGCCTTCCCGTTCCTGGGCCTCCAGGCCGTGACCTGGCGGGCCGACTCGGTGATCTCGGTCCTCGTCCTCGGCGTGGTCTGCACCGGCTTCGCCGCCCTCCTCAACTTCGAGCTGATCATCAAGGACGGGCCCACCGTGGCCTCGACCGTCACGTACCTGATGACCGCGGTCGCCGTCGTGCTCGGCGCCGTCGTGCTCCGCGAGCCGCTCGGCTGGACCGTCTGGCTGGGCGCGGCGGCCGTGCTCGCCGCCACCGGTCTGCTGCGCCGCAAGCCCCGCCCGGCCGCGGAGCCCGCTCCGGAACCGGCCGCCGAACCCTCCGCCGAACCGGCCGCCGAGCCCGCTTCCGGGGCGGCGCCCGTACCGGCGCCGGCGGCCGACCGGACCTAGCGGCGTCGAAATTCGGCAGTGCAAGGCGAAACCCGGCCGTTCTCGGCGGCCGGGTGGGAGCCGTTCCCTCACGACCCCGACCCATGAAATGCCGGGCCGCCGTCCGCAACATTGTGTTCATTCAATGGGCGGGTGGTGGATGGTAGCGTCACAAGTGGAAACACCCGGCCTTAATGGGGGAGTCGTACGGTGGCTTTTGTGGTCGAACTCGTTTTCCGTGGCAATGAGACGGACCGGTTGAGTTTCGGAGAGGCTCATCGGACCTACTGGAAAAAAATGGCCGCGCGCGGCATCCTGCTCGGCGGCGGACCCTGGCGGGACGGTTCCGGGGAGTTCCTCGTCTGCGAGGCCCCCGACCGTCGCACCCTCTTACGGGTGCTCTACGCCGACCCGTACGCACAGGCGCAGGTCATCGGCGAGCTGAGGGTCCGGGAATGGAACGCCGTCATGGGGCACGTCGTGCTCGCCGGGCTCGAGCGCTCCACCGGCGGGGCCGGGACCCACGAGCGAATACGCGGGGGCGTGCCGGCCCCCGTCCTGCCGCCCACCCCGCCGAGCGCCCGTGAGGAGCTGACCGCCCACGAGCGGCGCATCGCCACGATGATGCTCGACGGCCTGACCAACAAGCAGATCGCCGAGTCCTTCACGGTCTCCACCCGGGCCGTGGAGCTGCACATCACCCGGATCTACCGGAAGCTCGACATCCGCAGGCGCGCCCAACTGGCCGCTGCCATCGACCGGTTCGAAGCCGCTCTGGCCTGCTGATCCGCACCTCCGCACGCACACACCGATGATGGGAGTCACCATGCCGCTGGTCGAGATAACCGTTCCCGAGGGCACCCTCTCCGCGTCCGCCGCGGAGGTCCTGCAGCAGCAGGTCGCCGACTCCGTGCTGGCCGCGATGGAGCTGCCCGGCACCGAGTTCTTCGCCGCCGCCACCTGGGTGTACGTCCGCGAGGCCGCCAAGGGCCTCGCCACCACCGGCGCCGGCCGGCCCCCCGGCGTGCTGGTCGTCGTCACCCCCCTGGAGGGCTTCCTCACCCCCGAGCGCAACGAGGCGCTGTCCGCCGAGGTCACCCGGCACGTCCACGAGGCCACCGGTCCCGACACCGTCGTCTGGCTCGTGGTGAACGAGATCCCGGAGGGGAACTGGGCCGTGAACGGCGCCCTGACCCGCCGCGCGAAGATCGACGAACTCGTCGCGGAGGCCGCCGCCGGCAGCTGAATTCCGCATTCCTCCCGGCCGCGGCGCCGCACCGTATTCACGGTGCGGCGCCGTTCGCATTTCCGGGCCCGGACGCCGCGGAAAGGGGTGCGGATTCCCGTATCGATGTGCGGTTCGCGCCACCCGTACATTGATGTCAATGGCACCGACCGATGGGAGAGACTCACTCATGGCTCTGCAATCGGCGCCGCGACTCGGTGTGGTGGTTCCGTCCGGGAACGCCGCCGCCGAACCCGAGATCGGCAGCCTCGTAAGCCCCGAATTCAATGTCCACACCTCGCGATTCCCGGTCCTTCCCGGAAAAGACCTGCGCGGTCGTCTCGAGAAGTACAACGACGTCCTCCCCGAAGTGCTGGGGAATTTCGGCGGACTGCGTCTCGACGCGGCCGTCGTCTCCTGCACCGGATCGCACTACCTGCTCACCCCCGAAGGCGACCGCGCGCTCTGCGCGGAGCTCTCCGAGCGCGCCGGGGCGCCCGTGCGGTCCGCCGCCCTGGCCATCCTCGACACCGCGCGCGCCGTGGGCGCCGAGAGCCTGGTCCTCGTCTCGCCGTACGAGCCGTGGCTCACCGAACTCTCCCACGCCTACTGGGAGTCGGCCGGGCTGAAGGTCGACCGGATCCTCAAGATCCGGGCCGGCGCGCGCTTCTCCCCGTACGACGTGACCACCGACGAACTCGTCGCCCAGGTACGGGAGGCCGAACTCCCCGAGGACGCCACCCTGCTCTTCACCGGCACCGGCATGTTCACCTTCGACGCCCTCGCCGAGCTCGGCCGGGACAACGAACGCACCCTCCTCACCTCCAACCTGGCCAGCGCCTGGTGGGCCCGGGACACCCTCGGCCTCCCGGCCGAAGGACCGGACGCGCACCCGCTGCTCCGCCGCCTCGCGGAGCGGTCCGCCGCCGCGGCCCTGTCGTGAGCGGCCGGCCGGCGGCGCACGGAACGGTCGCCGTCGCCGGCGCCGGGCCGGTCGGCCTCACCGCCGCGCTCGTCCTCGCCCGCGCCGGGATCCCGGTGACCGTCCTGGAGGCCAGGAGCGAACTGGCCACCGAGTCCCGCGCCTCCACCTTCCACCCCGCCACCCTCGACCTGCTCGACGAACTCGGCGTGGCGGCCGCCCTGCGCCGCCAGGGCCGCACCGTCGACCGCGTCCAGTGGCGCGACCTGGACGGCGGCGTGCACGCCGAACTGGACTACGCCCTGCTCGCCGGGCACACCGGCCACCCGTACCGGCTGCACGTCGAACAGGCCCGGCTCACCCCGCTGCTGCTCGACGCGCTGACCGCGACCGGCCTCGCCGACGTGCGGTTCGGCGCCACCGTCACCGGCGCCGAACAGACCGGCGCGGAGGTGCGGCTGCGCACCGAGGACGCGGCGGGCCGGGTGACCGTCACCCCCCACCCGTACGTCCTGGCGGCCGACGGCAGCCGCAGCCGGCTCCGCGAGATCGCGGGGCTGCCCGGCACGGCCGAGGAGTACCCGGACTACGCGCTCCGCGTGGTCACCGACACCCCGCTCGACGAGCTGGTCCCCGGACTCGCCGCGCTGACGTACGTCCGCGACCCGCGGGGCTCGGTCAGCGTGCTCGGGATGCCCGACCACTGGCGGCTCATCTTCCGGATCCGCCGCGGGACGCCCCGCGACGAGGTCCTCGCCCCGGACGCCGTACGGGCCCGGGTCGACGCGGCCCTGCCGGGCGGCGCCGGACGGGACGTACGCGTCACGGACGCGCACACCTACCGGCTCGCGCGGTTCCTGCTGCCGCGCTACCGGGACGGCCGGGTCCTGTTCGCCGGGGACGCGGCCCACCTCACCTCCACCGCGGGCGGCCTGAACATGAACTGCGGCCTCCACGACGCCGTGGAGACCGCCCGGGCCCTCGCCGCCGTCCTGCGGACGGACCCGGGGGACGAGACGCCCCTCGACGCGGCCCTCGGCCGACGCCGCTCCGTCGTCGAGACGGCGGTCCTCCCGCGCAGCGAGGCCCGCACCGCAGGCCTGGACAGCCCGGCCGAACTCGCCGCCCGGATCGACGGCCTGCGGCGCACCGCCGCCGACCCCCGCGCGGCCACCGACTACCTGCTCAAAGCCTCACTTCTCGACGTCGCACCACGACCCCTGAAAGGTGACGCACATGCGGATCTGGTTTCACAAGCACACCGTTGAGGGCCGCCTGCCGCTGCTCGACCAGTGGTACCGCGAACACCTCGACGCGATCGCCGCTCCCGGCACCACCGTCGACATCAAGACCCTGCCGGCCGACACGTACCCCGACCGCACCCCCTTCGGGCTCGTCGGCCACCACTCCGCCCAGGTGCTCTTCAGCCGGCACTTCTCCGAGTCCGCGCTCGTCGCGGAGCGGGAGGGCTACGACGCCTGGGTGATCGCCGCCGGCCAGGATCCCGGCCTGCGCGACGCCCGCCACCTCGCCTCCATCCCCACCCTCGGCTACGGCGAGACGGCCTTCTTCCTCTCGGCGCTCACCGGCCAGCGCTTCGGCGTCCTCGGCTTCATGCCGCCCCTGGAGGAGCCCATCCGGGCCAACATCCGCCAGTACCGCCTGGAGTCCTCGCTCAGCTCCTACGAGGTCGTGCCCGGCGGCTGGGACTCCGTGCACCGCTCCCTGGAGGGCGACTTCGACGAGTTCGTCGAGATCTACTCGGCGGCCGCCCTGCGCGCCGCCAAGGCCGGGGCCGAGGTCATCATCCCCGCCGAGGGCATCCCCAACGAGATCCTCTGGCACCTCGGCATCCACGAACTCCACGGCCTGCCCGTGATCGACCCCGCCGGACTCGCCGTGAAGCTCGCGGAGACCCTCGTCCAGCTGGGCGAGCTGAAGCTCTTCCAGCGCAGCGGCCACGGCTACTGGTTCAGCCGCCCCGACGAGCCCGTCGCCAAGCACCTGGAACAGGTCTTCCTCGGCTCGGCCCTCTAGCCCGGCCGGACAGGCCCCAGGAGATGCCGTGTCCGCAGGACCCCCCGTGTCCCCGGCGCCCCGCGCCGGACACCGCGCCCCGCGCCCGTACCCCCACCGTCACGCACCGCACGCCGTCACGCCTTCGAGGGAGTCACGCCCATGACGTACGACGCCTACGGCCGCAACACCGCGGCCACCGACCCGGCCGCCCCCTACTACCGCCCGCGCCGGCTCCGCCGCACGCCCGCCCTGCGCCGGTTCGCCGCCGAGACCCGCGTCGGCCCCGCCAACCTCGTCCAGCCCCTCTTCCTCCGCGAGGGCCTCACCGAACCGCGTGAGATCCCCTCCATGCCGGGCGTCTTCCAGCACACCCGCGACACCCTCCGCAAGGCGGCCGCCGAGGCGGTCGCCAACGGGGTCGGCGGACTCATCCTCTTCGGCATCCCCGAGCACAAGGACCCCACCGGCACCGGCGCCGTCGACCCCGACGGCATCCTCCAGGTCGCCCTGCGCGACGTCGCCGCCGAGGTCGGCGACTCCACGGTGATCATCGGCGACATCAACCTCGACGAGTACACCGACCACGGCCACACCGGCGTCCTCGACGCCAACGGCGACGTCGACAACGACGCCAGCATCGAGCTGTACGCCCAGGCCGCCGTCGTCCAGGCCGACGCCGGCGCCCAGATCGTCGCCCCCAGCGGCATGATGGACGGCCAGGTCCGCCGCATCCGCGAGGCCCTCGACCGGGCCGGACACCAGTCCGTCGCCATCCTCGGCTACTCCGCCAAGTACGCCTCGCACTTCTACGGCCCGTTCCGCGACGCCGTCGAGTCCACCCTGCGCGGCGACCGCAAGGGCTACCAGCAGTTCCCCGGCAACATCCGGGAGTCCCTCCTGGAGGTCTCGCTCGACGTCGCCGAGGGCGCCGACCTCGTCATGGTCAAGCCCGCCCTCGCCTACCTCGACATCGTCCGGCTCATCGCCGACCACGTGCAGGTGCCCGTCTCCGCCTACCAGGTCTCCGGCGAGTACTCCATGGTCGAGGCCGCCGCCGCCAAGGGCTGGATCGACCGCGACCAGGTCGTCCGGGAGAGCCTCGCCTCCATCCACCGCGCCGGCGCCACCCAGATCATCACCTACTGGGCCTCCGAGTTCGCCCAGACCCTGGACCGGTGACCCGGTGACCTCGTCCTCCTCCATGCTGGTCCTCGGCATCAGCCACGCCAGCGCCCCGCTCGACCTCCTGGAGAGACTCGCCGGCACCGACCGGCCCGCCGAGGACCTCGTCTCCGACGTGACCTCCGTCGACGGCATCGACGCCGCCGTCGTCGTCTCCACCTGCAACCGCCTGGAGATCTACGCCGAGACCCGCGGCACCTCCACCGACCCCGCGGACCTCGGCGACCTGGGCGAGCTGTTCGCCCAGCACACCGGCGTCGACCGCGCCGAGATCGCCCCCCACCTCTACAGCCACCACGCCGACGGAGCCGTACGCCACCTCTTCGCCGTGGCCTCCGGACTCGAATCGGTCGTGGTCGGCGAGGACCAGATCCTCGGCCAGGTGAAACTGGGCCTCGAACGGTCCCAGCGGCTCGACCGCACCGGCCGGGTCCTCGCCAAGGCCGTCCAGACCGCCCTCAGGGTCGGCAAGCGGGCGCGCAACGAGACCGGACTCAACGAGGCCGGCCGCTCCCTCGCCACCGCAGGCCTCGGCTTCTTCGAGCGCCGGGTCGGCTCCCTGCACGGCAAGACGGCCCTCGTCATCGGCGCCGGAGCCTTCGCCGGCGTCGTCGTCGCGGCCCTGCGCCGCTCCGGCCTCGACCGGGTGCACGTCGCCAACCGCACCCCGGAGAAGGCCCAGCGGCTCGCCGAGACCACCGGGGGAGTGGGGTACGACCTCACGGACCTGCCCCGGCTGCTCACCGAGGTCGACGTCGTCGTCGGCGCCACCGCCGCCACCGGACACCTCGTCACCGCCCGGGACGTCGAGGAGGCGCTCGCCGCCCGCGACGGCCGCGAACTGTTCCTGCTCGACCTGTCGCTGCCGCACAACATCGCCCCCACGGCGGCGGACCTGCCCGGCGTCACCTTCGTCGACCTGCGCCGCATCGCCGAGGAGGGACAGGAGGACGAGATCTCCGCCGCCAGCGTCCAGGCCGCGCACGAGCTCATCGACGCCGAGGTCGAGCAGTTCCGCACCGGCCTCCGGCTGGCCGGAGCCAAGCCCGTCCTCACCGCCCTGCGCACCGCCGCCGCCGAGGCCGCCGAGGCCGAGCTCGACCGGCTCGCCCGCCGCCTCGACGGGCTCGACGGCGCCGCGCGGCAGGAGATCGGCCGCAGCGTCCGGCGCATCGTCGACAAGGCCCTGCACCAGCCCACCGTCCTGGTGCGCGAGCTCGCGGCCGACCCGGACGGCGCCCGCCACATCGCCGCCTTCACCCGCCTCTTCGCCGCCGCCGAGTCCACCGACGGCGCCGACCGGACGAACGACCCGAACGAGAAGAAGATCGAGGCCATCGCATGAGTGACATCTCGGCCCTCTGGGAAGCCGAATCCATCGCCGTCATCGGCGCCAGCGAGCGCCCCGGCGCCCTGGGCCGCAAGCCGCTCGACTACCTGCTCCGCTACGGCTACAAGGGCCGCATCCTGCCGGTCAACCCGCGCTCCCCGGAGATCCTCGGCGTCCCCGCGTACCCCAGCGTCAAGGACGCCCCCGGCCCGGTCGACCTGGCCCTGATCATGGTCTCCGCCGAGCGGGTTCCCGGCGCCGTCGACGACTGCGTCGCCGCCGGCGTCAAGCTCGCCGTCATCGCCTCCTCCGGCTTCGCCGAGACCGGCGAGGAGGGCGCCCGCCTCCAGGCGGACGTCGTCGCCAAGGCCCGCGCGGGCGGCCTGCGGATCATCGGCCCCAACTGCATCGGCGCCGTCGCCTACGAGAACCGGGTCCTCGCCACCTTCAGCCCGCTCTTCGGCGCCGAGTCCGTGCCCTTCGAGCCCGGCACCCTCGCCTTCGTCAGCCAGAGCGGCGCCCTCGGCTTCGGCGCCGCCAGCCTCGCCCTGGAGCGGGGCCTGCGCCCCGGCTGGGTCGTCAGCACCGGCAACGACGCCGACGTCACCGCCCTCGAAGTCCTCCGCGAACTGGCCGGCGTCCCCGAGGTCACGGGCCTCCTCGGCTACCTGGAGGACACCCCGGACATCGGGACCCTCCGCGAGCTCGCCGGCTCCGGCAAGCCCGTCGCCCTCCTCAAGTCCGGCCGTACGGTGGCGGGCGGCCGCGCCGCCGCCTCGCACACCGGCGCCCTCGCCACCGACGACCGGGTCCTCGACGCCGCCCTGCGCGGCCTCGGCATCGTCCGCGTCGACGACATCGACGAACTCCTCGACGTGGCACGGGTCTTCGAGTCCGAGCGGCGCCCCACCGGCAACCGCGTCGCCGTCGTCACCACCTCCGGAGGCTCCGGCATCCTCGCCGCCGACGCCGTCGAGGCCCACGGCCTGGAGCTCAGCGCCCTCGAACCGCGCAGCAAGGAGGCGCTCGCCGAGATCGTCCCCGCGTTCGGCGCCATCGACAACCCGGTCGACATCACGGCCACCGTCCTCAGCGACCCGTCCCTGTTCGACCGCTCCCTCGACGTCCTGATCGCCGACGAGACCGTCGACATCATCGTCGCCGCCTTCTGCGTGATGGCGGGACCCGACGTCGAGAAGGCCGTCAACGCCCTCTCCCGGGCCGCCGTGAAGGGCGGCAAGCCCATCCTCGTCGCCCGCACCGGAGCCGACTTCCTCGCCCCCGACGCCCCGCGCGACCTGCGCGAGGCCGGCCTCCCCGAGTACCCGACGCCGGCCCGCGCCCTGCGCGCCGCCGCCGCCCTCTGGGAGGTCAGCCGCCCCCGGACGCTGCCCGAGGCCCCGCGCCCCGGCACCGTGCCCGGCCCGGGCGCCGACGCCACGGAGCCGCAGCTGAAGGCGCTCCTCGCCGAGGCCGGGATCGCCGTGCCCCGGGGCCGCGTCGCCACGGGCCCCGAGGACGCCGCCGCGGCCGTCACCGAGGTCGGCGGCACGGCCGTGCTCAAGGCCGTCGTCCCCGGCCTGCTGCACAAGACGGAGGCCGGCGGCGTCGAGATCGGCGTCACCGCCGACACCGCGCCCGAGGCCTACGACCGGCTCGCCGCCCTCGGCGGCCAGGTGCTCGTCGAGGAACTCGTCGGCGAGGGAGTCGAGCTGATCGTCGGCGTCCACACCACCGACCTCGGCCCGGTTCTCACCGCCGGTCTCGGCGGGATCTTCACCGAGGTCCTCGACGACGTCGGCCACCGGCTCCTGCCGCTCGCCCCCGGCGAGGGCGCCGAGCTCCTCGCCGGACTGCGCGGCGCGAAGATACTCGCCGGCACCCGCGGCCGGGACGCCGTGGACGTCGAGGCCGCCGCCGCACTGCTCCACAAGGTCGGCGACCTGGTCCAGGACTGGCCGGCCGGCTTCGCCCTCGACCTCAACCCGGTCCGGGTCCTCACGAAGGGCGCGGTCGTCCTGGACGCCGCCCTGAGCCACGACACCTCCGAGGAGGCCGGCCGATGAGCGGCACGGAGACGAACAGCAAGGCCCTCTTCGAGCGCGCCCGCAAGGTCACCCCCGGCGGCGTCAACTCGCCCGTCCGCGCCTTCGGAGCCGTCGGCGGCACCCCCCGCTTCATCGCCTCGGCCGAGGGCCCGTACCTCACCGACAGCGACGGCAACGAGTACGTCGACCTCATCTGCTCCTGGGGCCCGATGATCCTCGGCCACCGGCACCCGGCCGTCGTCGAGGCCGTCACCCGGGCCCTGGAGCGCGGCACCTCCTTCGGGGCGCCCTCCACCGGAGAGGTCGAACTCGCCGAGGAGATCGTCGACCGGGTCGCCCCCGTCGAGCAGGTCCGCCTGGTCAGCTCCGGCACCGAGGCGACGATGTCCGCGATCCGGCTCGCGCGCGGCTTCACCGGACGCAGCAAGATCGTGAAGTTCGCGGGCTGCTACCACGGCCACGTCGACGCCCTCCTCGCCTCGGCCGGCTCCGGCCTCGCCACCTTCGCGCTGCCCGACACCCCGGGCGTCACGGGCGCGCAGGCGAGCGACACGATCGTCCTGCCGTACAACGACCTGCCGGCCGTCGAGAAGGTCTTCGCCGAGATCGGCGACGAGATCGCCGCCGTCATCACCGAGGCGGCCCCCGGGAACATGGGCGCCGTCCCCCCGCTGCCCGGCTTCAACGCCGGCCTCAAGGAGATCACCGCCCGCCACGGCGCGCTGTTCATCTCCGACGAGGTCATGACCGGCTTCCGCGCCAGCCGCTCCGGCTGGTACGGCCGGGACGGCGTCGCCCCCGACCTGCTGACCTTCGGCAAGGTCATGGGCGGCGGCTTCCCCGCCGCGGCCTTCGGCGGCCGCGCGGACGTCATGGCCCACCTCGCCCCGGCGGGCCCCGTCTACCAGGCGGGCACCCTCTCGGGGAACCCGGTCGCCACCGCCGCCGGCCTCGCCACCCTGCGGCACAGCACCCCCGAGGTGTACGAGCGCCTCGACCAGGTCTCGGCCACCATCGGCGCCGAGGTGTCCGCCGCCCTCACCAAGGAGGGCGTCGCGCACCGCCTCCAGTACTCCGGCACCATGTTCTCGGTCTTCTTCGGCGAGGACGAGGTGGTGGACTTCGACGGGGTCCGCGCCACCGAGGCGTACCGCTACACCCCGTTCTTCCACGAGCTGCTGCGGCAGGGCGTCTATCTGCCGCCCTCGCCGTTCGAGGCCTGGTTCATCTCGGCCTCGCACGACGACCGGGCCGTGAGCCGGGTGGTCGAGGCGCTCCCGGCCGCGGCGGCGGCCGCGGCGGCCGCGAAGAGCTGAACCGCACGCAGGGAAGAGCCCCCGTGGGATCCACGGGGGCTCTTCCCTTTCGGTTCCGGACCGTCAGGCGGCGAGTTCGATCCGCACCTCGACGTTCCCCCGGATCGCCTTCGAGTACGGGCAGCGGCCGTGGGCGGCGTCGGCGAGCTGCCGGGCCTCGGCGGCGTCGAGGCCCGGCAGTTCGACGGTGAGGACCACCGACAGGTGGAAGCCGCTCTCCTCCTTGTGCAGCGCCACCTCGGCGGTCACCGTGTCGTCCGTGAGCGCGGTCCTGGACTCGCGCGCGGAGACCCGCAGCGCGCTGTGGAAGCAGGCGGCGTAGCCGGCGGCGAAGAGCTGCTCGGGGTTGGTCGCGGTGCCGGAGCCGCCGACGGCCTTGGGGCTCGACAGCGGCAGGTCGAGGAGCCCGTCGGAGGAGCGCACGGCGCCGTTGCGCCCGTCTCCGGTGGAGCTGACCTCGGCGGTGTAGACGACGGCCATGTCATGCCTTTCGCAAGCGGAGAAAGGGAATTCACCCAGTCTCCGGGGCCCCCGAATTCCCGGCGCTACGGATCTCCGCAGTCTTTTCCGGGCCGTCGCCGAATAGCGTCGGAAGCATCACCGATCCATGAATTCGAGGGAGTTGGCCATGGCCGGACCGCTGACCGGAGTACGCGTACTGGAATTCGCGGGCTCGGCACCCACCGCGTTCGTCGGCACCGTCCTGTCCGGTCTCGGCGCCGACGTCGTCCGCGTCGACCGGGCGCCCGCCGGCGCACCCGGCCCCGGCGCCGGGCGGCCCGCGGAGAACCCGCTCTCCCGCGGCCGCCGTTCGGTGGCCCTGGACCTCAAGAGCCCCGAGGGCATCGAGCGGGCGCTACGGCTCGCCGAACACGCCGACCTCCTCGTCGAGGGCTTCCGGCCCGGCGTCGCCGACCGCCTCGGCATCGGCCCCGAGGCGGCCCTCGCCCGCAACCCGCGCCTCGTGTACGGGCGGCTCAGCGGCTGGGGCGGCCAAGGCGAGTGGGCCGGCCGCGCCGCCCACGACCTCGCGGTCCTCGCGCTCACCGGCGCACTCGACACCGACCCCGGCACCGGCGCGCCGGTGCCGCCCCCGACCGCGTACCTCTCCAGCTTCGCCGGCGGCGCCAACGCCCATGTGCACGGGCTGCTCGCCGCGCTCCACGAGCGGGAGCGCTCCGGCCGCGGCCAGGTCGTCGACACCGCGCTCGCGGACGGCGCCGCCCTCATCGCGACCCTGATCCACCAGTGGCGCGCGGTCCCCGGCAACCACACCGTCACCGACGCCCCGCACTACACCTTCTACGCGGCCGCCGACGGCCCGCACCTCGCCGTCGCCGCCATCGAACCCCGGCTCTACCAGAACCTCCTGGAGCAGCTGGGCCTCACCGACGCCGACGGCCTCCCCGACCGTGCCGACCCGGCCGCCTGGCCCGAACTGCGTGCCCTGATCGCCGCCCGGTTCGCGACCCGCGACCGCGCGCACTGGGTCAAGGTCTTCGACGCCGTGGACGCCGGAGTGGCCCCGGTCCTGACCGCCGCCGAGGCGGCCGAGCACCACCAGCTGGCCGCGCGCGGGGCCTTCGTGGAGGTCGGCGACAGCCTCCAGCCGGCCCCCGCCTCCCGCTTCGGCCGCACCCCGGCCGGGGCCCCGGGCCGCGCCCCCCTCCCCGGCGAGCACACCGACGAGGTGCTCTCCGAATGGGCTCAGGCCTCCAGGTAGCGCAGCACGGCCAGGATCCGGCGGCTGTAGCCGTCGGTCCGGTGAAGCTCCAGCTTGTCGAAGACGGCGTTGAGGTACTTCTCGACCGCGCTCAGCGAGAGGTGCAGCTGCCGCGCGATCGCCGCGTTCGTGTACCCCTGGGCCAGCACCTCCAGCACCTCCCGCTCGCGCGGGGTGAGCCGGGCCAGGGGATCGGCGTGGGTACTGCGCACGACGAGCTGGTGCACGACCTCCGGGTCGATCGCCGCCCCGCCCGCGTGGATCCGCTCCAGCGCGTCGAGGAACTCCTCGACCTGGGCCACCCGGTCCTTGAGGAGGTAGCCGACCCGTTCCGCGCCGGCGGCGAGCAGCCGGGCCGCGTAGCTGCGCTCGACGTACTGGGAGAGCACGAGCACCCCCGTCTCCGGCAGCCGCTCGCGGATCTCCACGGCGGCCCGCAGCCCCTCGTCGGTGTGGGTCGGGGGCATCCGGATGTCGGCGACCACGACGTCCGGGCGCCGCGCCGCCACCTCCGCGACGAGGCCCTCCGCGTCGGCGAACGAGGCGAGCACCTCGTGGCCCTCCTCGACGAGCAGCCGCACCAGGCCCTCCCGCAGCAGGGTCGAGTCCTCGGCCAGGATCACGCGCACGGCAGCTCCGCGACAAGAGTGGTGGGTCCCCCGACGGGGCTTTCGACGTGCAGGGTCCCGTCGAGCGCGGCGACCCGGCTGCGCAGCCCGGTGAGCCCGCTGCCCGCCGGGTCGGCGCCGCCCCGGCCGTCGTCCTCGACCCGGACGGTGAGCAGCGGGCCGAGGCGCGTCACGCGCACGGAGACGGCGGAGGCCGCGGAGTGCTTGGCGGCGTTCGTGACGGCCTCCGAGACCACGAAGTACGCGGCGGTCTCGACCGCCGGGGGCAGGGGCGCGTCCCCGGCTTCGAAGCGGACCCGCAGCGGGATCCCGCAGCGCTGCGCCACCCCGCCGAGCGCCTCTTCGAGCCCGAGGCTGTCGAGGGCGGCCGGGTAGACCCGCCAGGCCACGTCCCGCAGCTCGGCCAGCACGTCCCGGGCCTCCGCGTGCGCCTGGAGCAGCAGGGCGTCGGCCTGCTCCGGGTCGCGCGCGCGGCCCCGGCGCGCCCGGCCGAGCAGCATGGCCAGGGCCACGAGCCGCTGCTGGACTCCGTCGTGGAGGTCGCGCTCGATCCGCCGGCGCTCGGTGTCCACGGCCTCCACCACGGCCGCCCGGCTGAGGGCGAGCTCGTCGATGCGCCGGCGCAGCAGCTCCTGCTCGGAGGGACCGAAGCACGCGCGCGCGAGGCGGGCGTCGAGCGCGCTCAGCGCGTACAGGCCCTGGACGTCGAGGAAGAGCAGGACGCCGCCGAGCAGGAGCTGGGTGAGGAGCTCGGTCCAGCCGAGCGAGCCCCGGACGATGCCCCGGACGAGCAGGACGGCCAGCACCTCGCCGAAGACCAGGAGCCCGAGGACGATCCCGGACACGAGCCCGGTGCCGACGCGGGCGGCGAGGTAGCGCAGCAGACGCCGGTCGGGGACCTCGTACGGGCCGGGGAAACGGTCGCCGAAGAAGACCGAGCGGCGGCTCCGCTCCAGGGCCACGAGCCGCCGGGCCCCGGCCATCAGGGCCCGCCGCGCGCGCGGCCGGGTGCCGGGCCACAGCAGGAAGGGGCCGAGCAGGGCCCCGGCCGTCAGCAGGAACAGGGCGCCGAGCAGGGCGCTCAGGCAGCCGAGCAGCACACCGGCGAGCCGCCGACCCGCCCCGACCTCCTCCTCGTCCGCCCGCACGGTCCCGGAGCCTAGTTCGGGCTCGGTCCCCGGACAAAAAGATCGTCCGTACGGTACGGGGGCCCGCACCCCGCTCAAGGGGTCCGGCGGTGCTGGGCGCGCCCCCGGTCGTGCCCGCGCCCGCGCCCGCGGAGCCGTACCGCGAGGAACGCGGCCAGCGCCACCACCACGACCACGAGGACGACCTTGGACAGCACGCCCACGTACCCCTCGACCAGGTCCCAGCGGTCCCCGAGCCAGTAGCCGGCCAGCACGAGCACGCTGTTCCAGAGGAGGCTGCCGAGCGCCGTGAGCGTGACGAAGACGTGCAGCGGCATCCGCTCGACGCCCGCCGGCACCGAGATGAGACTCCGGAAGATCGGCACCATCCGGCCCAGGAACACCGCCTTGGTGCCGTGCCGGGCGAACCACCGCTCGGTGCGCTCCAGGTCGGAGACCTTCACCAGCGGCAGCCGGGCCCACAGCGCGTGCATCCGCTGCCGTCCGAAGAGCGCGCCGATCCAGTAGAGGGCCACCGCCCCGACCACCGAACCCAGCGTCGTCCAGAACAGCGCCGACCACAGGCTGAGGACACCCTGCCCGGCGGCGAAGCCGGTCAGGGGCAGGATCACCTCGCTGGGCAGCGGGGGGAAGAGGTTCTCCAGCGCGATGGCGAGCCCCGCACCGGGTCCGCCCATCGTGTCGACGAGCCCGGCGGCCCACCCGGCGAACCCGCCGGCGGGCTCCCCGGCCAGGGCGAGGGGCAGGGTCGGAGGAGGGACGAGCACGGTGGGTCTCCAGGGGACGAGTGCCTTCCCGGGACGCTCGCCCCGGCACCCCTCCACGCTAGAAAACCCGGCTCCACCCCGGTACGAGGCTTCCCGCCCGACCGCCCTGCGGGAAACCGCAGGGTCCGGCGGCCCGGGCCTGGCTCCGCGCGGGACAAGGGCTCTCCCCGGACCGCCTACCCTTGGACGCATGACGAGCAGCAGCGACCGGAGCACCGCAGTGAGCGTTGACGGCACCAAGACCTACGAGATCCGCACCTACGGGTGCCAGATGAACGTCCACGACTCCGAGCGGCTCTCCGGTCTGCTGGAAGAGGCGGGTTACGTCCGGGCCCCCAAGGGCGCGGACGGCGACGCCGACGTCGTCGTCTTCAACACCTGCGCGGTCCGCGAGAACGCCGACAACAAGCTGTACGGCAACCTCGGCCGGCTCGCCCCCATGAAGACCACGCGCCCCGGCATGCAGATCGCCGTCGGCGGCTGTCTCGCCCAGAAGGACCGCGACACCATCGTCAAGAAGGCCCCCTGGGTCGACGTGGTCTTCGGCACGCACAACATCGGCAAGCTGCCGGTCCTCCTGGAGCGCGCCCGCGTGCAGGAGGAGGCGCAGATCGAGATCGCCGAGTCCCTGGAGGCCTTCCCCTCCACGCTGCCGACCCGCCGCGAGTCCGCGTACGCCGCCTGGGTCTCGATCTCCGTCGGCTGCAACAACACCTGCACCTTCTGCATCGTCCCGGCCCTGCGCGGCAAGGAGGAGGACCGCCGGCCCGGCGACATCCTCGCCGAGATCGAGGCGCTGGTCGCCGAGGGCGTCTCCGAGATCACCCTCCTCGGCCAGAACGTCAACGCGTACGGCTCCGACCTGGGCGACCGCGAGGCCTTCAGCAAGCTGCTGCGCGCCTGCGGCGGGATCGAGGGCCTGGAGCGCGTCCGCTTCACCTCCCCGCACCCGCGCGACTTCACGGACGACGTCATCGCGGCCATGGCCGAGACGCCGAACGTCATGCCGCAGCTCCACATGCCGCTCCAGTCCGGCTCCGACACGATCCTCCGGGCGATGCGCCGCTCCTACCGGCAGGAGCGTTTCCTCGGGATCATCGAGAAGGTCCGCGCGGCCATCCCGCACGCGGCCATCTCCACCGACATCATCGTGGGCTTCCCCGGCGAGACCGAGGAGGACTTCGAGCAGACGATGCACACCGTCCGCGAGGCCCGCTTCGCGAACGCCTTCACCTTCCAGTACTCCAAGCGCCCCGGGACCCCGGCCGCCGACATGGAGGGGCAGATCCCCAAGGACGTCGTCCAGGACCGCTACATGCGCCTGGTCGCCCTCCAGGAGGAGATCTCCTGGGAGGAGAACAAGAAGCAGGTCGGCCGCACCCTCGAGGTCATGGTCGCCGAGGGCGAGGGCCGCAAGGACGGCGCCACCGACCGCCTCTCGGGCCGCGCCCCCGACAACCGGCTCGTCCACTTCACCAAGCCCGACGGGGACGTCCGCCCCGGCGACGTCGTCACCGTCGAGATCACCTACGCCGCCCCGCACCACCTGCTCGCGGAGGGCCCGGTGTCCTCGGTCCGCCGGACGCGCGCGGGCGACGCGTGGGAGCGGCGCACGTCCGCCCCGAAGCCGTCGGGCGTCCTCCTGGGCCTCCCGAAGATCGGCGTCCCGGCCCCGCTCCCCACCACCGACGCCCCGGCCTGCGGCACCCACTGACACGACCACGCGGCCCGCTGGCCACGTGGGCCCGCGCCCGCCGGGGCGGTGCCCGTGTGGGCCGGGCGCCCGCGCCCGGTGGGCCCGTCGCCCGCTGCCCGTGTGGGCAATCGTCCCGCTGGGGCGGGACGGGTGGGCACACGGGACGGCGCCCTTTCGCGGCGCCTCCGCGTTCCGTGCCTGGACCCGCACCACTAGGTGCTGCACCTCTCGGTGCGGGTTCAGGTAGTACAGCCTCTGGCGCCGGCAAGGGCGCCGTTCCGTTGTGCCCACCCGTTCCGCCCCTTGCGGAACGCCTGCCCACAACGGGGTGGGCACCGCCCACAACGGCGGGCGCCGCCCGCGACGGCCGCCGCATCAGCCCCGGTCGCCCCGCCCCGCACAGTAGGCTGCCGATCATGCTTGTCGCCGCAGCCGTCACCCCCTGCCCGCCCCTCCTCCTCCCCGACGTCGCGACCGGCGCCGCTCCCGAGCTGGACGCCGCGCGGGCGGCCTGCGCCGACGTCGTCGGGCTGCTCGCCGCCGCCCGCCCCGACCGGCTGTACGTGGTCGGACCCGCCGACGACGGCGCGCAGGGCGTCTACCCGGCCGGTGCCCGGGGCTCGTTCGCCGGATTCGGCGTGGACCTCGACGTACGGCTGGGGGAAGGCCCGGGCGACGGCCGTCCCCTGCCCGCCTCCCTCGCCGTGGGCGCCTGGCTCCTGACCCGCGCGGGCTGGGCCGGCGCCCCGATCGAGGGCCTGGCCGTCGCCGGGGCGACGACGGCGGACGACTGCGCCGCGACGGGACGTGAGCTCGCCGCCTCGGCCGGGCGCGTCTCCCTCCTGGTGCTCGGGGACGGCAGCGCCTGCCGGACCGTCAAGGCACCGGGCTACCTGGACGAGCGGGCCGCCGGCTTCGACGCGGAGGCCGCACGGGCCCTGGGAGCGGCCGACGCGGCCGCGCTGCTCGCGCTGGACGCCGGGCTCGCGGCGGAGCTGCGCGCGGCCGGCCGCGCCCCCTGGCAGGTCCTCGCGGGCGCCGCCGAGGGCGCCGGGCTCGACGGCCGGCTGCTCTTCGAGGACGCCCCGTACGGCGTGGGGTACTTCGTGGCGGCCTGGTCCTGACGACGTCTCGGCACCAGAACGGCGGACGGCCGCGGAGCATGACGCTCCGCGGCCGTCCGCCGTGCGGAGGGGCCTGTCAGGCGGCCGGCGGCGGCGTCGCGCCACCGTTTCCGGGCGTGCCCTCGTCCTTGTGGCCGATCCGGTCGATTGCGTCCTTCGCCTTGCCCGTACCGGACTGGATCTTGTCGCTGTACTTGCCCTTGGTCTTCTCGTCGACCACCTTCGCGGCCTTGTCCAGGCCCTGGTCGATCTTCTCGCCGTGCTGCTGCGCGAGGTCGGCGACCTTGTCCTTGGCCGGGGCGAGCTTGGCCTTCAGTGAATCCAGGAGACCCATGGGGCACCTTCCCTCCGCGGACCTCGGGGGTCCGTGTTCCGTGTCGTGCGTTCCGTGTCCTGCCCCCAGGAATCCGGGGGCCTACCTGCGGGCGCCGTCGCCCGCCTCGTTGTCGGCGGCCGCCTCGGCCGACTGCTGCTTCGGGATCTCGACGGCCTCGACGGCCGCTCCGGCCGTCACCTCACCCGCCTCGACGTCCTCTGCACCGTCCTCCACCGCGCCGTCCTCGACCGCGTCCGCTTCCACCGAGACGGCTTCCACCGCGACGGTCTCCACCGAGACCGCGTCCTGCTTCTTACGGCGAAACATTGCAAAAACGCCCATATTCACTCCATAGCGTACTCGGATGGGAGGGGTTCCGTGATGATCGGCGGCCGGAATCCGCGGTGATCGACGCTCGGAACCTCGCAACAGGCAACGAAGCCGGAGAGGGGCCCGTCACGTAGCTCGTTCGGGGACCGGGCCCGGGGTTTGCGAGACTGGGACGGTGAGAAGCGCAGCTCCCGCCCCGCGGGTCATCGCCGTCGTCGGCCCCACGGCAGCCGGAAAGTCCGATCTGGGTGTATTCCTGGCGCAGCAGCTCGGCGGCGAGGTCGTCAACGCCGACTCGATGCAGCTCTACCGGGGGATGGACATCGGGACCGCCAAGCTGACCCCGGAGGAACGCGGCGGCGTCCCGCACCACCTCCTCGACATCTGGGACGTGACCGAGGCCGCCAGCGTCGCCGAGTACCAGCGCCTCGCCCGGGCCGAGATCGACCGGCTCCTCGCCGAGGGCCGCACCCCCGTCCTCGTGGGCGGCTCGGGCCTGTACGTACGGGGGGCCGTCGACGCCCTCGAGTTCCCCGGCACCGACCCCGCCGTCCGGGCCCGTCTGGAGGCCGAGCTCGACGAGCACGGCTCCGGTGTGCTGCACGCCCGGCTCGCCGCGGCCGACCCCGAGGCGGCCCGCGCGATCCTGCCCAGCAACGGCCGCCGCATCGTCCGGGCCCTCGAGGTGATCGAGATCACGGGCAAGCCCTTCACCGCCAACCTCCCGGGGCCCGACTCGGTCTACGAAACCGTCCAGATCGGCGTCGACGTGGCCCGCCCCGAGCTCGACGAGCGGATCACCACGCGCGTGGACCGGATGTGGGAGGCCGGTCTCGTCGACGAGGTGCGCGCGCTCGAGGCCCTGGGACTGCGCGAGGGCCGCACGGCGGCCCGCGCCCTCGGCTACCAGCAGGTGCTCGCGGCGCTCGCGGGCGAGTGCACCGAGGACGAGGCGCGCGCCGAGACGGTCCGGGCCACGAAGCGCTTCGCCCGCCGCCAGGACTCGTGGTTCCGCCGCGACCCGCGGGTGCACTGGCTCAGCGGAGCCGCTGATCACCGCGGGGAACTCCCGCGGGAGGCGCTGTCGTTGGTCGAACGAGCGGTTACAGCCTGATCACGTGATGGCATCGGGACGCACTGCCCGTCATTTCGGCGGTCATGAGCGTGCCATCATCGAGCATCGATCGACCAAGTGGAGTCCGAGTGGGGAGGGCGCGTGGCGATGGAGGCCGGCCCTCGCGACAGAGAACAGCAAGAGGCGGCCCTGGGTGACCCGACGGCGGATCCGTCGGGCGACACACCGGGCCATCCGACGGACGACGCCCCCGTCGGCGCCCCCGGGCTGACCACGGACGGTCCCGACGACGCCGTGGGCACCGCCGTCGAGGTCGACGCCGACGAGGTCGAGGTCGAGCTCCGCCCCCAGCGCCGGCTGCGGATCTGGCAGCTCGCCCCGATCGTGGGCCTGGCGGCCGTCGGCTCGCTGATGTTCGCCTTCCCGCTGGCCTTCGGTTCGGGGGACGGCGGCGCGGTCGTCGCCATGCTCGGACTCCTCATCAGCTCCTGCGCGGCGGGCTGGGGCATGATGGCCGCCCGCAAGGTCGGCTACACCTGGCCGGGACTCCCGCCGCGCGGCTCGGGCGAGCGCCCGAACTGGCGCGTCCTCGCCCTCTACCTGTCGACGATCGCCGCCCTGGTCGCCCTCGCGGTCTGGCGGGTCGCCCGTCTGCGCTGAGGCCCGGCCTGGTCCGGGGAGGGCAGGGCGCTGAGGCCCGGCCCGGCCCCGGGCGGGGCAGGGCCCGTGTGTGGGGGAGCCGGGTGGGCCCGTACCGTCCGACCGTGTCGTGGACCGAGCGGGCGGCCCGTCGGACCCGCCCCGTACAGTTGATCGTGTGACCAGCACGCAGACCTCGCCGCTCCCCTTCCTCAAGGGCCACGGCACCGAGAACGACTTCGTGATCGTCCCCGACGCGGAGAACGCCGTCGACCTGCCGCCCGCCGTCGTGGCGCGGCTCTGCGACCGGCGGGCCGGCATCGGGGGCGACGGGCTGCTGCACGTCGTGCGCAGCGCCGCCCACCCCGAGGCGCGCCACCTGGCCGACGAGGCCGAGTGGTTCATGGACTACCGCAACGCCGACGGATCGGTCGCCGAGATGTGCGGGAACGGGGTCCGGGTCTTCGCCCGGTACCTGGAGCACGCGGGGCACGTCACCGCCGGCGAGGTCGCCGTCGCCACCCGGGGCGGCGTCAAGCACGTCCACCTGGACAAGGACGGCTCCGTCACCGTCGCCATGGGCCGCGCGCGGCTCCCCGAGGACGGCGTCACCGTCACCGTCGACGGCCGCAGCTGGCCCGCGCGCAACGTGAACATGGGCAACCCGCACGCGGTCGCCTTCGTCGAGGACCTCGACCACGCCGGCAACCTGTTCACCGAGCCGCCCTACGCACCCGCCGCCGTCTACCCGGACGGGGTCAACATCGAGTTCGTCGCCGACCGCGGCCCCCGCCACGTCGCGATGCGCGTCCACGAGCGCGGCGCCGCCGAGACCCGCTCCTGCGGCACCGGCGCCTGCGCCGTCGCCGTCGCCACCGCCCGCCGGGACGGCGTCGACCCCGCCGAGAGCGGCACCCCCGTCACGTACACCGTCGACGTCCTCGGCGGGACCCTGGTCATCACCGAGCACCCCGACGGCCGGATCGACATGACGGGCCCCGCCGTCATCGTCGCCGAGGGCACCGTCGACCCGGCGTGGCTGGGCCAGTAGGCCGCGGTGCCGTGATCGCGCGCGACGGAATCGAAACTGTCAACGACTGATCTGTCGCTCGAATGGGTGATCCGATTCACGCTGAGCGAGAGCGTGACTGCGCCACGTGGTGGGGTCGGTAGCATCAAGCACCGGCCCCCCGGGCACGCCTGGCCCGCCCACCGCCGGTCGACGTTGCCGGAGGTGCCCCATGAGCGCAGAGGCCACCAACCCCGTGAGTGCGGCCGAGGCCGCCACCACCGACGTGGCCGTCCGAAGACGCGGACGCGCCCGGATCGACCTGCGCCGCCTCGGCCGCGCCGCCCTGCTCGGCGCCACCGCGGGACCGGCGCCCCGTGACCGGCTGCCCGACGCCATCGGCCATGTGGCGGAGGCGCACCGCGCCCACCACCCCGAGGCCGACCTGACGGTGCTCGGCCGGGCGTACGTCCTCGCCGAGTCCTCGCACCGCGGCCAGTTCCGCAAGAGCGGCGAGGCGTACATCACCCACCCGCTCGCGGTCACCCTCATCCTCGCCGAACTCGGCGCGGAGACCACCACCCTGACCGCCTCCCTCCTCCACGACACCGTCGAGGACACGGAGGTGACGCTCGATCAGGTGCGCCGTGAGTTCGGCGACGAGGTCGCCTACCTCGTCGACGGCGTCACCAAGGTCGAGAAGATCGACTACGGCGCCGCCGCCGAGCCCGAGACCTTCCGCAAGATGCTCGTCGCCACCGGCAGCGACGTCCGGGTCATGTCGATCAAGCTCGCGGACCGGCTGCACAACATGCGCACCCTCGGCGTCATGCGCCCCGAGAAACAGGCGCGGATCGCCAAGGTCACCCGGGACGTCCTCATCCCGCTCGCCGAGCGGCTCGGCGTCCAGGCCCTCAAGACCGAGCTGGAGGACCTGGTCTTCTCGATCCTCCACCCCGAGGAGTACGAGACCACCCGCGCGCTCATCGCGGACCACCCCGGCGCCGCGACCGCGCTCGACGGCGTCGCCGACCGGGTCACCGCCGTCCTGCGCGAGGCGGACGTCGACGCCGAGGTCCTCGTCCGCCCGCGGCACTTCGTCTCCGTCCACCGGGTCCGCCTCAAGCGCGGCGAGCTGCGCGGCTGCGACTTCGGACGTCTCCTCGTCCTCGTCGCCGAGGACGCCGACTGCTACGCGGTCCTCGGCGAGCTCCACACCTGTTTCACCCCGGTGATCTCCGAGTTCAAGGACTTCATCGCGGCCCCCAAGTTCAACCTGTACCAGTCCCTGCACACGGCGATCGCCGCCCCCGACGGCGCCGTCGCCGAGGTCCTCATCCGCACCCACCGCATGCACAAGGTCGCCGAGGCCGGCGTCGTCGCCCTCGGCAACCCCCACGTGGGCCAGGAACCGGACGGCGCCGCCGCCCCGGGAACGGGGCCCGACGACGGCGAGCGCGTCGACCCCACCCGCCCCGGCTGGCTCTCCCGGCTCCTCGACTGGCAGCAGTCCGCCCCCGACCCCGACACCTTCTGGACCTCGCTCCGCGCCGACCTCGCCGAGGACGACGAGATCACCGTCTTCCGCGCCGACGGCAGCGCCCCCGGCACGATCAGCCTGCCCGCCGGAGCCAGCTGCGTCGACGCCGCGTACGCGCAGCACGGCGATGCCGCCCACGCCTGCCTCGGCGCCCGCGTCAACGGCCGCCTCGCACCGCTGAGCACCGTCCTCGGCGACGGGGACACCGTCCAGCTGCTGCTCGCCCAGGACACCGTGTCCGGGCCGTCTCCGGAGTGGCTGGACCACGCCCGCACCCCCGCCGCGCGGATCGCGATCACCGGCTGGCTCAGGGCCCACCCCGAGAGCTCCGCGCCCCCGGCCGCCCCCCGGGACCCCCGGCCCCAGGTCAGCGTTCCGACCGACCGCCGCGGCGGCGCCGAGCTCCACGCCGAGCCCGTCGACGGCGAGCCGCCCGCGGCCGCCCGCCCGGCCGGCTGCTGCACGCCCGTACCGCCCGACGAGATCACCGGCTTCCGGGTGCGCGGCGGATCCGTGACCGTCCACCGCGCGCGCTGCTCGGCCGTCGACGCCATGCGCGGTCTCGGCCGCGAGCCCGTCACCGTCCGCTGGGGCGACACCCCCCAGGGACGGGTCACCCTCGTCGCCGAGTCCTTCGGACGGCCGGGGCTGCTCGCCGACCTCACCGAGGCCATCGCCGGCTTCGGGGCGGCCGTCGTCTCGGCGAACGTCGAGCCGCCCAGCGAGCAGAGGGTCCGCCACACGTACACCCTCCACCTCCCCGACGCGGCCGGCCTCGGCGCCCTCATGCGGGCCATGCGGGACGTGCCCGGGGTGTACGACGTCAGCCGCGCCCGCCACTCGGGCGACCTGGGCTGAGGGAGCGGCTGGCTGACCTGGGCTGAGGGCGCGCCTGGGTGACCTGGGTTGACGACGCGGCTGGCTGACCTGCACTGACGACGCGGCTGGCTGACCGGGGCTGACGACGCGGCTGGCTGACCGGGGCCGACGACGCGGCTGGGTGACCTGGGCTGACGGGGCCCGGGCCGATGTCGCCGCCCCGGGCCTCGGCCACTCACCGGCCGGCCCGTGCCGCCCCCGCGTCCGCCACTCGCGCGGCCCGAGCCGACGACCCCCTTCGGGTGTCCGGCGCGCGCGCCGCCCCGGCGTGCGGCGGCGGCCCTGGTAGCCGTAGGGCCATTCCTCCGGAAAGGCCTGGCCCATGCCGCTCGTCCGAACCCCCCTGCCCCGCGCGCGGTGGCTCCGCTCCGCCGTCCTGGTCGCCGCCTCGGCCGGACTCGTCGCCGCCGCGCTGCCCGCCCCGGCGCCGCTCGGCATCGGGGACCCGCTCTTCCCGCACCTGGGCAACCCCGGCTACGACGTCCTCGCGTACACGCTCGACCTCACCTATCCGGGCGTCAACACGAAGCCCCTCGCCGCGGTCACCCGGATCGACGCCCGCGCCACCCAGGACCTGGAGCGGCTCAACCTCGACTTCACCCACGGCACGGTCTCCTCCGTCACCGTCGACGGCGTGCCCGCCGCGTACGCCACGAGCGGCGAGGACCTGGTCGTCACCCCGGTCGCCGCGATCGACGCGGGGGAGGAGGTCAGGATCGCCGTCACCCACACCAGCGACCCCACCGGCCCCGCCGACACCGGCGGCTGGGTCCGCACCGGCGACGGGCTCGCCATGGCCAACCAGGCCGACGCCGCCCACCGGGTCTTCCCCTCCAACGACCACCCCGCCGACAAGGCCTGGTTCACCTTCAGGATCACCGCCCCGAGCGACCTCACCGTGGTCGCCAACGGGCTCCCCGAGGGCCGTGTCGACCACGGCGCCACCACCACCTGGACGTACCGCAGCCGGCACCCCATGGCCACCGAGCTCGCCCAGGTCTCCATCGGCCGCTCCACCGTCGTCCACCGCGCGGGCCCCCACGGGCTGCCCGTACGGGACGTGGTGGCCACCGCCGACCGGAAGCTCATGGAGCCCTGGCTCCGTCGCACCCCCGGCCACCTGGAGTGGATGGAGCGGCAGGTCGGCCCGTACCCCTTCGAGACGTACGGCGTGCTCATCGCCGACGCGGACACCGGCTTCGAGCTGGAGACCCAGACCCTCTCGCTCTTCGAGCGCGGCCTCTTCACCGAGCCCGCCTATCCCGAGTGGTACGTCGACTCGGTCATGGTCCACGAGCTGGCCCACCAGTGGTTCGGCGACAGCGTCTCGCCCCGCACCTGGTCCGACCTGTGGCTCAACGAGGGACACGCCAGCTGGTACGAGGCGCTGTACGCCGAGGAGACCGCCGGCAAGTCCCTGGAGCGGCGCATGAAGGCCGCCTACGCCTCCTCCGACGGATGGCGCGCCGACGGCGGTCCGCCGGCCGCCCCGGAACCCCCCTCGCCCGGCCACAAGATCAGCCTCTTCCGGCCCGTCGTCTACGACGGCAGCTCCCTCGTCCTCTACGCGCTCCGCCAGGAGATCGGCACCGACGCCTTCCGGCGCCTGGAGCGCCGCTGGGTCGCCGAGCACCGGGACGGGACCGCCACCACCGCCGACTTCACGGCCCTCGCCGGCGAGGTCGCGGGCCGGGACCTCACCGCCTTCTTCCACGGCTGGCTGTACGAGGCGAAGACCCCCGCGATGCCCGGCCACCCGGACTGGCGCAGCCGCCCCGCCGGGGCCGCGAGGACCGCGCCGAAACCGGGGTGACGGGCCCGGCGGGGCCGTGTCACCATCTTCACGTCGGCGACGCGGCCGCGACCGGGAACGCTCCGGGGCGGGCGGACGTGCCGCGTCCGGGAATCTTCCGGCGCCCGCGGACGTTGTGACCGGCACAGACACACATCACCTCATCGACGTAAGGATCCAATGACCTCCTCTTCTTCCCCTTCCCAGGACGAGCAGAGCTTCGCGGAGACGAGCCGTACCGAGAGCCTTCGGGCCGATGCCCTGATGGAAGAGGACGTCGCCTGGAGCCACGAGATCGACGGAGAGCGGGACGGCGACCAGTTCGACCGCTCCGAGCGTGCGGCCCTGCGCCGTGTCGCGGGCCTCTCCACCGAGCTCGAGGACGTCACCGAGGTCGAGTACCGCCAGCTGCGCCTGGAGCGCGTCGTGCTGGTCGGTGTCTGGACCTCCGGGACCGTCCAGGACGCGGAGAACTCCCTCGCGGAACTCGCGGCCCTCGCCGAGACGGCGGGCGCCCTCGTGCTCGACGGCGTGATCCAGCGCCGTGACAAGCCGGACCCGGCCACGTTCATCGGCTCGGGCAAGGCGCGCGAGCTGCGCGACATCGTGCTCGAGACCGGCGCCGACACCGTCGTCTGCGACGGCGAGCTCAGCCCCGGCCAGCTCATCGCCCTCGAAGACGTCGTCAAGGTGAAGGTGGTCGACCGGACCGCCCTCATCCTCGACATCTTCGCCCAGCACGCCAAGTCCCGAGAGGGCAAGGCGCAGGTCGCGCTCGCGCAGATGCAGTACATGCTGCCGCGACTGCGCGGCTGGGGTCAGTCGCTCTCCCGTCAGATGGGTGGCGGCGGCGGTGGCGGCATGGCCACCCGTGGTCCCGGTGAGACCAAGATCGAGACCGACCGGCGCCGCATCCGCGAGAAGATGGCGAAGATGCGCCGGGAGATCGCGGAGATGAAGACCGGGCGCGACATCAAGCGCCAGGAGCGCCGCCGGAACAAGGTCCCGTCGGTCGCCATCGCGGGATACACCAACGCCGGCAAGTCCTCCCTGCTCAACCGGCTCACCGGCGCGGGCGTCCTCGTGGAGAACGCGCTGTTCGCCACCCTCGACCCGACCGTCCGCCGGGCCGAGACGCCCACCGGCCGGATCTACACCCTGGCCGACACGGTCGGCTTCGTGCGGCACCTGCCGCACCACCTGGTCGAGGCCTTCCGCTCCACCATGGAGGAGGTCGCCGAGTCCGACCTCATCGTGCACGTGGTGGACGGCTCGCACCCGGCTCCGGAGGAGCAGTTGGCCGCCGTGCGCGAGGTCTTCCGCGACGTCGGCGCGGTGAACGTGCCGGAGATCGTCGTCATCAACAAGGCGGACGCGGCGGACCCGCTGGTGCTCCAGCGCCTGCTGCGGATGGAGAAGCACTCCATCGCGGTCTCGGCCCGCTCGGGCCAGGGCATCGACGAGCTGCTCGCGCTCATCGACTCCGAGCTGCCGCGCCCGGAGGTCGAGCTGGAGGTCCTCGTGCCGTACACGCAGGGCGGTCTCGTCTCGCGGGTGCACGCCGAGGGCGAGGTGGAGTCCGAGGAGCACACCCCGGAGGGCACCCTGCTCAAGGCCCGGGTCCACGAGGAGCTGGCGGCGCTGCTCGCGCCGTACGTTCCCGCCGCGCACTGATCCACGGCAGTACGACCGAAGGGGGGCGCCCCCCCCCCCCCCCCGGGGGGGGCCGCCCCGGGCGGGGGGCGGCGCCCGGCGCG
>NZ_JBHWFF010000020.1:31442-87590 GCF_042733785.1 Streptomyces sp. NPDC059695 | reverse complement strand
GCCCCCTCCCCGTCGGGGAGGGGGCAGCGCCCTTCGGTGTGGTGCTCCGTGCGCTCCGGGTCAGCGCGCGAACTTCTTGCTGACCATCTCGTGCACGGCCTTGCCGCCGCGCCCCAGCTGCGGTCCGGCGAGCCAGCCGTTGCCGCCGGCCGGGCCGATCGACGTGTTCGACACCAGCGCCGTCTTGCCGTTCGGGAGCACGCGGAACCAGCCGCCGCCCGAGGAACCGCCGGTCATCGTGCAGCCGATCCGGTACATCGTCGGCGTGGCCGCGGCCGTGGTGAGCCGCGTCGGCCGGTCGAGGCACTTGTGCATGATCATGCCGTTGTACGGCGGCGCCGCCGGGTAGCCCCAGGCGCCCATCGTCCCGGACTGGGCGGCCGTCGGCGCGGAGAAGTCGACCGGCAGGGCCGCGCCGACGGTCTCCTCCAGGGACTTCCCGCCGCGCTCCGGCTGCACGTGCAGCACGGCGTAGTCGTACGGCCAGGCCTGGTTGGTGCCGCCCTGGTTGATCCACTCGCCCGAGGTCACGGCCCAGTCGGCCCAGAACTGGCCGTACGGGTACACCTCGTGCGGCTGCGCGTTCTGCAGCGCGGCGGGGGACTTGCCCAGGTCGTTGAAGGCCGGGACGAAGGTGATGTTGCGGTACCAGCCGCCCTTCTTGCCGGCGTGGACGCAGTGGCCGGCCGTCCAGACCAGGTTCGACTTGCCGGGACGCCGCGGGTCCTTCACGATCGTGCCGGAGCAGACCATGGAGCCCTGGGGCGAGTCGAAGAAGATCTTGCCGACCGGGGCTGCGTAGTTGTGGTACGGCGTCTTCTCGCGCTGCGCCTTGACGGGACGGGGCGTCGGGTCGGTGCCGCCGGCGCCGGCCTGCGCGGTGATCGTCTGGTCCGGGCTCTTCGCCGACTGCATGCGGGCGGGGTCCCAGAGGCCCTCGATCACGGGGTTGACGAAGTCCTGGGCCTCACGGAGCCAGGTGTCCTGGTCCCAGTTCTTCCACTCGCCGTTCTTCCACTTGTCCAGGTCGACGCCGTGCTTCTTGAGCTTGTCGGCGAGGTCCTTGGTGAGGTCGGCGCCGGCGTCGCCGCCGGTGTCCGAGGAGCTGCTCGCTCCGGCGGACGGCTTGGCGTCGCCCGCAGGGGTCTCGGTGGGGCCGCAGGCCGTGGTGGTCAGCGCGAGCGCGGTGACCAGGCCGAGGGCGGCGGGTATGAGTCGTACGGAACGCATGGATGTATTCCCCGTTGGTGTTGCCATGGACGTGTCATGAGCGGTGCACAGTATGCCGGTCGTGCCGGGCGCGGGGGGAGGCAGGACCCGATGGTCCCGCCTCCGTTCGGTGCCGCGCCCAGGGGCCGGCGTACTGCGCGTTGAGCGGTGCCGCGCCCTGGGGGCCGGCGTATGTCGCGCTGAGCGGTGCCGTTCCCCTAGGGGGCCGGCGTAGATCGAGCTGGGCGGTGCCGTGCCTGTGGGCCGGCCTGCTCCGCGCCCGGCGGTGCCGTGCCTACTGGCCGGCGTACTTCGCGCTGACCTCGTCGTAGATGGCCTTGGCCTCGGGGCCGAAGCGCGGGCCCGCGAGCCAGCCGGCCGTCGACGGGCCGATCGAGGTGTTCGACACCAGCGCCGGCTTGCCGTCGGCGCCCTTGGCGACCCAGCCGCCACCGGACGAACCGCCGGTCATCGTGCAGCCGATCCGGTACATCGTCGGCTGCTCGGCCTTCAGGGACAGCCGGCCCGGCTTGTCCTGGCACTGGAACGCCTTCTGGCCGTCGAACGGCGGCGCCGCCGGGTAACCGGTCGCCGTCATGCCCGCGATCTTCGGCACGGCGGGGGCGTTGAAGTCCACCGGGAGCGCCGAACCGACCGTCTCCTCCAGCGACTTGCCCGAAGAGCCCTTCTCCGGGGTCACCTTGATGACCGCGAAGTCGTAAGGAGCGCCGGCACCACCGGTGGACGCGCCCTCGGAGATCCACTGGTCGGAGGTCTTGACCCAGTCCGCCCACCACACGCCGTACGGGGCGATCTGCTCCCGCGTCGCCTTCTCCAGCTGGGCGGTCTCCATCGCGGCGTCGTTGTACGAGGGGACGAAGGCGATGTTGCGGTACCAGCCGCCCTGCTTGCCCTTGTGGACGCAGTGCCCGGCCGTCCAGACCAGGTTCGACTTGCCCGGGTGCGCCGGGTCCTGCACGACGGTGGCCGAGCAGACCATCGAGCCCTCGGGGCTGTCGAAGAAGACCTTGCCGGACTCGGGCACGCTGTCGTGGTACTTCGCCGCGACGGCCTTCGCCTTCACCGGCTCCGGCGTCGGGTCGGTGACACCCTTGTCACCCGAGATGTCCTCCTCCTCGACCGGCTTGTCGGGCCGCTCGGCCTCGCGCATCCGGTCCGGGTCCCAGAGGTCCTCGATGATCGGGTTGACGAAGTCCTTGGCCTCACGAAGCCACTTGTCGCGGTCCCAGTTCTTCCACTCGCCGTTCCGCCACTTGTCGAGGTCGATCCCGTGTTCCTTCAGGCGCTCCTTCAGGTCCTCCGGAATCTTGATCTTGTCCGGGTCCAGGCTGACGGGCGCGACGGGCTTGTCCCCTCCCGCGTTCTCCTCGCTCGGACCGCAGGCAGTGACGGTGAGCGTCAGCGCCGCGACGGCGGAAGCCGCCATCAGCAGCGGACGAATCGATCGCATCTCGTGATCCCCCTGGGACTACGTCTACTTGTGCATCTTCTTGTGCATCTTCTTGCCGGGACGAACAGCGGCCGGGCCCTCGCGGACACGACCGACGGCCCCCACTATGCCGGTGCCGGAGGGGACGGTACGCGCCCCGTCCACGGTTCCGGGCATCGATCAGCCGTTGCCGTGCCGTGATCCGGGACACGCCAACTTCCTGCCTCCCGGCCCGTGATCCCCGGCAGTTCCCGTCGTTGGTACGTACGGGGGACACAACGGCGGCGATCTGGACGGCCCTTGAGGCGGCTCCACGACGCCCCGATGTGCAACGCAACTGTTACAGCGGGAGGACACCGAGCCGTGGCCGTGACCGAACCAGCTCCGGCCGTCCCACCGGCCGCGCGCACGCAGACCCGGCCGACGGATCAGCGCGACCAGGGGGGCGGGACGGACCCGAGGGACCGGCAGGACGAACAGCACCTGCGGGGCCGGAAGAGCGGCGACCACGAGGGGATCCTGCGCCGCCAGGCCCAGCGCGAGTCCGCCGCACGCACCTATGCCCGCTCGCTGCCGATCGTCCCCGTGCGGGCCCGGGGGCTGACCATCGAGGGCGCCGACGGCCGCCGCTACCTGGACTGTCTGTCCGGTGCGGGGTCCCTCGCCCTCGGCCACAACCATCCCGTGGTCCTGGAAGCCATCAGGAAGGTCCTCGACTCGGGGGCACCCCTCCACGTCCTCGACCTCGCCACCCCCCTCAAGGACGCCTTCACCACCGAGCTGTTCGCCACCCTCCCCGGCGCGCTCGCGGACGACGCCCGCATCCAGTTCTGCGGACCGGCGGGCACGGACGCGGTCGAGGCGGCCCTCAAACTCGTCCGGACGGCCACCGGCCGGAGCGGGCTCCTCGCCTTCACCGGCGCCTACCACGGCATGACGGCCGGAGCCCTCGACGCCTCCGGCGGCGCGACGGACGTCCGTGTGACCCGGCTGCCCTACCCCCAGCAGTACCGCTGCCCCTTCGGCGTCGGCGGCGAGCGCGGCGCCGAACTGGCGGCCCGCTGGACCGAGAACCTCCTCGACGACCCCAAGAGCGGGGTCACCACCCCCGCCGGGATGATCGTCGAGGCCGTCCAGGGCGAGGGCGGGGTCATCCCCGCGCCCGACGCGTGGATGCGCCGGATGCGCCGCATCACCGCCGAGCGCTCCGTCCCCCTGATCGTCGACGAGGTCCAGACCGGCGTCGGCCGCACCGGCGCCTTCTGGGCCGTCGAGCACAGCGGCGTCGTCCCCGACGTGATGGTCCTCTCCAAGGCCATCGGCGGTTCCCTCCCGCTCGCGGTCATCGTCTACAGGTCGGAGCTCGACGCCTGGGAACCCGGCGCCCACGCCGGCACCTTCCGCGGCAACCAGCTCGCCATGGCCGCGGGAACGGCCACCCTCGCGTACGTCCGCGAGAACAGGCTCGCCGAGCGGGCCGGCACCCTCGGCGCCCGCATCCTCGGCCGGCTCCAGGACCTCGCCGCCGCCCACCCCTGCGTCGGCGACGTCCGCGGCCGGGGCCTGATGCTCGGCGTCGAACTCGTCGACCCCGAAGCGGCCGGACCGGACGACCCCGTCCCGCCCCCCGCCCCCGCCCTGGCCCTCGCCGTGCAGCAGGAGTGCCTGGCCCGCGGACTCATCGTCGAACTCGGCGGCCGGCACTCCGCCGTGGTCCGGCTCCTGCCCCCGCTCACCCTCACCGACGAGCAGGCATCCGCCGTGCTGGACCGCTTCGCCGACGCCCTGGCCGCGGCCGAACGGGCCCACACCCCCCACCTGTCCGCCTCCCACCGGGCCATGGCCCCCCGGAACGCCTCCGGACCGTCCCTCTGACCCCGGACCGCCCCGGCCCCCACCCCCAAGGAAGCCCCCGTGAACGCCACCCCCACCACTCCGACCCCCACGACCGAACCCCCCCACCCCGGACACCCCCACACCCTGACCCCCCACCACCCGGAGTCCCTGCACGGCGAGACGCTCCGCCCGAAGGCCCTCCACGCCGAGCGGCGGAACACCCAGGCGGCCCTCCCGGGAACGCTCAGGTCCGGGGCGCTCGGTACGGCGCCGCTCGGCGCCGATGCCTTCGGGCAGGCACCGTTCGGCGTCGAGGAGCCCGGAGCGGATCCGTTCGGCCCCGTGGAGCCCGGAGCGGATCCGTGCGGCCCCGTGGAGCCGACCGTCCCGCACCAGCACGCCCGGCCGCACGAGCCCCGGCCCCAGCGCCCGGCCGGAACGCCCGACCCGCTGGACGACCCCGACCCGCAGCGCGCCGCCGACGCCGCCGCCGTCGAGAACCTCCTCCGCTGCTGGGTCCGGGAGAAGAACCTCCCGGACCCCGGATCCACCACCCTGCGCATTCCCCTCGACGCCAGCGGCACCGCCCTCCTCGTTCCCGTCCGCTACTGGTCCCCCACCGGCTGGCACCGCTTCGGCGCCCCCGTCCTCGAAGGGCTCCCGGCCTCGGCGCCGGCCGCCGACGCCGTCACGGTGGCCGCCCTGCTCAGCCGGGAGAGCGGCCGCTCCGAGGGCACCGACCTGGTCGGCCGCGTCGCCGACTCCGCCCGCCGCACCGCCGACTTCCTCACCGAGCGCCGCCGCCGTCCCGAGCCGCACCCGGACGCCGACCTCTTCCTCGCCGCCGAGCAGTCCCTGCTGCTCGGACACCCCCTCCACCCCACCCCCAAGAGCCGCGAAGGACTCTCCGAGGCCGAGAGCCGGCTCTACTCACCCGAACTGCACGGCGCCTTCCCCCTCCACTGGATCGCCGTCGACCACACCCTCCTCGCCACCGACTCCGCCTGGACCGAACAGGGCCGGCCCGTCACCGCCGAACAACTCGCCTCCGGCCTCGCCGAAGGACTCACCCTCCCCACCGGCACGGCACCGCTGCCCGTGCACCCCTGGCAGGCCCGCGAGCTCCTGCACCGCCCCGACGTCCGGGCCCTCCTGGACGCGGGCCTCCTCCACGACCTGGGCCTCCACGGCAGTCCCTGGCACCCCACCTCCTCCGTCCGTACCGTGCACCGCCCCGGCGCACGGGCGATGCTCAAGCTCTCCCTCGGCCTGCGCATCACCAACTCCCGCCGCGAGAACCTCCGCAAGGAACTCCACCGCGGTGTCGAGGTCCACCGGCTGCTCCGCACCGGCCTCGTCGACGAGTGGCAGGCCTCCCACCCCGGGTTCGACATCGTCCGCGACCCCGCCTGGCTCGCCGTCGACGCCCCGGACGGCACCCCCGTCCCCGGCCTCGACGTCATGGTCCGCCACAACCCCTTCGGCCCCGGCGACGACGCCGTCTGCATCGCCTCCCTCACGGCGCCCCGCCCCTGGCCCGGTGCCACCGCCATGCGCTCCCGGCTCGCCGACGTCGTCGGACGGCTCTCCGCCCGCACCGGCCGCCCCGTGACCGCCGTATCCGCCGAATGGTTCCTCCGCTACCTCGACCAGGTCGTCCGCCCGGTCCTCTGGCTCGACGGCCACGCCGGCATCGCCCTGGAGGCCCACCAGCAGAACACCCTGGTGCTCCTGGACCCGGACGGCTGGCCCGTCGGCGGCCGCTACCGCGACAACCAGGGCTACTACTTCCGCGAGTCCCACCGCGGCGAACTGGAGAGCCGCCTCCCCGGCATCGGAGACGACAGCGACACCTTCGTCTCCGACCAGGTCACCGACGAGCGCTTCGCCTACTACCTCGGCATCAACAACGTCCTCGGCCTGATCGGCGCCTTCGGTGCCCAGCACCTCGCCGACGAGCGCGTCCTGCTCGCCGCCTTCCGCAGCTTCCTCACCTCCGCCACCAGCCTGGGCTCGCCCCTCCCGCACCGGCTCCTCGAAGCGTCGACCCTGCGCAGCAAGGCCAATCTCCTCACCCGCCTGCACGGCCTGGACGAGCTCGTCGGACCCGTCGACACCCAGTCCGTCTACGTCACCGTCACCAACCCCCTCCGTACCTGAACCCGCCGGAGCCCCGCACCCGACCACACCGCCGAGAGGAGAGCGACCGTGTCACCCACCCGCCCACCGGCCGACCCGCCCGGGGACGACACCCTGGACCTGAGGGTCGACGACCTCGTCGCCCTCCTCGACGGCGACCTGCTGGACTCCGTCGCCGCCTGGAGCCCCGCCGACACCACCGTCGGCTCCTTCCGCCTCGTACCCGTACGACTCGAACGGGACCTGCCGCTGATCACCGGATGGATGAACGACCCCGCGGTCGCCGCCTTCTGGGAGCTCGCGGGACCGGACACCGTCACCGCCGAGCACGTCCGCGCCCAGCTCGAAGGCGACGGCCGGAGCGTCCCCTGCCTCGGCGTCCTCGACGGCACGCCCATGAGCTACTTCGAGATCTACCGCGCCGATCTCGACCCGCTCGCCCGGTACTACCCGGCACTGCCGCACGACACGGGCGTCCACCTGCTGATCGGAGGCGTCGGCGACCGGGGCCGGGGCGTCGGCACCACGCTTCTGCGCGCCGTCGCCGATCTCGTCCTCGACCACCGTCCCCGCTGCACCCGCGTCCTCGCCGAACCCGACATCCGCAACACCCCCTCCGTCTCCGCGTTCCTCAGCGGCGGCTTCCGCTACGCGGCGGAAGTCGACCTCTCCGACAAAAAAGCCGCGCTCATGATCCGTGACCGGGCCCTCCGTCACGTTCTGTGAACACCTCTGTCTTGCCTGCACCCGCTCGCCCCACAGCGGTTCCCACCCCGAGGAGTCCTCGTGTCGACGTCCCCTGCACCTCACGACTCCGCACCACCCAGCCTCCCCGCTCCGACCCCCGGCACCGTCCCCGCCGCACCCCCCGGGCCGCCCGCACCCCCCGTGCCGTCAGCCTTCCCAGGGCCCTCGGCGCCCCCCGAGCTGCTCGCCCCGCCCGAGCTGAACGCCGCGGCCTGGACCCGGGCGTCCGCCCGGCTCCTCGCCAAGGCCCTCTCCGAGTTCGCCTACGAGGAGATCGTCGAACCCGTCCCCGCGCCCGGCGGCGAGCCCGACCGTCACGCCCTGCGGCTCGACGACGGCACCACGCTCAGCTTCCGTGCCCGCCGGGGCGCCTACGGCAGCTGGCACGTCACCGCCGGCTCGGTCACCCATGAGGGCCGCCCCTTCTCCGACCCCCTCGACTTCCTGGTCCGCGCCCGCCACCTCCTCCGGCTCGACGGCGCCACCCTGGGCCACCTCATCCGCGAGATGTCCGCCACCCTCGCCGCCGACACCCGCCTCGACCACACCGCTCTCGGTGCCGCCCGCCTCGCCGAGCTCTCCTACGCGGAACTCGAAGGCCACCAGACCGGCCACCCGTGGCTCGTCCTCAACAAGGGCCGCATCGGCTTCTCCGCGACCGACGCCGCCCGCTGGGCCCCCGAGGCCCGCCGCGCGACCCGGCTGCCCTGGATCGCCGTCAGCAACCGGCTCGCCGCCTACCGGGGCGTGCCCGGCCTCGACACCCCCGGCCTGCTGTACGCCCGCGAACTCGACCCCGAGGCGCACTCCTCCTTCCGTGCCGCTCTGACCGCCCGCGGCCACGAACCCGACGACTACCTCCTGCTGCCCGTCCACCCCTGGCAGTGGGACGAGGTCCTCCTGCCGCTCTACGCCCCGGCCATCGCCGCCGGGACCGTCGTCCCCCTCCCCGCGGACGGCGACCTCCGTCTGCCGCAGCAGTCCGTGCGCACCTTCCTCAACACCAGCCGCCCCGACCGGCACACCGTCAAACTGCCGCTGTCCGTGCTCAACACCCTGGTCTGGCGCGGACTGCCCACGGAGCGGACCCTCGCCGCGCCGGCCGTGACCGCCTGGGTCCAGGGCCTGCGCGACGCCGATTCCTTCCTTCGGGACGAGTGCGGGGTGATCCTCCTCGGCGAGGTCGCCTCCGTCACGGTCGAGCATCCGCTGTACGACCGGCTGCCCGAAGTCCCGTACCAGTACAAGGAACTCCTCGGCGCGATCTGGCGCGAACCGCTGCGACTGCCCCCGGGCGAGCGGGCCCGCACCCTCGCCTCGCTCCTCCACACCGACCCGGACGGGCGGGCCTTCGTCGCCGAACTGGTCGAGCGCTCGGGGCTCGCCCCCACCGTCTGGCTCCAGCGCCTGTTCACCGCTCTGCTCCCCCCGCTGCTGCACTTCCTCTACCGGTACGGCACCGTCTTCTCGCCCCACGGAGAGAACGCCATCGTCGTGTACGACGGCGACGACGTCCCGGTCCGGCTGGCGATCAAGGACTTCGTCGACGATGTGAACATCAGTGCCCAGCCGCTACCCGAACACGCCACCCTTCCGGATGACGTCCGTGACGTTCTGTTGACAGAAGAGCCCGGATTCCTGATCCAGTTCATCCACTCGGGGCTCTTCGTCGGCGTCTTCCGCTACCTGGCACCGCTCTGCGAGGAACAACTCGGCGTGCCGGAGGAGGCCTTCTGGGGGCTCGTCCGGGCGGAGATCCTGCGGCACCAGGCCCGCTTCCCCGAGCTGAAGGAACGCTTCGAGCTCTTCGACCTCCTCACCCCACGCATCGCGCGTCTCTGTCTCAACCGCAACCGTCTGCACCTGGACGGCTACCGGGACCGGCCCGAACGTCCGCACGCGGCCGTCCACGGGACGGTCCCCAACCCGCTCGCGTGACCCGGCTGTCAGTGCCGACCCGTAGGGTGGAAGCGCTATGACGAAGCCATCCCTCCCCGACCTCCTGCACGCCGCCGTCTCCGCCGTCGGCGGCACGGAGCGGCCCGGCCAGGTCACCATGGCCGAGGCCGTGGCCGAGGCCATCGACGACAACTCCCACCTCCTCGTCCAGGCCGGCACCGGCACGGGCAAGTCGCTCGGCTACCTCGTGCCGGCGCTGGCCCAGGGCGAGCGGGTGGTGGTGGCCACGGCCACCCTGGCGCTGCAGCGCCAGCTCGTCGAGCGCGATCTTCCCCGGACGGTCGACGCGCTGCATCCGCAGCTGCGCCGCCGCCCGCAGTTCGCCATGCTCAAGGGCCGGTCGAACTACCTCTGCCTGCACCGGCTGCACGAAGGCGTCCCGCAGGACGAGGAGGACGGCCTCTTCGACCCCTTCGAGGCGGCGGCGCCCACGAGCAAGCTCGGCCAGGACCTGCTGCGGCTCCGGGACTGGTCGGACGAGACGGAGACCGGCGACCGGGACGACCTGACGCCGGGCGTCTCCGACAAGGCCTGGGCCCAGGTCTCCGTCTCCTCCCGCGAGTGCCTGGGCGCGAGCAAGTGCGCGTACGGGCCGGAGTGCTTCGCCGAGGCGGCGCGCGAGCGCGCAAAGCTCGCGGACGTCGTCGTCACCAACCACGCCCTGCTCGCCATCGACGCCATCGAGGGCGCCCCGGTGCTCCCGCAGCACGAGGTGCTGATCGTCGACGAGGCCCATGAGCTGGTCTCCCGGGTCACGGGTGTCGCCACCGGCGAGCTCACGCCGGGCCAGGTCAACCGTGCCGTGCGGCGCGCCGCGAAGCTCGTGGACGAGAAGACGGCAGACCAGCTGCAGACCGCCGCGGAGGGCTTCGAGCGGGTCATGGAGCTGGCGCTCCCGGGCCGCCTGGAGGAGATCCCGGAGGACCTCGCGTACGCGCTGATGGCGCTAAGGGACGCGGCCCGCGCGGTGATCACGGCCCTGGGCAACACCCGGGACCGGGCCGTGCAGGACGAGGACGCGGTACGCAAGCAGGCCATGGCCTCGGTGGAGACCGTGCACGGCGTGGCGGAGCGGATCACGCACGGTTCCGAGTACGACGTCGTCTGGTACGAGCGCCACGACCGTTTCGGGGCCTCGCTGAGGGTCGCGCCGATGTCCGTCTCGGGCCTCCTCCGCGAGAAGCTGTTCACGGAGCGGTCCGTGGTGCTCGCCTCGGCCACGCTCAAGCTGGGCGGCGACTTCAACGGCGTCGGGGCCTCCCTCGGGCTGGCCCCCGAGGGCACCAGGGGGGACGACCTGCCCGTCTGGAAGGGCATCGACGTCGGCTCCCCGTTCGACTACCCGAAGCAGGGCATCCTCTACGTCGCCAAGCACCTCTCGCGCCCGGCGCGCGACGGGGAGCGGGGGGACATGCTCGACGAGCTCACCGAACTGATGCAGGCGGCCGGAGGGCGGACCCTCGGGCTGTTCTCCTCCATGAGGGCCGCGCAGCAGGCGGCGGAGGAGCTGCGCACCCGGATCCCCGAGCTGCCGATCCTGCTCCAGGGCGAGGACACCCTCGGCGAGCTGATCAAGAACTTCGCGGCCGATCCCAGGACCTGCCTCTTCGGCACGCTCTCGCTCTGGCAGGGCGTGGACGTCCCTGGGCCCAGCTGCCAGCTGGTCGTCATGGACAAGATCCCGTTCCCGCGCCCGGACGACCCGCTGATGAGCGCGCGGCAGAAGGCCGTGGAGGAGGCCGGGGGGAACGGCTTCATGGCGGTCGCGGCGACCCACGCGGCCCTACTGATGGCCCAGGGCGCCGGCCGGCTGGTGCGGGCCACGGGTGACCGGGGCGTCGTGGCCGTCCTCGACCCCCGGCTGGCCACCGCCCGGTACGGCAGCTACCTGAAGGCCTCGCTGCCCGACTTCTGGTACACCACCGACCGCAACCAGGTGCGCAAGTCGCTCGCGGCGATCGACGCCGCTTCGAAGACGGCCGACGCCTAGCGGGTGTCCTGTCGGTCAGGCAGTGCACGCGGCGCGATCGACAGGACACCCCTGGGGCGCGGGGACCGTGTCCTGACGGGCGGGAGAGCCCGGCCCGTCAGGACACGGCAGGGCCCCGGGACCGGCGCAGAGGGTCCCGGGGCCCGGTCAGAGCCGGCGGGGTGTGTCACACCCGCCGCAGTACCGCCACGACCTTGCCGAGGATGGTGGCCTCGTCGCCGGGGATGGGCTGGTACGCCGCGTTGTGCGGGAGCAGCCAGACGTGGCCGTCCTCCCGCTTGAAGCGCTTCACGGTGGCCTCGCCGTCGAGCATCGCGGCGACGATGTCGCCGTTCTCCGCGACGGGCTGGCGGCGGACGGTGACCCAGTCGCCGTCACAGATGGCGGCCTCGATCATCGAGTCGCCGACGACCTTCAGGACGAACAGCTCGCCGTCGCCGACCAGCTGGCGGGGGAGCGGGAAGACGTCCTCGACGGACTCCTCGGCGAGGATCGGACCGCCGGCCGCGATGCGGCCGACCAGCGGGACGTACGACGCGGCCGGCTTGCCGGTGGTGTCGGTCGGCTGGGTGCTCGGCTGGTCGGAGCCGCGGACCTCGTAGGCGCGGGGGCGGTGCGGGTCGCGCCGGAGGAAGCCCTTGCGCTCCAGCGCCATGAGCTGGTGCGCCACCGAGGAGGTGCTGGAAAGGCCGACCGCCTGCCCGATCTCGCGCATCGACGGCGGGTAGCCGCGCCGCTGGACCGAGTCGCGGATGACTTCGATGACCCTGCGCTGCCGGTCGGTGAGTCCGGAGCTGTCGGCGCGGATGCCTGGAGGTCGCCCGGGGAGGGCGCGGGCGGGTCGCCCGGGCTCCTCGCCGTTCATGCTTGCGTCATTCATGGCGTGCACCGGCTCGAGTCGGCCCTGGGAGCGGTCCTGGGCGGTGATGGTGGCACTGTCTGCGGTGGTGGTCACGTCGTCGGCCCCTCTCGAATGGTCTCCCTGGCTGGCACAACGGTAGTGGCTTTCGAAAGGTTGCGCCAAACACACGTTCGAGTGAAAATTCGCAGATTGCCTTACGTGCGTATGTGCGGGGGTGTATGAGCGCGCTCACTCCGCCGCCCCGAATCAGCCGTTGCGGTAGCCTTCGCCGCTGGGTCGGGAGGGGTCGGTGCACTGCCCCAGTGTCGCACCCGAGCGCGTGGATCCCAGGGAGCGTCCGGGCCGCGACACGCGGAGGGCCTCGATTGGGCCACAACCCAAGATCTAGTGGTTGGATGGCATCGACTGCCCAGGGGTAGTGGTCCCCGGTCTGCCGGGGGTGCACGCATCGCCTATGCTGGTGGTCGCTTCGCAGGGCCTTGACGGGCCGGTGAGGCTTGTCAGACGTGTCGTGAGAAGGGTCGGAACCAATGCACTGCCCCTTCTGCAGGCACCCTGACAGCCGCGTCGTCGACAGTCGCACCACCGACGACGGGACGTCGATCCGACGTCGTCGCCAGTGCCCCGACTGCTCCCGTCGTTTCACGACGGTGGAGACCTGCTCGCTCATGGTGGTGAAGCGCTCCGGCGTCACCGAGCCCTTCAGCCGTAACAAGGTCATCTCCGGCGTGCGCAAGGCGTGCCAGGGGCGACCGGTCACCGAGGACGCCCTCGCCAAGCTCGGCCAGCGGGTCGAGGAGGCGGTGCGCGCCACCGGCAGTGCCGAGCTGACCACCCACGACGTGGGCCTGGCCATCCTCGGCCCCCTGCAGGAGCTCGACCTCGTCGCGTACCTGCGCTTCGCGTCCGTGTACAAGGCCTTCGACAGCCTCGAAGACTTCGAGGCCGCCATCGTGGAACTCCGCGTGCGGCCTCCCGCTGAGAACAGCGGGACCGGTGTGACCCCCGAGGTCCCCGTTCCCGCCACCCCCGCCGACTGATCGGCGGGCCGGGCCGACGCAGGCCCGGCGACCGGCCGCCGCGCGGCCCTGCAGACGTGCCCCGGGTGACCCCTGTGGTCCCCGTGGCAGCAGTACAGAAGTGCGTACAGAAGACGGTGCCCTGGGACTATCTGGGCGCCAAAGTGTGTTTTGCCCGTATATGGGAGGCGGCATGACAGAGACGGCGAGCGGCCCGGCACGTGGTTCCCGCACCAAGGGAGCCAAGTCGGCGAGCAAGGGCCTGCGTATCGAGCGCATCCACACCACCCCCGGCGTGCATCCGTACGACGAGGTGGCGTGGGAGCGCCGTGACGTCGTCATGACCAACTGGCGCGACGGCTCGATCAACTTCGAGCAGCGTGGCGTCGAGTTCCCCGACTTCTGGTCGGTGAACGCGGTCAACATCGTCACCAGCAAGTACTTCCGCGGGGCCGTCGGCACCCCGCAGCGCGAGACCGGTCTCAAGCAGCTCATCGACCGGATCGTGAAGACGTACACGAAGGCCGGCGAGGACTACGGCTACTTCGCCTCGCCCGCCGACGCCGAGATCTTCGAGCACGAGCTGGCCTACGCCCTCCTGCACCAGATCTTCAGCTTCAACTCGCCGGTCTGGTTCAACGTCGGCACCCCGCAGCCCCAGCAGGTCTCCGCCTGCTTCATCCTGTCCGTCGACGACTCCATGGAGTCCATCCTCGACTGGTACAAGGAAGAGGGCATGATCTTCAAGGGCGGCTCCGGCGCCGGCCTGAACCTCTCCCGCATCCGCTCCTCCAAGGAGCTGCTCTCCTCCGGCGGCAACGCCTCCGGCCCGGTCTCCTTCATGCGCGGCGCCGACGCCTCCGCGGGAACGATCAAGTCGGGCGGCGCCACCCGTCGCGCGGCCAAGATGGTCATCCTCGACGTCGACCACCCCGACATCGAGGACTTCATCGAGACCAAGGTCAAGGAGGAGGAGAAGATCCGCGCGCTGCGCGACGCGGGCTTCGACATGGACCTGGGCGGCGACGACATCACGTCCGTCCAGTACCAGAACGCCAACAACTCCGTCCGCGTGAACGACACGTTCATGAAGGCCGTCGAGTCCGGCGGGACGTTCGGCCTCACCTCGCGCATGACCGGCGAGGTCATCGAGGAGGTCGACGCCAAGTCGCTCTTCCGCAAGATGGCCGAGGCCGCGTGGGCCTGCGCCGACCCGGGCATCCAGTACGACGACACGATCAACCACTGGCACACCTGCCCCGAGTCCGGCCGCATCAACGGCTCGAACCCGTGCAGCGAGTACATGCACCTGGACAACACGTCCTGCAACCTCGCCTCGCTGAACCTGATGAAGTTCCTCAAGGACGACGGCAAGGGCAGCCAGTCCTTCGACGTCGAGCGCTTCGCCAAGGTCGTCGAGCTCGTCATCACCGCGATGGACATCTCCATCTGCTTCGCCGACTTCCCCACCCAGAAGATCGGTGAGAACACCCGCGCCTTCCGCCAGCTCGGCATCGGCTACGCCAACCTCGGCGCCCTGCTGATGGCGACCGGCCACGCGTACGACTCCGACGGCGGCCGCGCCCTCGCCGGTGCCATCACCTCCCTGATGACCGGCACCTCGTACAAGCGCTCCGCCGAGCTCGCCGCGGTCGTCGGCGCGTACGACGGCTACGCCCTCAACGCCGAGCCGCACCAGCGCGTCATGCAGCAGCACGCCGACGAGAACACCAAGGCCGTCCGCGTGGACGACCTGGACTCGCCGATCTGGGCCGCCGCCACGGAGGCCTGGCAGGACGTGATCCGCCTCGGCGCCAAGAACGGCTTCCGCAACGCCCAGGCCTCGGTCATCGCCCCCACCGGCACCATCGGTCTCGCGATGTCCTGCGACACCACCGGCCTCGAGCCCGACCTCGCCCTGGTCAAGTTCAAGAAGCTCGTCGGTGGCGGCTCGATGCAGATCGTCAACGGCACCGTCCCGCAGGCCCTGCGCCGCCTGGGCTACCAGGAGGAGCAGATCGAGGCGATCGTCGCCCACATCGCCGAGCACGGCAACGTGATCGACGCCCCCGGTCTGAAGACCGAGCACTACGAGGTCTTCGACTGCGCCATGGGCGAGCGCTCCATCTCCGCGATGGGCCACGTCCGCATGATGGCCGCCATCCAGCCGTGGATCTCGGGCGCCCTCTCCAAGACCGTGAACCTGCCGGAGACGGCCACGGTCGAGGACGTCGAGGAGGTCTACTTCGAGGCCTGGAAGATGGGCGTCAAGGCGCTCGCGATCTACCGCGACAACTGCAAGGTCGGCCAGCCGCTCTCCGCCAAGAAGAAGGAGGACGAGAAGGCCGAGGTCACCGCGAAGTCCGAGGCGACGATCCGCGAGGCCGTCGAGAAGGTCGTCGAGTACCGTCCGGTCCGCAAGCGTCTGCCCAAGGGCCGCCCGGGGATCACCACCTCCTTCACCGTCGGCGGCGCCGAGGGCTACATGACCGCCAACTCCTACCCGGACGACGGTCTCGGCGAGGTCTTCCTGAAGATGTCGAAGCAGGGTTCGACCCTCGCGGGCATGATGGACGCCTTCTCCATCGCCGTCTCCGTCGGTCTGCAGTACGGCGTCCCGCTGGAGACGTACGTCTCGAAGTTCACCAACATGCGCTTCGAGCCGGCCGGCATGACGGACGACCCGGACGTGCGGATGGCGCAGTCGATCGTCGACTACATCTTCCGCCGCCTGGCGCTCGACTTCCTGCCCTTCGAGACCCGCTCCGCCCTCGGCATCCACTCGGCCGAGGAGCGTCAGCGCCACCTCGACACCGGCTCGTACGAGCAGCCCGAGGACGTCGACGTCGAGTCCCTGGCCCAGTCCGCGCCCCGCACCCCGGAGCTGAAGGCCGTCGCGGTCCCGGCCCCGAAGATCGAGGTCCCGGCCCCGAAGCAGGCCCACACCTCCGCGGAGCTCGTCGAGATGCAGCTCGGCATCAGCGCCGACGCCCCGCTGTGCTTCTCCTGCGGCACGAAGATGCAGCGGGCCGGCTCCTGCTACATCTGCGAGGGCTGCGGCTCGACCAGCGGCTGCAGCTGACACCGCCCGGTGCGCTGAGCGGCGGAAGCCGCTGAGCGCACCGGAGCGCCCGTGAAGGGGCGCCGACCACCGGTCGGCGCCCCCTTCGCGTGGGCCGGTGGGCTCAGGACGGTGCGGAGCCCAGAAGCGTGCCGAAGGTCTGCGGATCGGCGTCGAAGCCGCGGCTGATCGCGCGGTACGACCAGCCGTCCGCTCCGTCACGGGTGAACTCGACGACCGTGGCCGAACGGGCCCCGGGGACGTCCGCGAAGTCATGGGTCAGCAGATCGGTGTAGCCCTCACGGACCCGAATGCCCGTGTTCACTATGTCGCCGAAGGTCAACGGCCCGCCGCCCTGCTGTATGGCCACGCCCACGACCACGCGCGCGTACCGCGCGTCCAGCCGGTCCAGCTCCAGGGTCATGGCCTCGTCGTAGCCGAATCCCTGCCCCGTGCGGCTGTCGCGGTGCAGCGTGATCGTGCCGTCCGGGGAACGGCTGCCGAAGTGCACCAGCTGGGCCGGCGCACCGTACGGATCGCCGGCGGGGAACACCCCGGCGACCAGATCCAGGTCATGGGCCGGAGCACCGGCCTGCGCGGGGTCCCACTTGAGCGTGACCTCGACACGTCCCACCCCTTTGTTGAGTCCGCTCATGGTGCTTCCCCTCTCCGCGCACGCCCCCGCGCACGCCTGGCCTCGTACCGTCGACCCGTTCGGAAGACCGTGGTCGTGGGCTGGTTGCTCATGGTGTCATGTGGCTACGACAGAGGGCCCGTTGCTGGAGGGGGAGAGCGGTTTGTGGAGTGGTGAGGAGCTGGATCTCGACGCATATCTGGCTCGAATCGGTTACGACATCGGACGCGACGGGGAACTCGCCCCCGACCTGAGCACGCTGACGGCCCTTCACCGGGCGCACGTCACGGCCATTCCGTTCGAGAACCTCGACGTCGCCCTCGGACGGGACATCCCCCTGGACCTGAAGAGCGTTCAGGCGAAGCTCGTCGGGCGGCGCAGGGGAGGCTACTGCTACGAGCAGAACTCCCTCTTCGCGGCGGCCCTCGAGCGGATCGGCTTCCACGTGGCCGGACGCGGCGCGCGCAACCGCTCGCGAGGCGCGACCCTGCCGCCGGTCACGCACGCACTGCTCGCCGTCACCGTCGAGGGCGAACAGTGGCTCGCCGACGTCGGGTTCGGCTGGCAGGGCCCGATGGAGCCCGTGCCGCTGCGGGACGGCGCACGCGTGGAGCAGAGCGGATGGACGTTCGGGATCGCCGTGGAGGACGAGGGCGTCCACGTGCTGCGCTCACTGCGGCCGGAGGGCTGGACCGATCTGTACGCGTTCTCGCCGCAGAGCCTCTACCCGGGGGACTTCCTCATCATGAACCACTACAGCTCCAGCCATCCCCTGTCCCGCTTCCTCGGACAGGTCCTGGTCCAGCAGCCGGGTGCGGACGTGCGCGCGTCCCTGCTGCGCGAGAGGCTGTCCACCCTGCACGTGGACGGCGGCACCGGGGAACGGAACGTCGGCGTGGCCGAGTTGGCGGAGGTCCTGGAGGCCGAGTTCGGGATCGAACTGGATGACGAGGAGCGCGCGGGACTGGAGCACGTGCACGCCGCGGGAGTCTGAAGGGGTCTGCCGGGGCGCTCTTCCGCCCCGTACGATGGCGCGGTGCTGGTCAAGTGGATTCGCTGCACCGTGGTGGACCGTCGAGGGTTCGAGCGGGGACAGCGGAAATGGGCGGGGCTGCTCGGTGAGCCGGGATTCCGGGGCCAGGGCGGCGGGTGGAGCCGGGGTCGCCCGGACGTCGCCCACGTCTTCGCGTTCTGGGAGAGCCGCGCCTTCTACGACTCGTTCATGGCGCGGTCGCACGACCGACTGGCGGCGTCCCAGGCGGGCACGTTCAAGGACATCCAGGTCAAGCTCTTCGACCACCGCTTCGACGTGAAGACGGGCTTCGAGCCGCGCTTCGCCGACGCCGACGTGGCGAGGGTGGCGCACTGCCGGGTCCACGAGGACCGTGCCGAGCACTTCGCGCTCATGCAGGAGAAGGTGTGGAACCCGGCCATGGCCGGGTCTCCCGGCATGCTGCGGGGCCTGTTCGGCGAGGCGCCCGGCAGCGAGTTCCTGGTGCTCTCGATGTGGCAGTCGGCCGCCGAGCACGGAAAGTACCGGGTCGAGCGGGTGGAGCGGCTCGGGCTGCGGGCCCGTACCGCGGCCGACGTGGCGGCGCTGAACGGGGACGTGGTGCAGCTCGAACCGGCCTGGACGGTCTGAGCCGGCCGTCGCCTCCCGCGTCCCGGCACCTCCCCCGGACGGCGTCCGGGCACGGCCTCGGCTGAGCCTGCCGCGGAGCGGCGTTCTAGGGTCGAGGTATGGCACGACCGCGGCGCATCGTCCTCGTACGGCACGGAGAGTCCGAGGGCAATGCCGATGACACGGTGTACGAGCGCGAGCCCGACCATGCCCTGAGGCTGACCGAGACGGGATGGCGGCAGGCCGAGGAGACGGGGGAGCGGCTGCGGGAGCTCTTCGGGGAGGAGCCGGTCAGCGTCTACGTCTCGCCGTACCGCCGCACCCATGAGACCCTCCGGGCCTTCCGGCTCCCCGCGGAGCAGGTCAGGGTGCGGGAGGAGCCGCGGCTGCGGGAGCAGGACTGGGGCAACTGGCAGGAACGGGAGGACGTCCGGTTGCAGAAGGCCTACCGGGACGCGTACGGGCACTTCTTCTACCGGTTCGCCCAGGGCGAGTCTGGTGCCGACGTGTACGACCGTGTCGGCGCGTTCCTGGAGAGTCTGTACCGCAGCTTCGAGGCGCCCGACCACCCGCCCAACGTCCTCCTCGTCACACACGGGCTGACCATGCGGCTGTTCTGCATGCGCTGGTTCCACTGGACGGTCGCGGACTTCGAGTCGCTGTCGAATCCCGGCAATGCCGAGACCCGCTCCCTCCTGCTCGGAACGGACGGCCGGTACCGGCTGGACCTGCCGTTCGAACGCTGGCGTACCCCGGAACCGTACGGCCCCACCGGATAGAGTGGCAGACCGATGACCGCTGACTCCGCACCCGACCGGCGCTTCGACCGCGCCCTGGCCAGCCTGCGCGGGCTGTCCGTGGGAGACGCCCTGGGCTCCCAGTTCTTCGTACCCGCCCACTACCCCCTGCTGAAGCGGCGCGAGCTGCCCGCCGGGCCCTGGCAGTGGACCGACGACACCGAGATGGCCTGCTCCGTCCTGGCCGTCCTCGTCCACCACGACCGGATCGACCAGGACGCCCTGGCCCTGTCCTTCGCACATCACCACGACTTCGACCGGGGCTACGGCCCCGCGGTCAACCGGATGCTCCGGCTCATCCGGGAGGGTGGCGACTGGCGGGAACTGGCCGCCGCGCTCTTCAAGGGCCAGGGGTCCTGGGGCAACGGCGCCGCGATGCGGATCGCCCCGCTGGGCGCCTGGTACGCCGACGACCCGGAGCAGGCGACGCACCAGGCCGAGATCTCCGCGTACACGACGCACCAGCACCGGGAGGCCGTGGTGGGCGCCATGGCCGTCGCCGCCGCGGCCGCCCTGGCCGCCGATCCCGCCGGACCGCCGACGCCCGAGGCTCTGCTCGACGGTGTCATCGCCCTGGTCCCGCGGAGCGCGGTCGGCGCGGGCCTGCGCAGGGCCCGGGACATGCTCGACTACGGCGACGCGAACACGGTCGCCGCGGTGCTCGGCAGCGGACGCCGCACGAGCGCGCACGACACGGTTCCCTTCGCGCTGTGGTCGGCCGCGCGCGGGCTCGGTGATTTCGAGCGGGTGTTCTGGACGACCGCGCAGGTCGGCGGCGACGTCGACACGACCTGTGCCATCGCCGGGGGTGTGGTCGCCTCCACGACGGCCGGTGCGCCGCCGGAGGGCTGGCTGCGGCAGACCGAGGAGCTTCCGGGGTGGGTCCCGGACGGCAAGGTCTGACGCGACGAGGCACCCCGAGGCGTGAGCGGGACGCCGTGCCCCCTGCCCCCTTCAGGGGCGCGGGGGACACGGCCGCGATCGGGCCCCGTGCGCTCTTGGGCCGGGTGCTCTCAGGCAGTGTGCTCTCAGGCCGCCGGATCGGCCGCCTGTGTTCTCAGGCCATCGGAACGGCGGTCTGTGTTCTCAGGCCATCGGAACGGCGGTCTGTGTTCTCAGGCCATCGGAACGGCGGTCTGTGTTCTCAGGCCATCCGAACGGCGGCCTGTGCTCTCAGGCCATCGGACCGGCCGCCTCAGCGCGGCCGCTCAGTGCCTCCAGGTCGCTCTTGCGGACCCGGATCACCAGGACGGCCGTGACCAGCGCGATCAGCACCATGCCGACGGCGGCCGTGAAGGCCGTGGAGATGCCCGAGGTGAGCACCTCGTGGCCCCAGGGCGCGGGCAGCTCCTTCGTCTTCAGCGCCTCGGCCTGCTGCTCGGGCGTGGAGTGCGCGAGGAAGTCCGGCAGCTGCTTCTCGCCCTCCTCGCGACTGGCGGTGCCGAAGACGGTGACCAGGATGGAGAGGCCGAGCGAGCCGCCGACCTGCTGGGTCGCGTTGAGCAGACCCGACGCGGCGCCCGCCTCGTGCTGGGCGACCCCCGAGACGGCGGTCAGCGTGAGCGTCACGAAGTTGAGACCCATGCCGACGCCGAACACGACCATCGGACCGAGTACCCCGCCGAGGTAGCTGCTGTCCGAGGAGATGAACGTCAGCCAGAAGAGGCCGACGCCGGTGAGCGTCGCTCCCGTCACCATGAACGGCTTGGGTCCGAGCACCGGCAGCAGCCGCTGGGCGAGCCCCGCACCGACGCCTATCGCGACGGTCACCGGAAGGAAGGCGAGGCCGGCCTCGACCGGGCTGTAGCCCAGGACGTTCTGCACCCACAGCACGATGAAGAAGAACATGCCGAACATGGCGGCCGACAGGCTGAGCATGATGACGTACGTGCCCGAGCGGTTGCGGTCCGCGAACATGCGCAGCGGGGTGATCGGTTCCCTGGCCCGCGACTCGACGACCGCGAACGCCACGAGAAGGATCACCGCGGCGGCGAACGAACCGATGGTCAGGCTGTCCTTCCAGCCTTCCTCGGAAGCCCGGATGAAGCCGTAGACCAGCGCCGCCATGCCCAGCGTCGACGTCGCGGCGCCCGCGATGTCGAACCGGCCCGGGTGACGCTCGGACTCCGCGATGTAGCGCGGGGTGAGGAAGGCGATCAGGAGGCCGATCGGCACGTTGACGAAGAAGACCCAGCGCCAGTCCAGCCACTCCGTGAGCGCTCCGCCGGCGAGCAGACCGATCGCGCCGCCACCGGCGGAGACCGCGGCGAACACGCCGAACGCCCGGTTGCGCTCGGGCCCTTCGGGGAACGTCGTGGTGATCAGCGCGAGCGAGGTGGGCGACGCGATCGCGCCGCCCGCGCCCTGCAGGGCGCGTGCCGCGAGCAGCTGCCAGGGCTCCTGGGCGAAGCCGCCGAGCAGCGAGGCGAACGTGAAGAGCAGGATTCCGGCGATGAACACCCGGCGGCGGCCCAGGATGTCGCCGGCGCGGCCGCCGAGGAGCAGGAGGCCGCCGAAGGTGAGCGTGTAGGCGCTGAGCACCCACGACAGGTCGGTGGTCGAGAAGGAGAGCGCGTCCTGGATGTGCGGCAGCGCGATGTTCACGATGGTGGCGTCGAGGACGACCATCAGCTGGCAGGCGGCGATGACGGTCAAGGCGATGCCCGGCCGACCTGCGGCGCGAGCCGGCTCGTCCTTGGTCTGTGTGTCCACCGGAGAAGTTGTCACTATGGATCCCCCACGGAAGAATTAGTGAACGCACCCGTTCACTTTTCGCCACGGTAGTGAGTCCCCCTCAGTGAACGCAACCGTTCACTGGGCGCTGCCGAAGAATCGAATCGCGTCAACGGAGAGATCCTGATGGTTACTTCGCGCTCCACGGCCGCCGCCCGGCCGGAGGGGGCGGCGCTGCGGCGCCGCGGCCCCGTGCTCGAGCGGGCGATCCTGGAGGCCGCGCTCGACCAGCTCAGCAGTGTCGGCTGGAGCGGCCTCACGATGGAGGGTGTCGCGGTCGGCGCGCAGACCGGCAAAGCCGCGGTGTACCGGCGGTGGCCGTCGAAGGAAGACCTCGTCGCGGACGCCCTCCAGGCAGGGCTTCCGAAGCTCGACGAGGCTCCGGACACCGGTCGCGTGCGCGAGGACCTGTACGAGCTCTGCCTCCGGGTCCGGGACGTGATGTACTCCAAGCCCGGCTTCGCCCTGCGCGCAGTGCTTCACGAATGCGATGCAGAGGCGGCCGCCCGCTTCCACGGCCTGATCGAGACGGGCGTCGTCCAGCCTTCGAAGAACCTCTTCCGGGAGGTGCTGCGGCGTGGAATCGGGCGAGGTGAGGTGCGTCATGACGCGATCGACGATCTTGTGCTCGATGTCATTCCGGCGATGATGATGTACCGATCCAAGGTGTGCGGAAGCGAATGGCCGGACAGTGAGATCGCCGACGTGATCGACCGGATCATGGTGCCGCTGCTGCGCGCCTGAGGCGGAACGGAGCATTTGGAGGCGCCGTAGCGGTCTTTCGGCGCGTACTGGCGGACCGTGCCGGCGGGCTCCGGCGCGTGCCGGCGGACCGTGCTTGGGGGCCCGGTCTTCCGGCCTTCGGCGGGTGGTCGCGCAGGCTTTCGGGCGGCTGGGGCGAATCCGGGTATCGCGGGTGGCGTCAGGCGGCGTAACCTGTCTGGCGCCATGCCGTACGAACCTCCCACCCACACTGTCGAGCGGTCGCTCCGAGCCACCACCGGCGCCAAGATCGTCGCCGGGGTCGACGAGGTCGGACGCGGGGCGTGGGCCGGCCCCGTCACGGTGTGCGCGGCCGTCACCGGCCTGCGCCGCCCCCCGGAGGGGCTCACCGACTCGAAACTGATCACCCCGAAGCGCCGTACCGCGCTGGCCGCCGAGCTGGAGGGCTGGGTCACCGCGTACGCGCTCGGCGACGCCTCCCCGCAGGAGATCGACGACCTCGGGATGACGGCGGCGCTGCGGCTCGCGGCGATCCGGGCGCTCGAAGGGCTTCCCGTGAGACCCGACGCGGTGATCCTGGACGGCAAGCACGACTACCTCGGCAGCCCCTGGAAGGTCCGTACGGTGATCAAGGGCGACCAGTCCTGCATCGCCGTCGCGGCCGCTTCCGTCATCGCCAAGGTCCGGCGCGACGCCCTCATGGCGGAGCTCGAGGGCGAAGGCGGTCCGTACGCCGCGTACTCCTTCGGCGCCAACGCGGGCTACCCTTCGCCGGTCCACAAAGCGGCGCTCGAAGAGCTGGGGCCCACCCCGTACCACCGACTCTCCTGGTCGTACCTGGACGCGCTGCCCCGGTGGCGCCACCTCAAAAAGGTCCGCCTCTCCGCCGAGGCGGCCGCGCTGGAAAGCGGGGGCCAACTCGGCTTCGACTTCTGAACTTCCGGTCGCGGGAGGCCTGTCCATCGGCCGCCCACGCGTCCGGGGTGCACATGTGTGCCCACCCGCCGGTGCCTCGCGCAGCGGCGTTTGATAGACATCCATTCATGCCTCTCATCCCCGAGGAGCCTCAGATTCACGAGAGCGCCCAGGGTCCCCGCGCCACCGCGGCCGCCGGCCGCCCCGCGTCGACCCCCCGTCCCGTACCCGGCCCGCGTTCCGCGGCCTCCCCGCGCCCCGTACGCCCCGTTCCCGGTCCGGCCGGGCCCGTGGCACCGGCGCCGCGCCCCGGTGCCGGGCAGTCTCCGGCCCAGCGCCCGGAGAATCGTTCCGACCAGCGATCCACCCCGCAGCTCCAGCTGATCCCGGCCCCGGTCGACGGCGCGCTCGACGCCGCCGAGGAGGCCCTGGACCTGCTCCTGGACAGCGGACGCGCGCCCGGCGAGATCCTGGTGCTCACCACCGGCGACCCGCACCCGTGGGCGGCTCACGAGCTGTCCTTCGGCGAGGCCGCCTACTGGGCCCAGCAGGACACCGGCGACGACGTGTTCTTCGCGGACGCCTCCGCCGCGGAGCGGGCCGCCGCCCGTCCCGTGGTGATCGTCGCCGTCAACGGCGGCGACGAGGAGACGGCCGCCCGGACCCTCCCGACGGCGATGGCCCGCGCGGGTGTGCTGCTCGTCGTCTGCGGTGACCCGCAGCGCGTCACGGCGCTCCTCGGAGCCGGCGCCGGCGTCTGACCGACCGCTCCTCCGCCGGACCCCACGGGGGCCGGCGGAGGCCTGGTGGTTCGGGATCGGCGAGGTGCCTCGCCGTGCCGGGCGCGTCGTGATCAGCAGGCTGCCCGGCGCGTGAGGGCCTTCGAGATCGCGGCGCGTGAGGGTCTTGGAGATCGGCTGGCCGTCCTGGCCGTGAGGTTTGCGATCGACGGGCCGCCCTGGCGCGTCGGGGTCGCGTGATCAGCGTGCGGCGGCCCGGCGCAGCGGTTCGGTCGCGCCGCTCGCCGTTCTCGGTGAGAGCAGGCCGAGCTCGGCCGGCCCGTCCCCCAGCGGCAGGGGGCGCGAGTCGGAGCTCGGCCGACGGCCGCCCCGGCCCTCACCGAGCACCTGCCAGCCCCCTCCGGTCAGCGTGATGTACGCGCCGCAGCGGAGCCCGTGCAGCGTGCAGGCGTCCCGGAGCCCCCACATCCAGGCCCCGTCCTCCTCCGTCCAGCGCTCGTCGCCCTCGCGGCAGTACAGCAGGACCGCGGTCCGCACCGGCGTCCGTCTCCGGAGGTCGTGCGGAATGACCCGTCGCAGATGCGCGAGCAGCGCGTTCCGGAACTCCCAACCGTCCGCCGCCCCGGGGGGGGGGGCGAACGAGGCCGGGGCCGCGGTGCGGTGCTCGTGGTCCAGGCAGGGGACGACCGGCGGGGCGGGCGTGGGCGCGTGGCGCGAGTGGAGGCCGCTGACGACCTCACGCGGGTTGCTCAGCAGGGGAATCCCCGCCGCGGCCCACTCGGACGGTTCCAGCATCCGAGCGAGGCGGCTGGTGGACTCGGACGGCGATCTGAGCGAGGCGGCTGTGGGCGGAGCGAATCCGAGGGTCACGGTCCTCCCTTCGGATACGCGCCCGCTGGGCGGGCAAGGTCGGGTGAGGGCGCACCACAGCACAGTCCTTCCGGACCGCTGACGGGCCGTGCGGGGCGGTTTCCCAATTCTTGCGGGCCCGTGCGCGGGCGGCAACGAGCAATTGAGGCCGCTGACTGGATTGAGTCGGTATGCCTCTCATATCCCTGCCCAGTTGCCCATTGTTCACTCCCCGTTCTCCTTCCGGCTTCACCCCTGGACGGCGAGCACCAGCGGAAACACCCCTTCCGCTCCGGCCCGGCGCAGCAGCCGCGCCGCCACCGCCAAGGTCCATCCGGTGTCAGAGAGATCGTCCACGAGGAGAACCGGCCCGCCCGCGTCCGCGAGCCGCCCGGCCAGCTCGGGAGGGACCGTCAGCGTGCGCTGCAGACCGACGACCCGCTGGGCGCTGTTGGTCCGCGAGAGCCGGAGTTCCTCCGCCTCGGGCGCGTACTCCACCATTCCGAGCAGGGGCATTCTGCCGATCTCGGCGATCCGCTGCCCGAGCGAACCGACCAGCCGCGGCTTCCGGTGCGAGGCGACGGTGACCACGCCGGCGGGCCGTGGCGGTGCGTCAGGTGCCCCGGAGGCCCATCCCCCGGGCCCCTTGGCCCAGTCCGCGAGCACGTGCACCACGGCCTGCACGACGTCGTCCGGCACGGGCCCGTCCGGCGCGCCGTCCGCCAGCAGCGGCCGCAGGCGGTTGCCCCAGCCGATGTCGGAGAGCCGTCCCAGCGCCCGGCCGCCGGACGACTGCTCACCGGCCGGAATGCGGCCCTTCAGGTCGACCCCGACCGCGGCGAGCCCGGTGGGCCACATCTTCCGGGGCTCGACCTCCACCCCGGGCCGTCCCAGCTCGCCCTTGGCTGCGTCCAGCGCGGCCACGGACACCTTCGGATCGAACCGGTTCCCCGCGCAGTTGTCGCAGCGGCCGCACGGAGCGGCCTCCTCGTCGTCCAACTGGCGCCGCAGGAACTCCATCCGGCACCCGGTCGCCGCCGCGTAGTCGCGCATCGCCTGCTGCTCGGCCGCCCGCTGCCGGGCCACCCAGGCGTACCGCTCGGTGTCGTACACCCACGGCTGCCCGGTGCTCTCCCAGCCGCCCTTCACCCGTCGCACCGCGCCGTCGACGTCCAGGACCTTGAGCATCGTCTCCAGCCGGGTCCTGCGCAGCTCGACCAGCGGCTCCAGGGCGGGCAGGGACAGGGGCCGCCCCGCCTGCGCGAGCACGTCGATCGTGCGGCGGACCTGCTCCTCGGGCGGAAAGGCCACCGAGGCGAAGTAGCGCCAGATCGCCTCGTCCTCCTGCCCGGGCAGCAGCAGCACCTCCGCGTGCTCCACCCCTCGCCCGGCCCGGCCGACCTGCTGGTAGTACGCGATGGGGGAGGACGGGGATCCGAGGTGCACCACGAAGCCCAGGTCCGGCTTGTCGAAGCCCATGCCGAGGGCCGAGGTCGCGACGAGGGCCTTGACGCGGTTGGCCTGCAGGTCGTCCTCCGCCTGCTGCCGGTCGGCGTTCTCCGTGCGACCGGTGTAGGAGGAGACGGTGTGCCCGCACTGGCGCAGATAGGCGGTGACCTCGTCGGCCGCGGCGACCGTCAGGGTGTAGATGATGCCGGAGCCGGGCAGCTCACCGAGGTGGTCGGCGAGCCAGGCCAGACGATGTGCCGCGTCCGGAAGCCGGACCACACCCAGGCTCAGGCTCTCCCGGTCGAGAGGGCCGCGCAGGACGAGGGCGTCCGTGCCCGCCCCGGTGCCGAGCTGCTCGGCCACGTCCGCGGTCACCCGCGCGTTCGCCGTCGCCGTGGTGGCCAGCACAGGGACGCCGGGCGGCAGGTCGGCCAGCATAGTCCGCAGCCGGCGGTAATCGGGCCGGAAATCGTGCCCCCAGTCCGAGATGCAGTGCGCCTCGTCGACCACGAGCAGTCCGGTGGCAGCGGCCAGCCGGGGGAGCACCTGGTCGCGGAAATCGGGGTTGTTGAGCCGCTCCGGGCTCACCAGGAGCACGTCCACCTCGCCGGCGGCGACCTCCTCCTGGACCGTGTCCCACTCCTCGGTGTTCGACGAGTTGATCGTCCGGGCGCGAATGCCCGCCCGGGCCGCCGCCTCCACCTGGTTGCGCATCAGCGCGAGCAGGGGGGAGACGATCACCGTCGGGCCGCTGCCTCGCTCACGGAGCAGCGAGGTCGCTACGAAGTACACGGCCGACTTGCCCCACCCGGTCCGCTGCACCACCAGCGCCCGGCGCCGGTCGGCGACCAGCGCCTCGATGGCCCGCCACTGGTCCTCGCGCAGTCTGGCCCTGCCCGTCGGGTCGGAGACGAGACGGGCGAGCACGGCATCGGCGGCGGCTCGGAGGGCGGTGCGGTCTTCCTGCGGGGCTGCTTGGGTCATGCCCCCATGCAACCCGATGCCTCGGACATCGCGCGAATGAGACGCCGAACCTGTGGACAACTCGGCAGGACGACGGATGCCGCGATCGGGGAGTTATCCACAGGGGTTTCGGATTTCGGGAGATCACGAGACCGTCCTGACCATGAACGCGAATCACCACGAATCCAATGGACCCTCCCGTGCCCAGCAGATCACGCTGCGCGGCCCGGCGGAGCTGGCCGACGCCCTGCCGTTCGTGCTGGGCTTCCATCCCACGGACTCCGTCGTCCTGGTCGCCCTCCACGGCGAGCACGGCCGCTTCGGGGGCCGGGTCAGGCTCGGGATCCCGCGCTCGCCCCGGGAGTGGGCGTCCACTGCGGACCATCTCGCCGAGTGCCTCGCGGAGGGAGGCGGCCGGTCCGGCGCCCGGCCGGACGGGATCGTCGTCTTCCTGTGCCAGGACCCCGCCCCCGGCGAGACGGGCCGCAGGGTCATGGAGCGGCTGCGGCCCTTCGCCCAGCGGCTGCGGACCGCCTGCGGCGCCCTCGACATCCCCGTCTACGAGGCCCTCTGCATCACCGACGGGCTCTACTTCTCGTACTGCTGCCCCGACCAGCGCTGCTGCCCGCCCGACGGCACCCCTCTCGCCCTCAGCGGCACCTCGGTCATGGCGGCGGCCGCGACGTACGCCGGCGTGCAGGTGCGGGGCACCCAGCGGGACATGGAGGCCCGGCTCAAGCCGCGCGGCGGGCCGGGCGACGAGGAGCAGCGGACCGCCCTCGACGCGGCCGCCGCCTCGATCGTCCCCCGCATCCTGGAAGGCGCCGAAGCGCAGGGGCGCCAAGAGGTGCGCGAGAGGACCCTGGGGCTCGCCCGTGAGATCCTCCGGCGTTTCGCCAACCCCGAGAGCCGGGGCGCGGACCGGCCGGGGGCCGCGAGCGGCCAGACCGCTGTGGCGGCGCCGCCGCGCACGGCGGGCCCGGTGCGGGCGGTCCTCCCGGGACGGCCCGCCGCTTCGACGGCCTCGGAAGACGCCGCCGACGACGCACTGATCAGCACCGAGGAGGCCGCGGCGCTGGTCCTCGGTCTCCAGGACCGCGTCACCCGGGACCGGGCCGCCGAATGGATGGAGGGCTGGGAGGGGACCGCCGCGCTGCGGCTGTGGCGCGTCCTGGCCAGGCGCTGCGTCACGCCCTACCAGGAGCACGCCGCCGCGCCCCTCACCCTCGCGGGCTGGACGGCCTGGTCCACGGGCGACGAGCCGACCGCCCGGGTCGCCCTCGGCCTCGCTCTCGACGCCGACCCCGAATACGTCTTCGCCCGGCTGCTGCACCAGGCGTGCAACGAAGGGCTGGACCCCGAGTCGCTCCGCTCCTGCCTGAGGGGCGAGCGGGACGCCCGGCAGGCCTCCGACCAGGAGGCTCCACCGCCCTCCCGCCGGATCCGGATGCGAGCCGCCCGCCGCCCGGGAACCCCGCCGACGCTCAGGAAGCCGGGACAGCGCACCGGCGGGAACGAGCGCCGGAAGACGGCGGGAGTCCGCCCCGGCGGACCCGCGAAGGGGAGGCCGGGGAGCGGGTCCCGGCGGCCCGGTGGCCCGCACGGTTCCAGGAGTGGCCGATGACGACCGTGACCCGGCCACCCGCCGAGGCGTTCAGCTCTCTGGCGGAGTCGTACGAACCGTCCCGCCGCCGCCCCGCCGGCCGCCCGGTTCGCACAGAGAGCAGCCCGTACCCGCCATGGCTCCCAGCCCCGTCCCGGCCTCCGGCCGCCCCACCGCCCTGCCCTCCGGTCCCGCGTCCGGACACACGTCCGGCGCCGGCATCGCGTTTCCGCGCGCCCCGCGTCCCGCGGAGCTCCCCTCGGTGCACGGAGCGCTCCTCTGCGTGGCCCTGCCCGCCCTCGCGGTCTGCGCCGAGCACGGCCAGCTCACCGGGGAGGGGCCCGAGGGGGTGTACGACGCGGGGCGACGGCTTCTGTCCCGCTGCGTCCTGCGGATCGCCGGCCGTGAACCCGTCGCGCTCCAGGGCCGCATGGCGAGCGCCGATCGGGCGGTGTTCCTCGGCGCCCTCCGCGTCCCCGGGGACGCCGGACCCGACCCCGCCCTCACGGTCGAACGCACGCGGAGCGCCGACGGAACCGAGCGGATCACCCTGCGCAGCGCCGCGGCACGGCCCCTCAGGGTCCCGATGGAAGTCGCTCTGGGCACGGATCTCGCGGACCTGGGCGCCGTGTCGTCGGGACGAACCGGCCCCGAACTCGCCGCCAGTGTCCACGGCACCGGACTGCGGTGGACCGCCGCCGACGGCCGATCCGTCGCCGTCACCGCGGATCCGCCGCCCATGGACTCCCTGGCGGCGGCGGGAGTGCTCCGCTGGGAAGCCGAGCTGGCACCCGGAGCGGCGTTCACGGTCAGGCTGCGGCTGCGGGGGGAGTCGGCGGGCCGCACCACCCCCTCCACGGGGGCGGGTTCCGGACGGCCCGGCGGTCACCTCCTCGCCGAAGCCTGCGCCGAGGGTGACGATCCGCGACCGGGAGACCTGCTCCGCAGCTCGGTCGAGGACCTGCGGGCCCTGCTCCAGCGCGATCCCGCCCGCCCCGCGGACGTCCACCTCGCGGCCGGCGTCCCCTGGCGCTGCGGACCGGTCACCGCCGAGGCGCTCTGGGCGGCCCGCATGGCCCTGCCCCTCGGCACCCGGCTCGCCACCACCACCCTGCGCGCCCTCGGACGCACCCAACTCTCCGGTGGAGGGCCCGAGTCCGGACGCCTTCAAGGGCCCCTCAGAGACGCGGGCCCGCACCTTCCGCCCCGCTGCACCGGCATCGAAGCCACCCTCGCGTTCCCCGCTGTGCTCGCCGAGGCCCGCCGGTGGGGGCTTCCCGCCACGGACCTGGAGGAGTTGCTTCCCGTGGCGGAGCGCTGCCTCGACTGGCTCCGGCGCACGGCCGGCCGGGACGGCTTCGTGCCGGACCCGGGGCCCACCGGGCCCTGGCGGGCCGAGACCCAGGCCCACGCGCACCGTGCCGCACTGCTCGGGGCCGACCTCCTCGACGGCTGCGGGCGCCCCGGAGGAGACGCTCTGCGCGAGGCGGCGCGGACCCTGCGCGAGCGGTTCCGGCGCGATTTCTGGCTCGACGACCCGGCGGGAGGACGCCCTGCCGTCGCCCGCGCCCCGGACGGCCGGACCTGGCCCCACCTGGGCGGCTGGGCGGCGCACCTGCTCGACACCGGGTTGCTGGGCGGCGGACGCTACGCGGCAGGCCTCCTGGACCGGACGGAGACCGAACAGGTGGCGAGGCTGCTCGGCACCCCGGCGCTCGACTCCGGCTGGGGGCTGCGCGGTCTCGGCACCAAGGAACCGGGCCACAACCCGTTCGGGCACCGGTCCGGTGCGGTCCGGGTGCACGAGACGGCGGTCGCCGTGGCGGGTCTCGCCGCCGCGGGTCACGAGAAGGAGGCCGCCTCCCTCCTCCGGGGGCTGCTCGACGCGGCGGCGGCCTTCGCGTACCGGCTCCCCGAGATGTACGCGGGCGAGCAGCGCACGACCGGTGGGCGTCCGGTGCCCCACCCGGCGGCGTGCCGGCCGGCGGCCGTCGCGGCCGCCGGAGCCGTCCACGCTCTGCTCGCCCTCGCGGGCATCAGACCCGATGCGCCGGGCCGGTCCGTGGCGGTGCACCCGCTGGCCTCTGCCCCGCTCGGCGCCATCAGGCTCTCGGGGCTCGTCGTCGCCGGCGAACCGTTCGCCGTGCGGGTCGGCAGGCTGGGTCTCGGTATGGTCGAGGAGGCCGCAGAGGGCCTTCAGCTGGGGGTGTGACGGGATGCCGGACACAGGGACGAGGGAAGTCTCGCAGGGCGGTGGGGAAGTCGCGGCCGATGCTTCCGCGGGGCGTGTTTATCGTCAGGAAGACGACTATGATCGCGGCATGCCTCCCTACGACCCGTCGGCCTTTCCTCCCTTCGCCGTGACCGTCGATCTGGTCGTGCTCACCGTGCGGCGTCACGCACTGTGCACCCTGGTCGTGCGGCGGGGAGAGCCGCCGTACCAGGGGCGTTGGGCGCTGCCCGGCGGTTTCGTGCAGGCGGAGGAGGACCTCGGAACCGCGGCCGCGCGCGAACTGGTCGAGGAGACGGGCCTCTGCGCGCACGATCCGGCCGCCCCGCCGCCCGTACCGAGCAACGGCGCCCACCTGGAGCAGCTGGCGACGTACGGGGCGCCCGACCGGGACCCGCGCATGCGAGTGGTGAGCGTCGCCCACCTGGCCCTGGCACCCGACCTTCCCGCGCCGCGCGCGGGCGGCGACGCGAACAGCGCCCGCTGGGCCCCGGTCGAGGAGCTCCTGGGCGAGGACGCGATGGCCAAGGCAGGGGACGGAGGGCCGGGGGCGCTCGCCTTCGACCACGCCCGGATCCTCGCCGACGGGGTGGAGCGCGCCCGCTCCAAGATCGAGTACTCCTCCCTGGCCACGGCCTTCTGCCCCCCGGAGTTCACGGTCGGCGAGCTGCGGCGGGTGTACGAGGCCGTCTGGGGCGTGTCCCTCGACCCGAGGAACTTCCACCGCAAGGTGACCGGCACGCCCGGCTTCCTGGTTCCGGCCGGAGGGACCACGACCCGTCAGGGAGGCCGCCCCGCGCAGCTCTTCCGGGCAGGTGGGGCCACTCTTCTCAACCCGCCGATGCTGCGCCCCGAGGTCTGAGAGCCGGGTGGATCCGGTGCCCCTGGGCGCCAACCCTGCGTGGAAAGTCCGAAATGTAGCGTTATCTTGCTGCGGAAGCGCCGCCCTGCCGCGGAGCGGTGTCATCTACCGCGAGAGAAGCGATGCTCCAGGCAATCGGACTGACCAGCACCCCCCGTCGCGACCGCCCGCCCGCCGTGGACGATCTCTCCTTCGAGGCGCGGCCGGGGACCGTGACCGCCCTGCTCGGCCCGCGGGGAGCCGGCAAGACCACCGCACTCCGGCTCATGCTCGAACTCGAGCCGGGCCGTGGGATCACCTACTTCCGCGGCCGGCCGCTGCACCGCATCGCCCACCCCCCGCGCGAAGTCGGCGTGCTCCTCGGCGACGTCCCCGGACACCCTTCCCGCACCCTCCGGGGCCAGCTCCGGATGCTCTGCGCCGCCACCGGGGTGCCCGCCGCGCGGGCCGAGGAGCTGGTCCGGACCGTGGGCCTCACCGGCCTGGAGCGCCGGCGGATCGGCACCCTGCCGATCGGCGCGGACCGTCGACTCGGGCTCGCGTCGGCCCTGTTGGGCACTCCCCACACCCTGCTGCTCGACGAACCGGCCGCAGGTCTCTCCGTATCCGAGAGCGCGTGGCTGTACGAGCGGCTGCGGGCGCACGCCGCCGAGGGGGGCACCGTGCTGTACACCACTGCGGACCCCAAGGACGCCGCCCGCAACGCCAACCGCGTCGTCACGCTCGGCGGCGGCCGGCTCGTCGCCGACCAGGACGCCGTCGAGTTCGCCCGTACCCGGCTGCGCCCCAGGGTCGTCGTCCGCACCCCCCATGCGGCGCGACTCGCCGCGGCGGTGACCCAGGAGGCCAGAGCCGCCCGCCGCCCGGTCGAGGTGGTCGCCGAGGACGGCAACCGGCTGTCCGTCTACGGCAGCGACTGCGCGGCCGTCGGAGACACGGCGTTCCGGCACGGTGTCCCCATTCACCGGCTCGCCGACGAGAGAGGAGGCGACGGAGACGCCTCCGGCCGCGGTCGTGCCGCGGGAGGAGAGGTCCGGCGGACGAAGGCGGGCGAGGACTCCGGGCCCGACGAGAACCGTCCGGCGGCCCGGAAGGGTGCCGCACGGCCCTCCGTGGCCGAGGGGGAGGCTTCGCGTCCCGGACGAGGTGCCGCGGTCTCGGGCTCCCGGCGGGGAGCGGAGGAGTCGGGCTCCGGGCGAGGCGCCGCGCGGAGGCCGGTGCGCTCTCCCCTGCGCCCGTTGAGGTACGAGCTCCACCGGCTCCTGGGCGTGCCCTCCACCCCGCTCGTCATGGCCGCGGTCCTGCTCGCCTCGCTGACGCTCGCCCTGCTCCTGGGGCGCAGCGGCCGGGCCGAGCTGCCCGCGGTCCTGACCGGCTGGCCCGCGCTCTCACCCCTGCCGCCGGCGGCTCTCGGCGCGGGGCTGATCGGAGCCTTCTCCTTCGGGGAGGAGTACCGCTATCCCGCGCTCACCACGGGGCGCGGGGCGGTGCCCCGCAGGCCGGGCCTGCTGTTCGCGAAGCTCGCCGTGGCGGCAGGCGTCGCCCTGGTGCTCGGGGTGCTCGTCGTGGCGGTGGACCTGGAGGCCCTGCGCTTCGTCCACGGGCGTGAGTTGATCCCCGTGCCGAAGAACTGGCCCGATCTCTGCGCGAGTTGGCTGGGTCTGGTCGTGGGGTGCGCGTGGGCCGGGGTGCTCGGTGCCGGGGTGTTCAGGGCGGCCGCCGCCGGACTGGCGGCGGTGCTCGCGGTACCGGTCGCCTTCGTGCCCGTGCTGCAGAAGCTGCTGACGGGACCGTCGGTGCGCTCGGCCGCCGGACTTCCGGCGAGGCTCCGGGAGTTCGCGGGACCGCAGTGGTCGCCGTCCCTCGACCGGTGGCTGGCGGGCGCTCTGAAAGTGCTCGCCCAGCCCGCGGGGGTGGCGCTTTCGCTGACGTTGACAGGGCTGCTCTGCGCCTATGTGTTCACCGGCCTTCGGCGCAGGGCCCGTTGGTGACCACCTTCGGATCAGAAGATTCCGGTTTTCCGCCAACTCCCCCGATTCCTGCCCGGAATGTCTGATTAATCGTCAATTGTGTAGGGGGTGCCGATCACCCTTTCGTGTGCTTTTCACCAAAGACCTCAAGGGTCACGGAGGCAACGCCGACAAAGGATGCGTGAGTACCCTTGCGCACACCATGATGACCGCCGCCCGCTCCGTCGACACCGGCCTCGGCGCCCCGGGCGATCTCGACCGCTACCCCTACGCGGAGGCGCCCGCCGCCGGCCGCGTGGGCCCGCCCTCCTGGGAGGGGGTGGACACCGATCTCGGTCGCGTCGGTCGACGGACCGCCGGCAACCGGGGGCGCGGGCTGCACGGGCAGCTCGTCCAGCAGCTTGGCCAGATGATCGTCTCCGGCGACCTCGGGGCCGACCGCCCGCTCGTTCCCGAGGAGATCGGTCAGCGCTTCGAGGTCTCGCGCACGGTGGTGCGCGAGTCACTGCGCGTACTGGAGGCGAAGGGGCTCGTCAGCGCCCGCCCGAACGTCGGGACGCGGGTCAGGCCCGTCAGCGACTGGAACCTCCTCGACCCCGACATCATCGAATGGCGCGCCTTCGGCCCGCAGCGCGACGATCAGCGCCGCGAGCTGAACGAGCTGCGGTGGACCATCGAGCCCCTCGCTGCCCGCCTCGCCGCCGGGCACGGCCGTGAGGACGTACAGCAGCGCCTCGCCGACATGGTCGAGATCATGGGGCACGCGTTCGCCCAGGGTGACGGCATCACCTTCTCGCGGGCCGACACGGAGTTCCACGCCCTCCTCATCCAGCTGGCCGGGAACCGCATGCTGGAGCACCTCTCCGGAATCGTGGCCGCCGCCCTGCAGGTCTCCGGGGGCCCTGTCACCGGCTGTGACCGCCCGAGCGAGGCCTGCCTTGCGCACCACGCCCGGATCGTGGACGCCCTCGCCGCCGGGGACGCGCACGGTGCCGAGAGCGCGATGCGGCAGCTGCTCACGGTCCACCCCGAGGTGGAGCGTGTCGTCCCCGCCCCTCGCGAACACTGATCCGCGAGCCGTGGCCGGGAGCGCGGAGGTGCACGCACCGCGTGCCGCCGGGTCCGAGCGCCACCCGGGGGGGCGGCAGGCTCTCCCCGGGTGACGCCCGGGTTCCGGCGGCACAATGTGTAGTGATCGGCCTCTCTGGCTGTTTCGTCGCAAATGAGGTGTGACTCGGGCCACGAAGATTGGGCGTAACACTCCTCCGAGCCGTGCGATGACCTAAGAGGTGACAGCCGAGGAAGGAATACAGCAGCCCGTGGAGGCGCTGTGCAGTTCCCCGGTCCAGCCCGCGCCGTCGACACATTCCCCGTCGGCGGTCGTCGGCTCCAGCCCGATCCAGGGCGGGGCCGGAAGCCGTTTCCATCGTTCCGAGAGGTTGTTCGTGTCGGCCAGCACATCCCGTACGCTCCCGCCGGAGATCGCCGAGTCCGAGTCTGTGATGGCGCTCATCGAGCGGGGAAAGGCTGATGGGCAGATCGCCGGCGATGACGTGCGTCGGGCCTTCGAAGCTGACCAGATTCCGCCAACCCAGTGGAAGAATGTTCTGCGCAGCCTCAATCAGATCCTCGAGGAAGAGGGTGTGACGCTGATGGTCAGTGCAGCGGAGTCGCCGAAGCGCGCCCGCAAGAGCGTCGCAGCGAAGAGCCCGGCCAAGCGCACCGCCACCAAGACCGTCACCGCCAGGACGACCGTGACGAAGACCACGGTCTCGGCCTCCACGGCCCCCGCGGCCGAGGGCACCGACCCGGCCGACGAGGCCGGCTCGCCCGCCAAGAAGGCGGCCGCGAAGAAGACCGTCGCGAAGAAGACGGTCGCGAAGAAGACCGTCGCCAAGAAAACGGCGGCCAAGAAGACCACGTCCAAGAAGGACGACGAGCTCGTCGAGGGCGAGGAGCTCCTCGAGGACGTGGCGCCCGGCAAGGGTGAGGAAGAGGAGACCGAGGGCGAGAGCAAGGGCTTCGTCCTGTCCGACGAGGACGAGGACGACGCTCCGGCGCAGCAGGTCGCCGTCGCCGGTGCCACCGCCGACCCGGTCAAGGACTACCTCAAGCAGATCGGCAAGGTCCCGCTGCTCAACGCCGAGCAGGAGGTCGAGCTCGCCAAGCGCATCGAGGCCGGTCTGTTCGCCGAGGACAAGCTCGCGAACTCCGACAAGCTCGCCCCGAAGCTCAAGCGCGAGCTGGAGATCATCGCCGAGGACGGCCGCCGGGCCAAGAACCACCTCCTGGAGGCCAACCTCCGTCTGGTGGTCTCGCTGGCCAAGCGCTACACCGGCCGCGGCATGCTCTTCCTGGACCTGATCCAGGAGGGCAACCTGGGTCTGATCCGCGCCGTCGAGAAGTTCGACTACACCAAGGGCTACAAGTTCTCCACGTACGCCACCTGGTGGATCCGTCAGGCGATCACCCGCGCCATGGCCGACCAGGCCCGCACCATCCGTATCCCGGTGCACATGGTCGAGGTCATCAACAAGCTCGCGCGCGTCCAGCGCCAGATGCTCCAGGACCTGGGCCGTGAGCCCACGCCGGAGGAGCTGGCCAAGGAACTCGACATGACCCCCGAGAAGGTCATCGAGGTCCAGAAGTACGGCCGTGAGCCGATCTCCCTCCACACCCCGCTGGGTGAGGACGGCGACAGCGAGTTCGGCGACCTCATCGAGGACTCCGAGGCGGTCGTGCCGGCCGACGCGGTCAGCTTCACCCTGCTCCAGGAGCAGCTGCACTCCGTTCTCGACACGCTCTCCGAGCGTGAGGCGGGCGTCGTCTCCATGCGCTTCGGCCTCACCGACGGCCAGCCGAAGACGCTGGACGAGATCGGCAAGGTCTACGGCGTGACGCGAGAGCGGATCCGCCAGATCGAGTCGAAGACGATGTCGAAGCTGCGCCACCCGTCGCGCTCGCAGGTCCTGCGCGACTACCTCGACTGATCCGTACGAGGTACGCATCGGTACACGGAAGGGCCCGGTTCCCCGAGAGGGGGAACCGGGCCCTCCGGCTTTTGCGCGGGTGCACGCCCGGGACTCGTGCTGGACGCTGGGTGAACCGACATCACCGGAGAGTCAGGAGGCTCCATGCGTGGTTCTCTCACCCGAGCATTGACGGGTGCTCTGGGCCTGATCACCGCAGCGGCTGGACAGCTCGCCACAGCCGGTCCCGTGGCCGCCGACAGCGTCGTGGTGGGCGGCCGGCCGGCCCAGATCACGGACGCGCCGTGGGTGGTGGCGCTGTCCAGCCGTGACCGGTTCGGGGGTACGCGCGCGGGGCAGTTCTGCGGGGGCGTGGTCGTTGCGCCGACCAAGGTGCTCACGGCGGCCCACTGCCTGGGCCGTGAGGTGCTCGGGGGCGAGCCGTGGGAGGTCCGCGACTTCGTGGTCATCGCGGGCCGTGCCGCGCTGGGCGGACAGGAGGGCCAGGAGGTCAGGATCTCGGACACCTGGGTCAACCCGGACTACGACCCGACCACCAACTCGGGCGATCTGGCCGTGCTGACGCTCGTGAGCGCGCTGCCGCAGTCGTACGTGATCGGCGTCGCCCGCTCGGGAGACGCGGCGTACGCGGAGGGGACGGAGGCCGACGTCTACGGCTGGGGCGACACCACCGGCAACGGGGCCTATGCCTCCACGCTGCGGACGGCACGCGTCCAGGTGCTGCCGGACACGGCGTGCGAGCGGGCGTACCCGGGCGGTTTCGGAGTCCGCTACCAGCGCGGGACGATGCTGTGCGCCGGCGACCCGCAGGGCGGGAAGGACGCGTGCCAGGGCGACAGCGGAGGGCCGCTGGTGGCCCAGGGGCTGCTCGTCGGCCTGGTCTCGTGGGGCAGCGGCTGCGGGCAGGCAGAGAACCCGGGCGTCTACACGCGGGTCTCCGAGGTGCTTCCGGCGCGGTACTGAGCCGGACATGAGGAGTCCGAGCGGGTACTGAGCCGGACGCGAAGAGCCCGAGCGGTACTGAACCGGGCATGAGGAGCCCGATACGGAATGGCCGGGGGAGGAGTCGGCCACCGAGGAGCCGGGTACGAGAACGGGCGGTCACCCCGCGAGGGGGCGACCGCCCGCAGTCCGATCAATGACCGGCCCTGGGCTCGTCGTGGATGGCGCGTCAGGCGTGGTCCTCGCCCATCGTGCGGGCCGGCACGTCGGTCAGCCGGTCCGTCTCATCCTGTATCTCAACGGCGATCTTCTTGAGTTCCGGCTCGAACTTGCGTCCGTGGTGGGCGCAGAAGAGCAAGTCACCTCCGCTGGTCAGGACGACACGCAGGTATGCCTGGGCGCCGCAGCGGTCGCAGCGGTCAGCGGCCGTCAGGGGGCTCGCGGGGGTCAGAACAGTAGTCACGTCGCCTCTTCTCTAGCTCGACGAGCTGTCGTACCAGGGTCAACATCCAACCAGGCCGAAAACGTTCCCGCTCGTGGCTTTTCCTTGAAACTTCTTCCCAAGGTGGCTGTCTGCTGCCGGTTGGCGGCGAATGAGCCGTATTGCGTAGCTCTACGGATTTCGCGTTGCTTGTATCGGTTGGCCCTCCCGGCGGTTGCCGGTTGTTGATGAGGACGTGCCCGGAGCCTAAATGGTTCATGCCTGGAAGGGAACGTGATGTTCACGTCACCCCATCGAGGGATCGAACATCCATGCGAGGCTGGACTAGCATGAGGAATCGGGGAGGGTGGCGTGACAACGGCTCTACCAGGCATCGGTACCCTCTGTGCGGTGACCGAAGCCGGGCCTTACCCCACCGGGCCAGATTTCAAATTCAGCGAGGAGCGAACCGCGTGACCGCCGAGACGTCCGTGCCGTCCAGTGCGCTGCTGACCGCAGACCGTGACGGTTCCAACTACACCGCGCGGCACCTGCTCGTACTGGAAGGGCTCGAAGCGGTCCGCAAGCGCCCCGGTATGTACATCGGGTCCACCGACAGCCGCGGCCTGATGCACTGCATCTGGGAGATCATCGACAACTCGGTCGACGAGGCCCTCGGTGGCTACTGCGACCACATCGAGGTCATCCTCCACGACGACGCCTCCGTCGAGGTCAGGGACAACGGCCGTGGCATCCCGGTCGACGTCGAGCCGAAGACCGGACTCTCCGGTGTCGAGGTCGTGATGACCAAGCTGCACGCCGGCGGAAAGTTCGGCGGCGGTTCGTACGCGGCGTCCGGCGGTCTGCACGGCGTCGGCGCCTCCGTGGTGAACGCCCTGTCGGCCCGCCTCGACGTCGAGGTCGACCGGAACAGCGCGACGCACTCGATCTCCTTCCGCCGGGGTGTCCCCGGCATCTTCACCGAGCAGGGCCCCGACAGCCCCTTCGATCCGGGCAACGGCCTGATCAAGGGCAAGCGCGTCCCCAAGACCCGCACCGGCACCCGTGTCCGCTACTGGGCGGACCGGCAGATCTTCCTCAAGGACGCCAAGCTCTCCCTGGAGACGCTCCACCAGCGCGCCCGGCAGACCGCCTTCCTCGTCCCCGGTCTCACCATCGTCGTCCGCGACGAGCGTGACCTGGCCGGCGTCGGCAAGAGCGAGGAGACGTTCCGCTTCGACGGCGGCATCAGCGAGTTCTGCGAGTACCTCGCGCAGGACAAGGCCGTCTGCGACATCCAGCGCCTCACCGGACAGGGCACCTTCAAGGAGACCGTCCCGGTCCTCGACGAGCGCGGCCACATGACCCCGACCGAGGTCACCCGCGAACTCGCCGTCGACGTCGCCCTGCGTTGGGGCACGGGCTACGACACCACGGTCAAGTCCTTCGTCAACATCATCGCCACCCCCAAGGGCGGCACCCACGTGTCCGGCTTCGAGCAGGCGATCACCAAGACGGTGAACGAGGTGCTGCGCTCGGCCAAGATGCTGCGCGTCGCCGAGGACGACGTCGTCAAGGACGACGCCCTGGAGGGGCTCACGGCCGTCGTGACGGTCCGCCTCGCCGAGCCGCAGTTCGAGGGGCAGACCAAGGAGGTCCTCGGTACCTCCGCCGCTCGCAGGATCGTGGCGAACGTGGTGGCCAAGGAGCTCAAGGCCTTCCTCACCTCCACCAAGCGGGACGCCAAGGCCCAGGCGCGCGCCGTCCTCGAGAAGGCCGTCGCGGCGGCGCGGACCCGGATCGCGGCCCGTCAGCACAAGGAGGCGCAGCGCAGGAAGACCGCGCTCGAGTCCTCCTCGCTGCCGGCCAAGCTCGCGGACTGCCGCAGCGACGACGTGGAGCGCAGCGAGCTCTTCATCGTCGAGGGGGACTCGGCCCTCGGTACGGCCAAGCTCGCCCGGAACAGCGAGTTCCAGGCGCTGCTCCCGATCCGAGGGAAGATCCTCAACGTCCAGAAGTCGTCCGTCTCGGACATGCTCAAGAACGCCGAGTGCGGGGCGATCATCCAGGTCATAGGAGCGGGCTCGGGCCGCACCTTCGACATCGACGCCGCCCGCTACGGCAAGATCGTCCTCCTGGTCGACGCCGACGTCGACGGTGCCCACATCCGATGCCTGCTCCTGACGCTCTTCCAGCGGTACATGCGGCCCATGGTCGAGTCCGGCCGGGTCTTCGCCGCGGTGCCGCCGCTGCATCGGATCGAGCTCGTCCAGCCCAAGAAGGGCCAGGACAAGTACGTCTACACGTACTCGGACAACGAGCTGCGTCAGACCCTCCTGGAGTTCCAGCGCAAGGGGGTCCGCTACAAGGACTCCATCCAGCGCTACAAGGGTCTGGGCGAGATGGACGCCGACCAGCTCGCGGAGACCACCATGGACCCGCGCCACCGCACCCTGCGCCGGATCAACATCGGCGACCTGGACGCGGCGGAGCAGGTCTTCGACCTCCTCATGGGCAACGACGTGGCGCCCCGCAAGGAGTTCATCACCGGCTCGGCGGCGACCCTCGACCGGTCACGCATCGACGCCTGACGGCCTCCACCCGTGGGTGGAGCCACACGCTCCACCCACGGGCCGATCACACGGCCGGCGACTCTCCGTAACATCGAGGTGTCGGAGGGGGACAGACATGGGTGAGACGGGCGGCCGAGGCTTCTCGGCATCGGGATCGGGATCGGGATCAGCGGCGTCGGCGTCGGCGACATCGACCCGGGCTTCGGAGCCGGACGTGAGGGCGCGTACGGGTACGGCGACGGCGTCGAGGGCGACCGAGCAGCGGGCAGGGGCGGCGAGCGCGGTGGCGCACGGGCCCTCCTGGCGCTCCTGGCCCTCGCGGGAGGCGCTCACCCGGATCGGGGTGCCCCGGGGACGGATCGTCCTCGACTACACCATGATCGCGGGACTGAGCGTCCTGGTGGTGGCCGGCTGCTACACCTCGGGGGCCTTCGGCGGCTGGTTCGCGCCGTTGCCTCCGCTGGGGTTCGGGCTCTGCGTGGCGGCGGCGCTGCGCTAACACCACACGACCCTTGGCCACCGCCTGGCGTCCTCGCTGGGGCTCCTCGCGGCGATCGCGCTGTGCGGCCTCGGGGCCTACGCGGCAGGTGCCCCGACGCCCGCGACGGTGATCTGGATCGTCGTCTCGGTCATGGCGATGGAACGATCTGCGGATGCCCCGTTGCGACGGTGTCGAGGCCACGCGCAGGATCCGCGACCTGCACCCGGGGACGGAGGTCGTCGTGCTCACCACCTACGCCGACGACGACTCGCTGTTCCCGGCGCTGCGGGCCGGGGCTCGGGGATACCTCACCAAGGACGCCGGAGGGGAGGAGATCGAGCGGGCCGTGCGAGACGTGATCGACGGGCGGGCCGGTCTCTCACCCTCCGTGCAGCGACGGCTCCTTGAGCGGCTGATCGACCGGGATGGTCGGGATGGCCGGGGCGAGAGGGATGGTCGGGACGAGAGGGATGGTCGGGGCGACCGGGGCGACCGGGGCGACCGGGGCGACCGGGGCGACCGGGGCGACCGGGACGGCTGGGACGGCTGGGACGACGGGAGTCGGCGGGGTCGCGTGGCGCGTCTGGACCACCAGGAGCGAGGGGTCGGCTCGGACGGGGCGGCCGGGCCGGGCGCCGACGGTCTGACGGAGCGGGAGACGGAGGTTCTCGTGCTGGTCGCTGACGGGCTGTCGAACGCGGAGATCGCCAAGCGGCTCAGGATCTCCACGGCGACGGTGAAGACACACATCAACAATCTCTTCGCCAAGACGGGGGTTCGCGACCGGGCACAGGCCGTGCGGTACGCATATCAGCACGGTCTGGTCAGGGCACCTGGGAAAACAGTCACCTGATGGGGTGAAGTGAGGGGGGAGAAGAGTCCGGGATCTTCCCGCTCTGTCCATCCTTGGGCACGCGGCCGAAAAGGTTCGCTGACAAGGAGAGTTGGCCGGTGGAGCAGGTGGACAAGCAGGAGGGGCGTGACGCCGCGGCAATCGCGGTCGACGACCCCTGGTACGACGCGACGGTCTCCGGCGGGGGTGAGGCGGCGGCGCGTGCGCCCGGCGGCAGCCGCCCCGGCGACGGCCGGCCCGACGCGGTGCCGCGGCAGCGGGTCCACAGCGCGGCGGAGATCTATCTCGAAGTGCAGCGGAGTCCCGCGTTCCAGGAAGTCCGCCGCCGCTACCGCCGGTTCGTCTTCCCCGCCACCCTGGCGTTCCTCGCCTGGTACCTCGCCTACGTGGTGGCGGCGACCGCAGCGCCCGGGCTCATGGCCCGGCCGGTGGCCGGAGCGGTGAACGTGGCGATGGTCGCGGGGCTCGGACAGTTCCTCACCACCTTCCTGCTGACCTGGGCGTACGCGCGCCACGCGCGGCTGCGGAGGGACCGGGCCGCACTCGAACTGCGCTGGGACACGCAGGAGATGACCCGAGGGGTGGCGCAGCCGTGACCGGAGACCACCAGACCCTGGCGCTCGTGCTGTTCAGCGTGTTCGTCGCCGTGACCCTGGGGATCACGACCTGGGTGAGCCGGCACCGGCAGGGTTCGGCAGAGGAGTTCTACGCCGGAGGGCGGCTGTTCTCGCCTCTGGAGAACGGGTTCGCCATCGCCGGGGACTACATGTCCGCGGCCTCGTTCCTCGGCATCTCCGGGCTGATCGCGCTGTACGGCTACGACGGCATGCTGTACTCGGTCGGCTTCCTCGTCGCCTGGCTGGTCGTGCTCCTGCTGATCGCCGAACTGGTGCGGAACTGCGGGCGGTTCACGCTGGCCGACGTCGTCGCCGCGCGCATGGCGGAGCGGCCGGTGCGGATCGCCGCCGGGACGTCCTCGGTGGCCGTCTCCGTGCTGTACCTCGTGGCCCAGATGGTGGGGGCCGGGAGCCTGGTGGCGCTGCTGCTCGGGGGCTCCAGCGAGGCGGCGCGCTCGTGGACGGTGATCGGAGTGGGCGCCCTGATGGTGATCTACGTGTCGCTCGGCGGCATGCGGGCCACCACCTGGATCCAGATCGTCAAGGCGGTCCTGCTCATGGCGGGGACGATCGCGCTCACTGTCCTGGTCCTGCTGCGGTTCCACGGCGACGTGAACAGCCTGCTCTCCACCGCGGCCGAGCGCAGCGGGCACGGTCTGGGCTTCCTGGCGCCCGGGCTGCGCTACGGCGGGGACTGGACGGCCCGTCTCGACTTCATCAGCCTCGGCCTCGCCCTGGTCCTGGGCACCGCGGGACTGCCGCACATCCTGTCGCGCTTCTACACGGTGCCGACGGCCCGCGCCGCCCGCCGCTCCGTCGTCTGGTCCATCGGACTCATCGGCAGCTTCTATCTGATGACCATCGTGCTCGGCTTCGGCGCGGCCGCGCTGATCGGCCCCGACGAGGTCCGCGCTTCCAACGCCTCGGGAAACACCGCGGTACCGCTGCTCGCCCTCGACCTCGGGGGTGGCGCGGGCTCCACCGGCGGCACGGTGCTCTTCGCGGTCGTCGCGGCCGTCGCCTTCGCGACCATCCTCGCCGTCGTCGCGGGGATCACGCTGGCGTCCTCGGCCTCCGTCGCCCACGACCTCTACAGCTCGCTGCGCCGCCGGCACGCGAAGCAGTACAGCGAGGTGGCCGTGGCACGGGTCGCCGCCGCCGGGATCGGCGCGGCAGCCATCGGCCTGGGACTGCTCGCCCGCGACCTGAACGTGGCGTTCCTCGTGGGGCTGGCCTTCGCGGTCGCCGCCTCGGCCAACCTGCCGGTGCTGCTCTACTCGCTGTTCTGGCGGAAGTTCACCACCCGGGGCGCGGTCTGGTCGGTGTACGGCGGCCTGATTCCCGCCGTGCTGCTCGTGCTGGTCTCCCCGGTCGTCTCCGGCAGCCCGGAATCGCTCTTCCCCGGCGTCGACTTCCAGCTCTTCCCGCTGCAGAACCCGGGAGCGGTGTCCATCCCGCTCGGCTTCCTCGCCGGCTGGATCGGTACGGTCACCTCGCCCGAGCCACCCGACGAGGCCCGGCACGCGGAGACCGAGGTGCGCGCACTGACGGGTGCGGGAGCCGTCTGACCGGGCCCGGACCTGCTCCCGTGCCCGAGTGCGGGAGCCGTCCGGCCGGGCCTGGACCTGCTCCCGTGCCCGCGTGCGGGTCCGGGCCTCCCGTGTCGTGCCTCAGCCGGCGGACGGTGAGCTCGCCCACGCGTACCGGTGCTCGGGGCGGCCCGTCTCCCCGTACCGGAGGGAGAGCCGCACCCGGCCGGTGCGTTCCAGGAGCTTCAGATAGCGCTGCGCGGTCTGGCGGCTGACACCGGCCCGCTCGGCGATCTCCTGCGCGGAGAGCGGGCCGTCGGCCGCGAGGAGGACCTGCCGGACCAGTTCGGCCGTGGTGGGGGAGTGTCCCTTGGGCAGGTCGGGGGCGACGGCGCCCGCCGACAGGACCCCGAAGATCCGGTCCACCTCGGCCTGCTCCGCCTCGCCGCCGCTCTCCAGGGTGCGGCGGAGCGTCGCGTACGCCTCCAGCTTGGCGCGCAGCCCGGCGAAGTTGAAGGGCTTGACCAGGTACTGGAGCGCGCCGTGGCGCATCGCCGACTGCACGGTGGCGACGTCGCGGGCCGCGGTCACCATGATCACGTCGCACTGGTGGCCGCGCGCGCGGAGCTCCCGTACCGCCGCGAGCCCGTTCTCGTCGGGCAGGTAGTGGTCCAGGAGGATCAGGTCCACCGGCTGTCCGTCCAGGGCGGCGAGCGCTTCGGCGGTCGAGTGGGCGGTGGCGACGACCCGGAAGCCGGGCACCTTGGCGACGTAGGCGGCGTTGATCCGCGCCACACGCGTGTCGTCGTCGACCACGAGCACGTCGATCATCGCGTCGCCTCCTCGGCGGTGTCCGCGAGCGTCGCGGGCACGTCCGTCGCGGGCTCCGGATCCGTCAGGGCGTCCGGGAGGACGACCGTGAACACGGCGCCGCCCCCGGGACCGTCGGAGACCCCGGCGGTGCCGCCCCGGCGCTCGGCGAGCCGGCGGACCAGGGCGAGGCCGAGCCCGCGCTTCCCGTGGGACGGCAGCGCCTTCGTGGTCCAGCCCTCGGTGAAGATCAGCTCGCGTCGGTCCTCGGGGACGCCGGGGCCGCTGTCCGAGACCCGCAGCACCACCGTACGGTCCTCGGCGCGGAAGGAGACGTCGACGCGGGCGCCGGGGGTGCCCGCGACGGCGTCCAGGGCGTTGTCGACCAGGTTGCCGACGACGGTGACCAGCTCGCGCGGGTCGACCAGCCGGTCCGGGAGCAGGGAGTCGGGTGCGAGCCGCAGAGAGACACCGCGCTCGGCGGCGACGGTCGCCTTCCCGACCAGCAGCGCGGCGAGGAGCGGGTCGTGGACCTTCTCGGTGACCTGCTCGGCGGTGGCCCGGTGCACGCCGACGACCTCCGTGACGAACTCGACCGCCTCCTCGTGCATCTCCAGTTCCAGCAGACCGAGCAGGGTGTGCAGGCGGTTGGCGTGCTCGTGGTCCTGGGCGCGGAGCGCGTCGATCAGGCCGCGGGTGGAGTCGAGCTCGCGGCCGAGACGCTCCAGCTCGGTGCGGTCGCGGAGGGTCGCGACGGCGCCGCCGTCGTCCGTGGGCATCCGGTTGGCGATCAGAACCCGGTGGCCCCGGACGGTGAGCAGGTCCTCGCCGGTGACCCGGCCGGTGAGGACGTCGGCGGTACGGCCGCCGCCGAGCACCTCGTCCAGGGGCCGGCCCGCCGCCTCGGGGCCGACGCCGAGGAGCCGCTGCGCCTCGTCGTTCATGAGCCGTACCGAGCCGTGGCGGTCGAGGGCCACGACGCCCTCGCGGATGCCGTGGAGCATGGCCTCGCGTTCGGCGAGCAGCGCCGAGATGTCGGAGAAGGCCAGGTCGTGGGTCTGCCGCTGGAGTCGCCGGGAGATCAGGTACGCGGCGAGCGCCCCGGCGGCGAGCGCGCCGCCCGCGTACGCCAGGAGGCCGGGGATGGCGGCGAGGAGCCGGTCGCGGACGCTGTCGTACTCGATGCCGACGGACACCGCGCCGACGATCCGCCCGTCGGCGTCCCGCAGCGGGGCCTTGCCGCGCGCGGAGCGGCCGAGCGTGCCGCTGTCGATCTCCATGACCTCCTTCCCGGCGAGGACGGCGCTCGGGTCGGTCGAGACGACCCGGCCGATCTGCGCGGGGTCGGTGTGCGACCAGCGCACCCCTCGGGTGTCCATGACCACGACGTACTCGGCGCCCGTCGAGGTCCTGATCCGTTCCGCCTCCGCCTGCACCGGGCCGCGCGCGGACGGCCGGCTGCCGGTGAGGTCCGCGGCGAGCCGGGGCGAGGCGCTGGTCCCGGCGATGGCCAGGGCGCGCCGCATGGCCTGGTCGTCGAGCTGGGCGCTCAGCGGGGCGAGGAAGAGTCCGGTGGCGAGGACGGTCACACCGGTCGCGATGGCCAGCTGCATCAGCAGGACCTGCGAGAACACCCGCTGTGGCCACCCGAACCGCCGACGGCGCGCGCGGGGGCGCGGCGGGCTGCTCTGTGCGGGGCTCATGCCCGAAAAGGTAGACGGCCGTGCGCCGTGACCGGAAATGGTGACGGACCGGGCGCCTATTCTGGGGGTTTCCCACGGCCGTGGGCCCCAAGGAACCGGAGGCATGTCCCGTGACGCAGCAGATCCCCGTCGTCGTCCTGACCGGGTTTCTCGGGGCGGGGAAGACCACGCTCCTCAATCACCTGCTGCGCAGCGCCCGGGGCACCCGGATCGGGGTCATGGTCAACGACTTCGGTGACATCGGCATCGACGCGATGACCGTGGCCGGCCAGGTCGGCTCCACGGTCTCCCTCGGCAACGGCTGCCTGTGCTGCGCCGTCGACGCCGGAGAGCTCGACACCTACCTGGAGGTCCTGACCCGGCCCGAGTCCCGGCTCGACGTGATCGTGATCGAGGCGAGCGGGCTCGCGGAGCCGGAGGAGCTGGTGCGCATGGTGCTCGCCAGCGAGAACGAGCGGGTCGTGTACGGGGGACTCGTCCAGGTCGTCGACGCGTCCGAGTTCGCCGCCACCCGGCGGCGCCATCCGGGGACCGACCGGCACCTCGCCCTCGCCGACCTCGTCGTCGTCAACAAGGCGGACCGGGTGGCCGCGGACGAGCTGAGGGGCGTACGGGAGGCGGTGGCCGCCCTCGCCGGTCGCGCCGCCGTGGTCGAGGCCACCCGCGGGCGCGTCGATCCGGAGCTGCTCTTCGACCGGGTCGTGCCGGAGGGCGAGATCGAGGGCCAGATGTCGATCGAGGACCTCCTGTACGGCTCCGGGGACGAGGGCCACGACCATCCGCACGCGGCCTACGAGAGCCTCTCCGTGACGGCCTCGACGCCGCTGCACCCGCGCCGTCTGATGGCCTTCCTCGACTCGCGCCCCGAGGGCCTCTACCGGATCAAGGGCTTCGTCGACCTCGGCGCCGCCGACCCGGCCAACCGCTACACGGTGCACGCCGTCGGCCGCTTCCTGCGCTTCTACCCCGAGCCCTGGCCCGCCGGTGGCGAACGGCTCACCCAGCTCGTCCTGATCGGCTCCGGCGTCGACACGGCCGCACTGCGCAAGGAACTGGCCGCCTGCGCACTGAACGGCCCGCAGGACGCCCCCGACGAGCACAGCATGTGGGGCGTCCTGCGGTACGTGCAGCGGTCCGAGGAGGAACCGGACGAGGGCTAGGGCCTGTCGCCGTACTCCCGTCTGCCCCGCGGGCGACGACAGGAGTACGGCGGCGACACGCCCTAGCTCGCCGGGCCCGCCACCACCTCGACCGTCTGGGGGAGCGGGGTGCCCGAGCCGTCGCGGCGGGGGTCGGGGGCCGGGAGGGAGACCGGGGCGCCGGTCTTCTGGGCCGCGCGGGCCGGGGTGGCGCCCGCCCAGGCCAGGAGCAGGACGTCCTCGCCCTTCAGGAAGCGCTGGCACCGGACGCCGCCGGTCGCGCGGCCCTTGCGCGGGTACTGGTCGAAGGGCGTCAGCTTCGCCGACGTACCCGTCGAGGAGTCCAGGGTGCCGGTGGAGCCCGCGATGGTGAAGACGACGGCCTCCGCCGCCGGGTCCACCGCCGTGAAGGAGATCACCTCGGCGCCCGCGGTGAGCTTGATGCCCGCCATGCCGCCCGCCGGCCGGCCCTGGGGCCGTACCTGCGAGGCCTGGTAGCGCAGCAGCTGGGCGTCGGAGGTGATGAAGACCAGGTCCTCGTCGCCGGTCCGCAGCTCCGTGCCGCCGACGATCCGGTCACCGTCCTTGAGGGTGATGACCTCCAGCTCGTCCTTGTTCGCCGGATAGTCCGGCACCACGCGCTTGACCACGCCCTGCAGCGTGCCGAGGGCGAGGCCGGGCGAGGACTCGTCGAGCGTGGTCAGGCAGACGACCGTCTCGTCCCCCTCCAGGGAGAGGAACTCGGACAGCGGCGCGCCGCCCGCCAGGTTCGGGGCGGTCGCGGTGTCCGGGAGCTGCGGCAGGTCGATCACGGCGATCCGCAGCAGCCGGCCGGACGAGGTCACCGCGCCCACGTCACCGCGCTGGGTGGCCGCCACCGCCGACACGATCACGTCGTGCTTGGCGCGCGTCGCGTCCGGGTCGACCGCGGGCAGCTCCGCCGTCGCCGTACGGGCGAGGAGGCCGGTCGAGGAGAGCAGCACGCGGCACGGGTCGTCCGCGACTTCCAGGGACACGGCCGCGACGGGCGCGCCCGCCGACTCCAGCAGGACCGTCCGCCGGTCGGTGGCGAACTTCTTGGCGACGGCCGCCAGTTCCGCCGAGACCAGCTTGCGCAGCTCCGCGTCGGAGTCGAGGATCCCGGTGAGCTCGTCGATCTCGCCGTTCAGCCGGTCGCGCTCGCTCTCCAGTTCAAGGCGGTCGAACTTGGTGAGGCGGCGCAGCGGGGTGTCCAGGATGTACTGCGTCTGGATCTCGCTCAGCGAGAAGCGCTCCATCAGGCGCTCCTTGGCCTGGGCGGAGTTCTCGCTCTCCCGGATGAGCCGGATGACCTCGTCGATGTCGAGCAGCGCGACGAGAAGGCCGTCGACCAGGTGGAGGCGGTCGCGCTTCTTGGTGCGGCGGAACTCGGAGCGGCGCCGCACGACCTCGAAGCGGTGGTCGAGGTAGACCTCGAGCAGCTCCTTGAGGCCGAGGGTGAGCGGCTGTCCGTCGACCAGCGCCACGTTGTTGATGCCGAAGGACTCCTCCATCGGCGTCAGCTTGTAGAGCTGCTCCAGGACGGCCTCGGGCACGAAGCCGTTCTTGATCTCGATGACGAGACGCAGGCCGTGGCTGCGGTCGGTGAGGTCCTTGACGTCCGCGATGCCCTGGAGCTTCTTGGAGCCGACCAGGTCCTTGATCTTGGAGATGACCTTCTCGGGGCCGACCGTGAAGGGCAGCTCGGTCACGATGATGCCCTTGCGGCGGGCCGTCACCGTCTCCACGGTCGTGGTGGCGCGGATCTTGAAGGAGCCGCGGCCCGACTCGTACGCGTCCTTGATGCCGGACAGCCCGACGATCCGGCCGCCGGTCGGCAGGTCGGGGCCCGGCACGAACCGCATCAGCGTCTCGAGGTCGGCGTTCGGGTACCGGATCAGGTGGCGGGCGGCCGCGACGACCTCGCCGAGGTTGTGCGGGGGCATGTTCGTCGCCATGCCGACCGCGATCCCGGAAGCGCCGTTGACCAGCAGGTTCGGGTAGGCGGCGGGGAGGGCCACCGGCTCCTGCTCCTGGCCGTCGTAGTTCGGCGAGAAGTCGACCGTGTCCTCGTCGATGGACTCGGTCATCAGGAGCGCGGCCGGGGCCATCCGCGACTCGGTGTACCGCATGGCGGCCGGCGGGTCGTCGTTGCCCAGGGAGCCGAAGTTGCCGTGGCCGTCGACGAGGGGGAGCCGCATGGAGAAGGGCTGTGCCATGCGGACCATCGCGTCGTAGATCGAGGCGTCGCCGTGCGGGTGGAGCTTGCCCATCACCTCGCCGACGACACGGGCGCACTTGACGAAGCCGCGGTCGGGCCGGAGCCCCATCTCGCCCATCTGGTAGACGATGCGGCGCTGGACGGGCTTCATGCCGTCGCGGGCGTCGGGGAGGGCGCGCGAGTAGATCACCGAGTACGCGTACTCGAGGAAGGAGCCCTGCATCTCGTCGACCACGTCGATGTCGAGGATCCTCTCCTCGTACGCGTCGTCCGGCGGCGGTGTCTTCGTGCTGCGGCGGGCCATCGCGGCTGCGGCTCCTTCACCAACAAGGTTGATCTGACGCGGACCATTGTGGACCGTGCCACCGACAACGCCGACCGCGACCCGGAAGAGGGACATCACGAAGCCCCGGGAACTTCGCCAGGTGTCGGCGCGCTTGCATACAGTGGCAGGACTTTTTCACATCGCGATCGAAGGGACGTACATGCCCATGGGTCACACGGCCACGGCCGAGGCCGGCTCCGGCGGCCTGACAGCGACCGAGCACCGGTTGGCGAACGGCCTGCGCGTGGTGCTCTCGGAGGACCACCTGACCCCGGTCGCCGCGGTCTGCCTCTGGTACGACGTCGGCTCGCGCCACGAGGTCAAGGGCCGCACGGGCCTCGCCCACCTCTTCGAGCACCTGATGTTCCAGGGCTCGAAGCAGGTGCACGGCAACGGCCACTTCGAGCTGGTGCAGGGCGCCGGCGGCTCGCTCAACGGCACGACGAGCTTCGAGCGCACCAACTACTTCGAGACCATGCCCACGCACCAGCTGGAGCTCGCGCTCTGGCTGGAGGCCGACCGCATGGGCTCGCTGCTCGCCGCGCTGGACGACGAGTCCATGGAGAACCAGCGGGACGTCGTCAAGAACGAGCGCCGCCAGCGCTACGACAACGTGCCGTACGGCACGGCCTTCGAGAAGCTGACCGCCCTCGCCTACCCCGAGGGCCACCCGTACCACCACACGCCGATCGGCTCCATGGCCGACCTGGACGCGGCGACGCTGGAGGACGCGCGGAACTTCTTCCGCACGTACTACGCCCCGAACAACGCCGTGCTGTCCGTCGTCGGGGACATCGACCCGGTGCAGACGCTGGCCTGGGTGGAGAAGTACTTCGGCTCGATCCCCGCCCACGACGGCAAGCCCGCGCCGCGCTCCGGCGAGCTGCCCGAGGTCATCGGCGAGCAGCTCCGCGAGGTCGTCGAGGAGGAGGTCCCGGCCCGCGCGCTGATGGCCGCCTACCGGCTGCCGCACGACGGCACGCGCGCGTGCGACGCCGCCGACCTGGCCCTGACGGTCCTGGGCGGCGGGGAGTCCTCCCGCCTGCACAACCGCCTGGTCCGCCGTGACCGCACGGCCGTCGCCGCCGGCTTCGGCCTGCTGCGGCTCGCCGGAGCGCCCTCGCTGGGCTGGCTGGACGTCAAGACCTCCGGGGGCGTCGAGGTCCCGCAGATCGAGGCGGCCGTCGACGAGGAGCTCGCCCGGTTCGCCACCGAGGGCCCCACGCCCGAGGAGATGGAGCGCGCGCAGGCCCAGTTGGAGCGGGAGTGGCTGGACCGGCTCGGCACCGTCGCGGGCCGCGCGGACGAACTGTGCCGGTTCGCCGTGCTGTTCGGCGACCCGCAGCTCGCCCTGACCGCCGTCGACCGGGTCCTCGACATCACCGCCGAGGAGGTGCGCGAGGTCGCCGCGGCGAAGCTGCGCCCCGACAACCGCGCGGTGCTCGTCTACGAGCCCCTGGCGACCGAGCAGAGCGACAGCGCCGACGGCGAAGACGACGAAGAGGGAGCGGACCAGTGACGGACGCCGCCGTGTCCTTGACGAGCATGGACTTCCACCCGCAGCCGCAGCCGGGCACCGCGAAGCCGTGGGCCTTCCCGGCCCCGGACCGCGGGAAGCTGGACAACGGTCTGACGCTGCTCACCAGCCACCGCCCCGGCCAGCAGGTCGTCGCCGTGGAGATCTTCCTGCCCGCCCCGCTGGACGCCGAGCCGGCCGGTCTCGACGGTGTCGCCACCATCATGGCCCGCGCGCTGTCCGAGGGCACCGACCAGCGCAGTGCCGAGGAGTTCGCGGCCGAGCTGGAGCGCTGCGGCGCCACGCTCGACGCGCACGCCGACCACCCGGGCGTACGGGTCTCCCTGGAGGTCCCGGCCTCCCGGCTGCCCAAGGCGCTCGGGCTGCTCTCCGAGGCCCTGATCGCCCCGGCGTTCCTGGAGACCGAGGTCGAGCGCCTGGTGCGCAACCGTCTCGACGAGATCCCGCACGAGTCGGCCAATCCGGGCCGCCGCGCCGCCAAGCAGCTCTCGAAGGAGCTGTTCCCGGCCGAGTCCCGGATGTCCCGGCCGCGCCAGGGCACCGAGGAGACCGTGGCCGCGATCGACGCCGCCGCCGTCCGCGCCTTCTACGAGGCGTACGTCCGGCCCGGCACGGCCACCGCCGTGGTCGTCGGCGACCTGACCGGCGTCGACCTCGACAAGGTCCTCGCCGAGACGCTGGGCGCCTGGACCGGCGAGCCCGCCGAGCCGCTCCCGATGCCGCCGATCACCGCCGACGACACCGGACGGGTCGTCATCGTGGACCGCCCCGGCGCCGTGCAGACGCAGCTGCTCATCGGCCGGATCGGCGCCGACCGGCACGACCGCGTCTGGCCGGCCCAGGTCCTCGGCACGTACTGCCTCGGCGGCACCCTGACCTCGCGTCTGGACCGGGTCCTGCGCGAGGAGAAGGGCTACACGTACGGCGTGCGGGCCTTCGGCCAGGTGCTCCGCTCGGACGCCGGGGGGAACGGCGCCGCGATGCTCGCCATCAGCGGATCCTTCGACACCCCGAACACGGGTCCGGCGCTTGAGGACCTGTTCACGGTGCTGCGCACGCTCGCCGCGGAGGGTCTGACCGACGCCGAGCGCGAGACGGCCGTGCAGAACCTGGTGGGCGTGGCGCCCCTCAAGTACGAGACGGCCGCCTCCGTCGCCGGGACGCTCGCCGACCAGGTGGAGCAGCACCTCCCGGACGACTTCCAGGCGCAGTTGTACGCGCGCCTGGCCGAGACCGGCACGGTCGAGGCGACGGCCGCCGTGGTCAGCGCCTTCCCGGTGGACCGGCTCGTCACCGTGCTCGTCGGTGACGCGGCGCAGATCGCGGAGCCGGTGCGCGCGCTCGGGATCGGTGAAGTGACCGTCGTGACCGGCTGATTCCGGCCACCGCACGACAACGCGAGGACCCCGACGGCATGGTTCGTCGGGGTCCTCCGCTTTGTCCGTATTGAGGTCAAGATGATCGTTTGCCCTGTGGCATGTCTTACAAAAGACCTGTCTGGTTGGTGATTGAAAGACGATCCGCATAGCGTCAGGGCGGCTGTTCGTCAGTTGCACGTGCCGCAGCCGCGGCATCGGACAGTCATCGCCGAGTCCCCGTCAGGCGCGAGCCTGGGGAGCCGGGGACCCACACGTAGTCCCTGGGGTGAATCGGGTGCCTTCGTCTCGACGGAGGGGCCCGTAGGAGACCTTCCTGCTCCGAACCCGTCAGCTAACCCGGTAGGCGAGAAGGAAGGAAAGGATCAGCCCCTACATGGCGTTCACCCGTGCCACCGGGAAGCATCGTGGTCCGAGCCGGATGGCACGCCGCAGCGTGGGCATCGCCGGTGCCGCGACGCTCGCCACCACCGGCGTCATCGGAACCCTCGCCTCCCCGGCTCTCGCCGCGGACATCGACAACCGCTCCCCTGAGGACACCGGTCTCACCCAGGTGATCACCGAGGACTCCCTCGTGGACCGGATCAACGCCCAGGCCGCCGCCCAGGAGCGGGAGGCCTTCGAGGCCATCGCCAAGGCGAAGGCCGAGGCCGAGGCCAAGCGCAAGGCCGAGGCCCGGGCCAAGGAGATCCGGCTGGAGCGTGAGCGCGCCGCCCGCGAGGCCGAGCGCCGCCGCCTGGCCTCCTTCCAGCTCCCCGTCGGCGGCTCGTACGTCTCCACCGGCTACAAGACCGGCGGCTCCCTCTGGTCCTCCGGAAGCCACTCCGGCGTCGACTTCCACGCGGCCTACGGCACCCGGGTCGTCTCCGTGGGCTCCGGCACCGTCGTCGAGGCCGGCTGGGGCGGCGCGTACGGCAACAACATCGTCATCCGGATGAACGACGGCACGTACACCCAGTACGGGCACCTCTCCTCCATTGGGGTCTACGTCGGCCAGACCGTCGAGCCCGGCCAGCAGATAGGCGTCTCGGGCTCCTCCGGCAACTCCACGGGCCCGCACCTCCACTTCGAGGCGCGCACGAGCCCCGACTACGGCTCGGACATCAACCCGGTCGCGTACCTCCGCGCCCGCGGCGTCAACGTCTGACCGGACCGGACTCGCCCGGACCCGACCGGACTGGACCGGACAGGGTCGGGCCGGACCCGACCTGACCCGACCGGCCGTCGGCCCGGATCCCCGCGCACCGCATCGCAAAAGCCCCGGCTCGTACTGAGCCGGGGCTTTTCGCTGACCAAAAGAAGCCAAAGGCCGTCATGGATTCCGCTGGGGCATCGGAATTTCCGGCGGGCTGCAATAGAGTCGCAGACCGGGCGCAGAAAAGGCGCCGATCGAATGGACTCACGCGGACCAAGGCGGAGGTCGGACATGCGCATTCCCGCGCACTCGGTATGCACGGCGATCCGGGACGACATCGTCTCCGGCGTGTTCGAGCGGGGTGCCCGGCTGACCGAGGAGCAGCTCGCCCGCCGGTACGGGGTCTCCCGCGTCCCGGTCCGCGAGGCGCTGCGCACCCTGGAGTCCGAGGGCTTCGTCGTCACCCGGCGCCACGCCGGCGCCCATGTCGCCGAGCCGACCGAGCAGGAGGCGGCCGATCTGCTCGACATGCGGGCGCTGCTCGAACCGCTGGGGGCCGCGCGGGCCGCGCAGCGGCGCACGGAGGCCCACCTCAAGGTGCTGCGCGGCCTGGTCAGGCTGGGGCAGGAGCGGGCCAGGCGCGGTCAGGGCGAGGATCTGCGCTCGCTCGGCGGCTGGTTCCACGAGACGCTCGCGCAGGCGTCCGGGAGTCCGGCGCTGACGGCGCTGCTCACCCAGCTGCGGCACAAGATCGCCTGGACGTACGCGGTGGATCTGCCCGCCCTGCCCGTCGAGGCCTGGGCCGAGCACGGCGCGATCGTGGACGCCGTGGCGCGCGGCGACGCCGAGCGGGCGAGGGCGCTGACCGCGCTGCACGCGGAACGCTCCCTGCCGCTGCACCGGCTCAAGAGGCCGGAGCGCCGTGTGAGGGTTTCGCAACATGCAGTCAACACGACGAGCGCCCGGAATTAACACGCACGCCGTATACAAAGAACGGGAATTCCGCCCGGCATTCGTTCCGGCGATTCCGGGCTGCCCGGAATCGAAGCGGGGCCGCCCGGAATCGGGGCCGGGAAACGCGAACGGGGGGGGGGGGGGGGGCGGAGGGGGGGGGCGC